>JALOQC010000550.1 GCA_025453555.1 Myxococcota bacterium | reverse complement strand
ACGAGCTCGCTCGCGTCGGCCCGCGGCGCCCCCCTCGCCGCCTCCGTCGCCCCCCCGCTCGATGCGTCCCCACGCACGAGCTCGCTCGCGTCGGCCAGCGACGCCCCTGCTCGATCCGACGGACGTCGAGCCCGCTGCCCTGCTCGCAGACGCGTGACGCCGGATGCCGCTTCGCGGCGCGCTTGCGAGACGACCTCCGCGAAGATTCGTGCGTACGCGCTCGCCACCACCGGCCACCGCATCTCACGACCGAAGAGCCCCGCTGCGCGCTCCATGTCCTCCCGAAGCTGCGCGTCGCTCGCGATCTCGCACACGCCGCGCGCGATGCCGTCGGAGTCTCCCGCCGCCACGAGTCGCCCACGTCCCTCGGAGAGCAGCTCCTCGGCGTATCGGTACGGGCTCGAGATCGTCGCGCGCCCCGCCCCGACCGCGTACGCGAGCGTGCCCGAGGTCGCCTGATCGAGATCGAGGTACGGCGTCAGGTACACGTCCGCGGCGCCGAGGAACGTCGTCAGCTCCTCCGCGTCGACGAAGCGGTCGTGGAAGACGACGTGCCCCTCCATCCGCAGCCGACGGGTCAGCGTGACGAGCATCTGTCGGTACGTCTCGCCGTGCTCGGCGCGCACGCGTGGATGCGTGGCCCCCAGGACCACGTAGAGCACGTCCGGGTGATCGGCCGCGATGCGGGGCAACGCCTCGATGACGTGCTCGATCCCTTTCCCCGGCGACAACAGACCGAACGTCAGCAGGACCATGCGACCGGTGAGCCCGAGCTCCTTCTTCGCGTCCTCTCGCGTCGGCACCGCGGGAACCCCGTGCGGCACGACCTCGACCTTTCCGGTCGCCGACGGATGAACCGCCGCAGCAGCTCCGCGGCACCGCGGCTCATGACCACCAGCCGCTCCGACCGCACGCAGATCTCGTCCATGATGGCGCGCTGACGTGGATTCGGCGTCGGGGCGACCGTGTGCAAGGTCGTGACGATGGGCGCACGCAAACGTCGATAGAACCCGAGCACGAGGCTCCCGCATTCACCACCGAAGATGCCGTACTCGTGCTGTAGACTGATCGCGTCGACGTCGCTCTCGTTCAACTGTTCGATCGCGTCGGCGTACGAGCTCGCGGACTGTTCGGCGACGTCGAACGTGACGTCCGCGGGGTACTCGTAGCCGTGTTGGACGTCGGTCATGGCCACCACGGGGCAGTGTCCGTCGAACGAACGCCGTCCCCCCGGATCGTGCCCACCTCCCGCACGCCCCTCGCTCGCCGCCGCGCGCCACGAATGCGGCCGTCGGCTCGTACGCGGCCCCTCGGCGAAGCCGTCCTGGGCCTCGGACTCCCGGTAGAACGCGCGCAGCGCCCCGCTCAGGTCCGCCGTGAACGTGGCGAGGCCGCACCGTCGAGGCGGATAGGTCCCGACGAACGCGACGAGCGGCTGCGCCACGCCCACGCTCGTCTCACCCGAGACACTCGACGTCTCCAGCGGCTCGTTGCTCGAAAATTCCGCCTGCAGATCGCTCGCGACTTCCGCCTGCGAAGCTCCGGCGATCTCCACCGGAGAATCGTTCGAAATCTCCGCCGGCGAAGCGCGCCGAAGCTCCACCTGCGAAGCGCTCGCGCCCTCCCGCGAAGCGCTCGGGACCGCGACGCTCGGATCCTCCGCGTGGCGCGCAGTCTCGACGTGCTCGTCCGCGCGAAGGATCGCACCTCCCTCGTCCTCCCAGACCGCGTGCTCGCCGCGCGTGGCCGGCGCGCTCCGTGGCGTCGGTGGCCAGAACAGTCGGACATACGTCGCCGCGGGTGAGCTCGCTGCGCGATCGGTGTCGGGTTCGCGGGGCTCCGGAGCTCGCTCCTGCATGGCGGTCGTCCTTTTGCTTCTTCGGTCGGGGTGGCGAATTCATCGGCGCCGCGTGAACGCACGACGCGGGTGCGGCGAGCGGTGACGAGCACGACGTTCACCGCCGCGTTCACCGCGAGCAGGAGCACGAACCGAGCCGCGCGGTTTCGCGTCGCGCGTGACGTCGATTCATCGGCTCCGCGCTCTCGCGCGGCCCGATGGTTTCGCGGGATCGTGCAGTTCTCGGACGGCGTCCGCGAAGCTGCACGATTCCGCTTCAATTCCCCGTCCATCGCGCGGATGGAGCGCCGACGAATCCTCGGCTGGCCTGCACGCGCGGCCCGATGGTTTCAGCGATTCGTGCAGTTCTCGGACGGCGTCCGCTGCGCATCGCACCACTCCGCGCACAATCGACGAGAGCGCGTGTGGCACTACGTCGTTTCGACGTATGCTCCGTCGAAGTGACGCTCTCGGCGCAGACCGGGGGAGCGCGGGGCGTCGCGATGAGCTTTCGTCGAGAGCGTGGATCGAGAGCCGTCGTCGAGCGCCGCAGTCGATGCACGGAGTCGATGCACGCCGGGGATTCCCGCGGCCGCCTGCGGACGCGCGAGAGCTCCGCGATCGAATCGTGGAAACGGGACACGCATGGCAGACGCACACTTCGACGACGAGCTCGTCGCCTTCGCGCCGCGCGACGGTGTGATTCGCTTCGCGGGCCGGCGCGCCGTGCTCCTCGACACCCACGCGATCGCGACGCTGCGACGAAGCCTCGTCGACGCGCTCGGCGAGGACGCGGCGCGCGGTGTCCTGACGGAGTGGGGGTACACGCAAGGCTGGCTCGTGGCGAACGCCTTGCACGACGAGCTCGGCTGGACCGGCGACGCCTGGCGCGAGGTCGGGCTCCGCGTCCACGCGCTCGCCGGGCTCTTCCGCGTGGTCGGAGCCGACGACCCGCTCGCGTCGGGCGGCGTGGCGGTGGAGGCCTCGTTCGAGGTGGAGCCCTCCGTACGCGGCGTCGCGCACGCGACCCACCCTTCCTGCTGGACGATCGCGGGTGTGCTCGCCGGCTACCTCAGCCGCTGCACGGGGCGCGCGGTCTCGGTTCGCGAGACGGAGTGCGCGGCGTGTGCGGGCACGACGTGTCGCTTCGTGAGCACCCTCGTCACCCACGAGCGCGTGCCGGCGACTCCGGTGCTCGACGACGAACGCGGACGGCACGAGCCCGAGACTCCCGCGGAGCGACCGCTCGCGGAGTCCGCCGAGCGCCGAATCGACCTCTCGACCGCGGAGTCCGCCGAGGGCTGGTTCGGTCTCTCGACCGCGCGCGAGCAAGCGCGGGAGCCGCGCCGCACGGCGTCCGAGCGTCGTCTTCCGTCGTTCGATGCACCCACGTTCGTCGCGCCGTCGCCGGCGCGAGGCAGCGAGCGCTCGCGGGCTTCGATCGCCCCGCGCCGGCCGGACGAGCGCCCCGCGCCATCCCCCGAGCGTCCGGCGAGTCGCGCGATGCGCGAGCTCCTCGAGCAGGTCGATCGGGTCGCCCAGGTGAGCGCGACCGTGCTCATCACCGGAGAGAGCGGCGTCGGAAAGGAGCGCATCGCGCGCGCGATGCACGATCGTTCACCACGCGCGGCAGGACCGTTCGTGGCCGTGAACTGCGGCGCCATCCCCGACGCGTTGCTCGAGAGCGAGCTCTTCGGTCACGCGCGCGGCGCCTTCACCGGGGCCACGCGCGACCGCCCCGGCCTGTTCGAAGCGTCGGAAGGCGGCACGCTCTTCCTCGACGAGATCGGGGAGCTCTCGCCCACGATGCAGGTGAAGCTCCTGCGGGTGGTGGAGCGACACGAGCTGCGCCACGTCGGCGAGAACCAGACCCGCGCGGTCGACGCGCGGCTGCTCTTCGCGACCCATCGCGACCTCTCGCGCGCGGTCGCGACCGGCCAGTTCCGAGAGGATCTCTTCTACCGCATCCGCGTGCGGAGGCCGCAGCGCGCGCGGGCCGCACGATGCGCGGGCTCTCGCCGGCCGCGACGGTGCGGCTCACGCAGTACGCCTGGCCAGGCAACGTCCGCGAGCTCGCGAACGCGATGGAGCGCGCGGTGGCGCTGTGCGCCGGCGATCGCGTGGAGCTGATGGATCTCCCGCCGGAGGTGCGCGGCGGCTCCTCCGAGCGACCGCCCGCGCTCGCGAGCACCTCGCTCGCCGCGATCGAACGCGCCCACATCCTCGCGGTGCTGGAGCGTCACCAAGGCAACCAGACCCGAACCGCGGCGGAGCTCGAGATCGGCGTGACGACCCTGCACCGCAAGCTGAAGTCGTACGGCTGGATCCATGGGTGAGCCGACGCGGCCGAACGGTCCGCCGTGGCGAACCGTTCGACCGCGTCGTTCGACCGCGTCGTTCGACGCGTGAATCGACCGTGTCGTTCGACGCGTGAATCGACCGCGTCGTTCGACCGCGTCGTTCGACCGCGTCGTTCGACCGCGTGAATCGACCGTGTCGTTCGACGCGTCGTTCGACCACGTCGTTCGACCGCGTCGTTCGACGCGTCGAATCGACCGTGTCGTTCGACCGCATCGAAAACGCGATGGCTCGGCTCAGCGCGGCTCGACCAACATCGCGTGGAGCGAGTCGGCGCCCCCACGCACGTCGTCGCGCCCGAGCACCGCGTCGCAGGCCTCGGCGTTGCGGCTGCGGTACTCCGGTACCAGACAGCGCCGCGCATCCTCGGGCAGGCTGCCGCACGCCGCGAGGTACGCGTCGCGCGCGGACTCCGAAGGCGCACGCTCGCCCTCGCGAAGCCGCGCCTCCACCGAAGCTTCGTAGGCGTGCTGACACGGGCGAAAGCCCGCCGCCTCCAGCGTGTCCTCGATCGACGCACCGATCTCTTCGAGTCCGCGCGCGGTCGCCGTCGTGTCGGCGCCCGTCGCTTCCACCGCGCCCTCCGCCAACGCCCGCTGCGCGCTCATGTCGGACGCACGCTCCACCGCGACCTCGAGCGATCGCTGCGCCGGCGGCGCCGTGCTCTCGGACGAGGGCGGCTCGTTCGACCACCAATCGCACGCACCCACCGCCAAGACGAAGAACGAAACCCAGAGCAGACGATTCGGACGATTCATGATTCCCCCTCACTCTCGAACGTGAGGCAGGAACGTAGTCACGCGCTCCACGAAAGAATCCTTCGACCCACGACAAACACGATTTCATCGGCACCGCGTTCACCTACGGCCCGATGATTTCGTGGAATCATTCGACTTCTCCTCGACGACTCCGCTTCAATTCGATGGTTCGGTCGCCTGACGGCGACGCTCACGGTGCCGCGGGTCGCTCGGCCTGGCGGCCGGCTCCAAAACGGCAACTTCGCCTTTCGAGGGGTCGTTCAGACGAGCTTTTTCGAGCTCTCTGCGCAACTTTCGCGGCGAGCGCCGTCGACGCGCAGGGTTTGCGCGGGTCGCTCTCCGCGTCCGCGGGAGCGGCTCCGCAGCCGACGCATCGCGCTCACGACGTCGGGTCGTAGGCGCTCGGCGGCATCGACGGTCGCATGCGCATCACGAAGCCGCGCGTCGGATCCACGTCGAGCGTCTTCGTCTCCGTGATCGCGCGCCCGAGCGACTCGCGCGTCCGCCGCAGCTCGCCCGCGCTCCCACGCGCCACCAGCACCCGCGGCGCCACGGGCGTGGTCTCTCCGTAGCGGGCCACGAAGATCGCGCGCCAACGATCGAGGAACGCTTCGAGCTCGACTTGCAGGTCGTCGCGCGTCGGCGCGCCCACCACGAGGAACTCGTCGCCGCCGTCGCGGATCGTGCGCACGCCCGGGATCGCCGAGAGCGCTTCGCCGAACGCAGCGAGGATGTCGTCGCCGAGATCCTGTCCGTGCAAGTTGTTGAACGCGCGAAACCCGATGAGGTCCACGAACGCGAGCTCCACCGGGGTACGCGCGAGCGACGTGACGGATCCGAAGAGCTCGCAGAGCTCCAGGAAGTGCCCGAAGCTCGGGAGCTGGGTCTTGCGATCGCGGTGCGACGCGTGGACGTGCGGCCAACGAAAGCGTTCGGCGAACGGCAGCGCGAGCGCTTCGAGGAGCTCCAGCACCTCGTGCGTGATCCACGGCGCGTCGGGCCCGAGCGCGCGCCAGAGCCCGTC
>JALOQC010000136.1 GCA_025453555.1 Myxococcota bacterium | reverse complement strand
GACGGACGTGCCGGCGGATCTCGTCGACCTCCACTACCGCCTGGGGCAGGTGCTGGAGAACGACCTGCGGCGTACCGAGGAGGCCATCGGGGTCTACTCGCGCGTCCTCGGCGAGCTCGAGCCCGAGCACGCGGAGTCGGTGAAGGCGCTGCAGGAGATCTACACGCGGCAGCAGGCGTGGCCGCAGCTCTACGGCGCGTTCGAGAAGGAGCTCGACGTCGTCTTCGGCGATCAGCAGCGCGCGGACATCTACGCGAAGATGGCGCGGCTGGCGTCGGATCACCTCGGTGATTTCGACAAGGCGATCGAGCTCTGGATGAAGGTGCTCGATCTGCGCGGCGAGGATCCCGAGGCGCTGAACGCGCTCGGGAACATCCACGCGCAGCACGAGCGCTGGGCGGAGCTCACCGAGGTGCTCGAGCGAGAGGCCAACGTGGTCGACGACGCGCAGCGTGTCGCGATCTTCTCGGACCTCGCGCGCATCTCGTACGAGCGGCTCGGGCGCGGGCAGGCGTCGCTCGACGCGTGGGAGCGCGTGCTCGATCTCGATCCCGGCAACACGGGCGCGCTCTTCTACATCGCGGAGATCCACCGCGCGGCGGACGCGAAGCACGAGCTCGTCGACACGCTGCACCGCTTGATCGACGCCGGCGCGGCGTCGCTCGAGGACGCGCAGATCGAGAACGTCTACATGCAGCTCGGTCACCTCTACAACGTCGAGCTGCAGCAGCCGCTCGACGCGGTGGATGCGTACAACCGAGCGGTCGAGGTGAACCCGCGCGCGTTCGCCGCGATGGATGCCCTCGAGAACATCCACCGCAGCGAGGGGATGTGGCGCGAGGCGGTCGAGGTGATGGAGAAGCGTGTGCTCGCGTTCGACGAGCCGGCGCAGAAGATCGAGCAGCTCCTCACGATCGCCAAGACGTGGGCGGGCCCGCTCGAGAACGCGGACGGAGGCACGAGCGCGTTCCAGCGCATCGTCGAGCTCGAGTCGCTGCATCCGTACGCGTTCGAGCGTCTCGAGGCGCTCCACAAGGACGCCAAGCGCTGGGAGGATCTGATCGAGCTCTACGTCAACCGCGTGGAGAACGTGGAAGACACCGGCGAGAGCGTGAAGCTCCTGCGCAAGACCGCGAAGGTCTACGAGGAGAAGCTCAACGATCTCGATCAGGCGTTCGACGCGCTGCAGGTCGCGTGGAGCCTCGAGTACGGCGACGACAAGACGCTCGAGGAGCTCACGCGCGTCACGCGGGCGGCAGGCAAGTGGAACGAGCTGCTCACGGCGGCCAACGAAGCGCTGCAAGAGGCGGAAGATCAGAAGACGAAGATCACGCTCTGCCTTCAATGCGCGAAGTGGTACGGGCAGGAGCTCGATCACCCCGACTACGCGTTGCCCTACTACCAGCAGGTCCAGGCCGTCGATCCCGGCAACGTGTACCTGATGGTCTCGATGGCCGAGCTGTACGAGAAGACCCAGCAGTGGGATGCGCTCGCGCAGACGTACGGGCAGATCGTCGCGACGAGCGACGAGCCGAAGGTGACGGCGGACACCTACGTGAAGATGGGCGCGCTCGCGTCCACGCACCTCGGGATCCCCGATCAGGCCACCGGCTACTACGAGAAGGCCATCGAGGTGCAGCCGACGCACCTGCAGGCGCTCGTGGCGCTCGAGGGCATCTACGGCGAGAAGGCGCAGTGGCGGAAGCTCATCGACGTCCTGCAGCGCAAGGTGCGGGGGCTCGAGGAGCCGGAGGAGATCGTCGAGGCGCAGCTCAAGCTCGCGGAGGTCTTCGAGGACCGCGTGGGCGACGTCGATCAGGCGATCGCGACATATGCGGCGGTGCGGGCGCGGGACGCGCTGAACCTCCGCGCGCTCAAGGGGCTCGAGCGCCTCTACGCGCGTACGGAGCGTTGGCAGGACCTGCTCGAGGTGCTGCAGGTCCAGTACGAGGTCGTCACGACGGAGCGCGAGCGGATCACGATCCTCACGCAGCTCGCGGGCATGTGGGAGGAGTCCTTCCTCAAGCTCGATCGTGCGGCGGAGTGTCACGAGAAGATCCTCGAGATCGATCCGATGCACGAGGGCGCGCTCAACGCGCTCGCGCGGCTCTACCGTCAGTTGCAGCAGTGGGATCGGCTCATCGAGACCTACGAGCGGCACATCAACGCGACGCCGGATCGCGCGGAGAAGGTCCGCGTCTACAAGGCGCTCGGCGAGACCTACGCGCGCGACCTCAACGACCTCGATCGGGCGGTCGACGCGTACCTGAACGTGCTGTCGATCGACGATCAGAACGTCGACGCGCTCGACGCGCTCACGCGCATCTACGAGAAGCGTGGGGACCAGGCGTCGGCGCTCGAGATGATGGAGCAGCTCGCGCGGCTCGTGTCCGACCCGGCGCGTCAGGTCGATCTGCTCTACCGCAGCGGTCGCATCCTCGACCGCGACCTCGGCGACCGGATGTCGGCGCTCGACAAGTACCAGATGGCGCTCGATCTCGATCCGGGGCACTTGCCCTCGCTCGGGGCGATGCGCCTGATCCAGGTCGACAGCGGCGACTGGCTCGCGGCGGCCAAGCTCTACGAGCAGGAGGCGAGCCACCAGAAGAGCCCGCGCGTGGTGGCGGAGCTCCTCGTCGAGCTCGGCAACCTCTACGAGCACCGTCTCGACGAGCACGCGCGCGCGGTGCAGGTCTGGGAAGCGGCGCTCAAGCAGGATCCCGACAACGAGGGCGCGGCGATCCCGCTCGTGGCGCACTACCGGCGCTCGGAGCGGTTCTCGGAGGCGTTCCCGCTGCTCGAGATGCTGGTCAAGCGGAGCGGCAAGCGTGAGCCGCACGAGCAGCATCAGCTCGCGTTCGAGCTCGGTGAGGCGGCGTCGAAGCTCGGCAAGCACGAGGAGGCCATCAAGGCCTTCGAGCGCGCGCATCAGATCGACTCCGCGCACGTGCCGACGCTCTTCGGCGTGGCCAACGCGTATTACGACGCGCAGCAGTGGGACAAGGCGTTCAAGTTCTACCAGACGCTCCTGCTCCACCAGCGCGACTCGCTCTCCGACGCGGAGCACACCGACCTCTACTTCCGCCAGGGCGTCATCAAGCGCGAGCAGGGCGAGCGGCGAAAGGCGCTCAACCTCTTCGACAAGGCGCTCGAGATCGACGCGCACCACCGCCCGACGTTGGAGGCCGTGGTCGGCCTCTACTCGACGGCCGGCGAGTGGCAGCAGGTCGTGCACTTCAAGAAGCAGATCCTCGAGAGCGTCTACGACGCGGATCCTCGCTTCGACTTGCTCGACGAGATCGGCGTGCTCTGGGAGGAGAAGCTCCAGAATCCGCTCAAGGCGATCGAGTGCTGGGTCGAGGCTTCTTCGATCAAGCCGGACGACCACCGCCTGCTGCACAAGCTGCTCGGCGCGTACCAGAAGACGCGTCAGTGGGACAAGGCGATCGAGTGCATCGAGATGATCTCGTCGCTCGACGAACGCAAGCTCGTGCGCGCGAAGTACGCGTACACGATCGGCGTCATCTACCGCGACGAGCTCAAGGACGCGGACCGCGCGCTCGAGAAGTTCAACGAGTCGCTCGATCTCGACGCCGACCAGCTCAAGGCGTTCGAGGCGGTCAACAAGATCCTCAACACCCGCAAGGACTGGAAGCAGCTCGAGCGGGCCTACCGCAAGATGATCCACCGGATCGTCGGCGAGCCGGGGCGCGAGGATCTCAAGTACAACCTCTTCTACACGCTCGGCATCATCTACCGCGATCGTCAGCGGAACTTCGAGGCGGCGGCGGAGGCGTTCAAGACCGCGGCGTCGTTCAAGCCGGACGATCCGCAGCAGCACCAGATCTTGGCGGAGCTCTACCAAGCAATTCCGGAGAAGATCGATCTCGCGATCGAGGAGCATCAGTGGCTCCTCAAGCACGACCCGTATCGGGTCGACTCGTACCGCGCGCTCTACAAGCTCTACTTCGACGCGCGCGCCTACGACAAGGCGTGGTGCCTCGCGGCGACGCTCTCCTTCCTCCAGAAGGCGGACGCGGAGCAGCAGCAGTTCTATCAGCAGTACAAGCCGCAGGGGCCGATCCGACCGCGTGGGCGCGTCGAGCGGAACATGTGGTTCAGTGACCTGATCCACCCCGATCAGGATCGCTACGTCTCCAAGATCATGGAGCTGATGGCGCCCGCGGCGTTGGCGGTGAAGCAGGCGTCGGACAAGGCGCTGAAGATCGACAAGCTCAAGCCCGTCGATCCCGCGACCTCCACCGCGCTCTTCGCGCGCACCTGGGGCTTCGTGCTGCAGGTGTTGAACGTACCGACTCAGCCGCGTCTGTATCTGCAGCAGCAGGCGCCGGGTGGGCTCGCGCACCTCGTGGGCTCGAATCCGCCCGCGGTCATCAGCGGTTCGACGCTGCTCAGCGGGTACTCGCCGCAAGACCTGATGTTCGTCATCGGGCGCTTCACGTCGTACTACCTCACGGAGCACTTCGTCCGGACGCTCTTCAGCTCGCACACCGAGCTGCGGATGTTGCTTCTGGCGGCGTTGCGCATCTCGGGCCTCGGGCCCGCGGATCCGCAGGTCGATCAGTGGGCGCAGCAGCTCGCGGCGCAGATGAACCCGGCGCAGACGGACGCGCTCCGCGCGGTGTGCCGCAAGTTCATCGAGGATCAGGGGGGGCGTGCGGATCTCAAGGTGTGGATGCAGATGGTCGAGGTGACCGCGACGCGCGCGGGCTTCCTCGTCTGCAACGATCTCGAGGTCGCGCGGCGCATGATCCAGGCGTTGCCGCCGGAGGGCGCGATCGACCTGCCGCCGAAGGACAAGCTCAAGGAGCTCGTGCTCTTCAGCGTCAGCGAGAGTTACTTCCGTTTGCGCGAGGCGCTCGGGATCCAGATCCAGGTTTGAGGCTGGTGACAGCCCCTCGAGAAAGCGGGGCTCGAGAACGAGGCCATTCGGATTCACACCGGGTGGCCTTCGTTCTTTCTCGGGTTCGTGGCGGAGTGTGGCTTCTCGGCGTCGAGGCGAGGGGGGAACCTCGCGAGCGGGACGTACGATCGGTGCGGCGTCGGCCGCGGGGAGAGGGCGATGGCGAGCAAGAAGACGACGGCTAGCGCGGAGGTCACGCCGGTCGCGGGGTTCGTCGCGGCGGAGAAGGGCTACCAGCTCGGCATTCGCGGCGGGAAGTTGGCGGCGGTGAGCCCGAAGGGGCAGGTGCTCGCGAGCGTGCCGAAGGACCTTCGCGACGGCGAGGTGGCCGATCGGTTGCTTGCGGTGGTCGACCTGCTCGACGCGCATCGGCGCGAGGTCGAGCAGACGGTGGAGACGTGGATGCTCCGATCGTTGCCGGTGCCGCTCGCGGTGCTGGTGGCGGTGTGGAAGGACGCGGCGTACCGCGAGGTCCTCGAGAACCTCGTCGTGATCCCGAAAGGGGGATCGGCCGGGCTCTTGCGCGCGGTGGATGCGAAGAAGGGCGTGGGGCTCGTGGACGCGGACGGAGAGACCGTGTGGTCGAAGGTGGACGAGCTGACGATCCCGCACCCGATGTTGATCGGGGAGCTCGAGGGGCTGCGCGAGCTCGCGGCGGAGCTCGGGCTCACGCAGAAGATTCAGCAGCTCTTCCGCGAGGTGTTCGTGAAGCCGGCCGATCGTAGCGACGACACCGAGGTGACGTCGTTTCGCGGAGGGCGCTTCGAGATGGTGTCGCACGCGCGGGGCGCAGCGCGCTCGCTCGGGTATCGGACCTCGGGGCCCTGCGTGATCTGCCGCGTGGTGGAGCAGGGCGCGGTGCTCGAGGCGCGCTTCTGGATCGGCGACGACGCGTACGGCGACGCGCTGACGGAGGATCTCGTGTGGGTCGACGGTGCGGGCGATGCGCAGCGGCTCGGGGACGTGCCGCCGATCGCGTTCTCCGAGGGGATGCGGATGGCGAGCGCGATCTACGGCAAGCGCGTGATCGAGCGCGAGGGAGGCGACGATGACTGAGTCGACGAAGGCTTCCTCGAAGAACGCCTCGCACGACGGCTGGTCGGCGGCGTCGATCGTCGACGCGGGCGGCATCGCGGGAGTGCGCGCGAAGACGGGGCCGTCGGCGGCTGACCCCGCCGACTCGACGGATCCGACCACGACCGGGACGCTCGTCGCGTTGAGCTTCGAGCATCCCGCGGTGGCGGAGCGGACGGTGGTGCGGCTCGTGGAAGAGTCGCTGGTCGACGCGACGGACGCGGAGATGCGGACGCTCGGGTTCGTGCGCGTCGCCGACGCGACCGAGGTCGGACGCGCGCGCAAACGCGCGATCGGGTTCCCCGCGTGGGCGCTCGTGCATCATCCGAAGAAGGCGTCCTTCGCGCTCGACGTGATGCGCGAGTTTCGCAAGGCGGCGATGCGCGCGCGCACGAAGCCGGGGCACGCGCGAGATGCGTTCGTGGAGATCGGCAAGCGGCTCGAGCGCAGCGTGCCGGCGTTCATGCCGTCGTTCTGGGAAGAGGTGGCGCGGGTGTTCCTCGCGGAGGACGCGACCGGGATCGCGGCGCAGTGCTTCGAGCGCGCGCGGACGGCGGAGCGTGCGTACAAGCTGCCGGTCGACGAGGACGTGCGCGCGGCGGCGTACCTGGAGTTCACGACGGCGGGGGCGGTGCCCGCGAAGTCGCTCGTCGGGTATGCGGCGGATCTCACGAAGGCGTTCGGAGCGAAGGAAGCGGCGGCGCGGTTTTCGCGTTTGAACGTACAGCGGATCAAGGCCGGATTGCCGCCGTGGAACGGGATGGCGAAGGAGCTGCGCAAGCTCGCCGCCGCCGCGAAGGATCCCTCGATCGAGGAGAGCTTTCTGCGCGAGGTGGTGACGGCTTCGGGGCTCAAGAAGGCACCCCTGGACTTCTGGACGACCTACCGCGAGCCGCTCGTCGCGCTCGCGAAGGAGTCGTCGGAGGTGCGGGCGAGCCTGTCGCGGCTCTGGCCGGCGGCGCGAGGCGCGCGCTCGAAGCTGGTGTCGACGTGGCTCGGCGTGCTCGACGAAGTGGGCGCGATCGACTCGATCGCGGAGGGTTCGGCGCCGGAGATCGCGGCGTTCCTCGGCGCGCTCACGCGCTATGCGACCGAGCGGGACTATGGAGACGACGCGCCGATCGACGCGCGCTACTTCGAGATCCTCACGCGCCTGGCGCCGTCGCTCGTGGCCGCGAAGCAGCCGGTCGACTTGCGCTCGTGGGGATGGAACGACGACGGCAACTACGCGCCGGACGTGCTCGAGACGGCGCTGGAGCTCGGGCTCACGCTCGAAGCGCCCAAACCCGAGGCGACGCTGGAGTACGACGAGCCGTTCTCGAAGAACCACGCGCTCCTGGTCGCGCATTCCGACTTCGCGCCGCTCGTGACGCGGGGGGTCGCGAGCGCGTTCGGTCGTGAGCCCTTCGAGACGTGCGCGACGGGCAAGCTCGCGCTCGTGGAGGCACGTCGGCAGTGTCTGCTGGAGAAGATCGCGGGGATCGCGCGGGGTGGCCTGCCGCGGCTGTCGCAGGAGCTCGAGTCGCTCGAGGACGTGCTCCGGGCCGAGCACCTCGCGGAGATGCCGGAGGCGGCGGCGGCGATCGCGGCGCTCGACGTGGCGCCATCGCTCGCGTGGTCGCTGCGCGGCGGCGTCTTCGACGAGCTCGCGTGGCCGGCCTACGAAGAAGCCCTCGCGAGCTTCGGGCCGAAGGCGGAGATCGAGGCGTACGGCTCGCGTGTGCACCCGATCCTGCGCGCGGGTCGCAAGGTGGTGGTGTTCGACGGACCGAAGGTGCTGCGGAGCTACGACCTGCCGACCGCGGTGAAGGAGCTCGAGAACCTGCTCTTCGTCGACGGAGATCTGCTCGTCGCGTTCGAGGACAAGGAGGGCAAGCTGCAAGGGCTCTGGGCGAGCAAGCCGAAGCAGACCTTCGCGCTCGAGCACAGCTACGTGCGAGGGGTGATCGAGGCGACGCCGATCCCCGGTGGCGGGGTCACGCTCGGACACGGGCCGGCGCTGCACGCGGGCGACACCCCGAAGAAGATCGAGACCGACGAGCACGTGAGCGACGGGACGACGTTCTGGTCGGGGCGCGGGAACCGTTGGGACAAGTTCGTGTTGCGTGAGCTCGATCCGAAGACGGGCAAGACCTCGCATCGTGCGCGAGGTGTCCGAGAAGGACGACGGACTTCGGCTCACGGAGGTGTTCGTTTCGCCGCTGCCGAAAGCGAAGGGATCGCTGCTCGGGTGGGCGGATGGGCTCGTGGGGCACTACCGCCGTCATCGAGACGACGGGCCGCGTCGTGGCGAGCTCGAGCACGAGCTGGTGCGGATCGACGGCAAGCGTTGGAGCGCGCACGACGTCGAGCTCTTGATGGACTGGCCGGGCGATGAGGCTCTGCGCGGCATCGAGTGCTCGAGCGCGTGGTCGCGCAGCGAGAGCGACTCGATCGCGTTGCACGTCGCAGGCGACGAGCAGCCGAGCGGCACGTTCGGCGACGGAGGCTGGGAAGCCTCGGTGTTCCGGCTCCTTCCGCGCGTGGAGTGGTTGCATTACGTGCGGCCGCGCGACCTCGCGTCGAGCCGCGCGCTGCGCGTGGTCGACGAGGCGAAGGCGCGTGCGCTGCTCGAGGCCGCGCGCGCGGACGACCCGGAGGACGACGACGCGATCGACGCCGCGCTCGAGGCGGTGACGACGCTGCTGCCGAAGGTGAAGGACGAGCACGTGCGTCGCGCGGCGGCGCGCGTGGTGAAGATCGCGGCGCAGAAGGCGGCGGCGCTGGAGCGGCTGCAAGACCGCGGCGCGGGCGGCGGCGGCGTCGACGATGCCACGCTGCGGCAGGCGATTCCGTCGCTGCCGACGGCGGGCTGGAGCGACGGCTCGTGCACGGTGGACATGGCGCGCGTGGTCGCGGCGTTCCGCGAGGGCACGACGCCCAAGCTGAGCCAATCGGCGGTGGCGTGGGAGCGCGTGGCGGATCGGCTCGCGAAGCTCGCGTGTTTCGTCGCGTCGCGCACGAGCGACGAAGGCACGCGCGCGAGCTTGCGGAGGTTCACCGACGAGCTCCGTGCGAGCGGGATCTTCGGGCTCACGGTGACGTTCGC
This sequence comes from Myxococcota bacterium, assembly GCA_025453555.1. Lineage (GTDB taxonomy): Bacteria > Myxococcota_A > Polyangia > Polyangiales > Houyiibacteriaceae > JACKEH01. The sequence continues at coordinate 5,573 of JALOQC010000136.1, read as the reverse complement.
GGAGCTCGAGGTGAAGACGAAGTCGCCGTTGCTGGAGCGACCGAAGGATCGCGAGGCGTGGATCGCGAGCGTGGGCGACGCGCGCTGGTTCGTGCGGATGGAGGACTTCGACGAGGACGAGCCGAAGCAGAAGGTCGTGGTGCTGGTGCCGGGCGCGAATCTCGCGGTGCCGAAGGACGCGACGATCACGTCGCAGCGTACGTACACGGTCGGCGACGACACTGCGTTCGTGGAGGCGTTTTGGCGCGAGCTCGACGCGCGCGGGGTGGCTGCGCACGAGCCGGCGGCGGTCGCGCGGGTGACGGAGCAGACGACGTTGAACGCGGCGGAGGCGACGCTCGTGCTGCGTGCGTTCCCGCGCTTCGACACCTGGGAGCACGACTTCCTCGGCAAGGAGCTGCGCACGGAGCTCGGCCTCAAGGTGGGTGACGCGGCGCGCGCGAAGGAGCGGCTGCGGGACCTCGAAGAGGGCGAGCGCTTCGAGCTCGTGGCGTCGGTCGCCGCGGTGCCGAGCGCGAGCGGGTATTGGGCTCCAGCGGATGTGCCGGAGGGAGTCGCGCAGGCGCTGGTGGCGGTGGCGCGCCGGCTCTTCGGCAAGAGCGTGGCGCTGCGCGAGGATCTGCTCGCGTCGCTCGAGAAGGCGAACGACCTCGGGCTCGACGCGCGCAAGGCGCTGACCATGCTCGTGACCGCGGGCGACGACGACAACCCGTGGCTGAAGCCGCCGAAGCTCGACCCGGGCAAGAACCTCGGGAGCGACGAGAAGGCGTTCGGCGAAGAGGTGGTGCAGGCGACCGCGTGGCTCGTGGCGTCGTTGAGCGCGCAGCTCCCCGTGGGCGACGAGGTGCGTGCGAAGCTCCCGGTGCTCTACGACCGTGTGCGCGCGAACCTCGAACGTCCGGAGCTGCTGCTCGATCTCGCGACGATGTGGGAGGAATCCGCGAAGAAGCGCGCGGCTTTCCTCGATCGGATCGGCGGCAAGACGATCGAGATTCGCGACGGGAAAGAGAAGTACGCGGGGCGCGACACGGGGACGATCGTGGCGCGCGACGAGGAGTACGAGGTCACGCTGAGCGTGCGGAGCGCGCGGCTTCGCTCGAACGGTGACGAGGTGCTGCCGTTCCTGCGCGTCGACGACGACGACGACGACGACGACGACGGAGGTTCGTATGCGTCGGACGTCGCGAAGCGCGCGTACTTCCTGATGTCGGCGGAGTGCGAGGCGCTCGTGGCGCGTGTTCGGAAGACGCCCGTCGCGGCGGGGGCGTACGAGCTCGATCCGAGCGCGTCGGTGCCGAAGCTGGTCGCGGAGGCGAGCGAAGCGCTCGGCGTCGGCGAGGACGCGGCGGCGCTCTACTTGCAGATGCTCGCGTTGCCGAGCCCGACCAAGAAGCTGGTCACGCAGGTCACGGGCTGGAGCTCCGCGCGCTACGAGAAGGCGGCGACGGAGCTGTCGAAGAAGAAGTGGGTGATCGAAGGCAAGCGCGAGCGTTCGGGTCGCGCGGTGTTCTTGCCCGGCACGTGGGACAAGCTCCACGGGGTCGCGATGGAGGGCTACAAGCTCGGGCTCTTCGGCTCGATCGCGTTCGACGAGCCGATGCTCACGGTGGCGCCGCACGAGGCGTACGCGCGGGCGTGGGCGCGCTGGAAGAGCGGGGATCGGCCGGGCTTCGAGGACGTGGAGAAGAAGCCGAAGAAGGCGACGAAGAAGGGGAAGTGATGCAGGCGCCGCCGCCCGAGGTCCTCTACGAGGACGAGCTGCGTTTCTTGGAGAGCTGGGACTCCGGACGTCGTCCGAAGGGATTCCGGATGACCGCGCGTGCGGTGGTCACGTTCCTCGTCGGTTCGGGCGGCGAGGCGCTGCGACCGCCGAAGGGATCGAAGGCGAAGGCGCGGGTGATCGAGCCGAAGTTCGTGGGCGATCGCGCGCTCGTCGAGCGCTGCGTGGTGACGCTGGTGGGCGAGCGCGGGCTCCTGCTCGTGGGGGAGCCGGGGACGGCGAAGTCGATGCTCTCGGAGCTGCTCGCGGCGGCGATCAGCGGCACGTCCGCGCTCACGGTGCAGGGCACCGCCGGGACCACCGAAGATCAGCTTCGCTACGGGTGGAACTACGCGCTCTTGCTCGCGAAGGGACCGTCGGCGGAGGCGATCGTGCCGTCGCCGGTGCTGACGGCGATGCGCTCCGGATCGCTCGCGCGCGTCGAGGAGATCACGCGGTGTCTGCCGGAGGTGCAGGACGCGCTGGTGTCGATCCTGAGCGATCGGCGCTTGATGGTGCCGGAGCTCTCCGGCCGAAACGAGCTCGGGGAGTCGCCGCACGTCGAGCATGCCGCGGAAGGCTTCAACGTCATCGCCACCGCGAACCTGCGCGACCGTGGGGTCTCGGAGATGAGCGCGGCGCTCAAACGTCGTTTCAACTTCGAGCTCGTGCCGCCCATCGCGGACGCGAAGGACGAGATCGCGCTCGTGAAGGCGCGCACGTTGCGCGTGCTGGAGCGCGCGGAGGCGCCGCTCGAAGTGGACGATGCGGTGATCGAAGCGATCGTCACGGTGTTCCGTGATCTGCGGCTCGGACGTACGGAGGAGGGCTTCGCGGTCGACAAGCCGAGCGCGATCCTGAGCACCGCGGAGGCGGTCGGCGTGGCGTCGTCGCTCGGGCTCGCGGCGGCGTTCTTGCCGAGCGATCGCGAGCTGCTGCGCCTCGTGCCGGGTTACCTCGCGGGGGTGGTGACCAAAGACGATCCGAAGGATCAGGCGCGTCTGCTCGCGTACTGGGATGGCGTGGTGAAGAGGCGCGCCGACGCCGAGCAGCGCGTGTGGCGGACGCTCTACGAGCTGCGCGGTCTGCTCGAGACGTGACGACGGATGACGAAACGCGCGACGGGCCCGCGCACGCGACGGAGGTCGCGACGGCGCTCGCGGCGCTCGATCCGCACGCGGCGCCCGAAGCGCTGACGAGCTCGCGGGCGCCGTATCTGATCGGCGTGCGCCATCACTCGGCTGCGCTCGCGGCGGTGATGCCGAGCTTGCTCGAGGCGTTCGCTCCGACGCGGATCTTGATCGAGCTGCCCGCGGATCTCGGCCCGTGGCTGCGCTGGCTCGGTGCGTCGGATCTGCGCGCGCCGGTCGCGCTCTCCGCCGCGAGCGGAGACGGAGTCGTCTTCGTTCCCTTCGCGGACTTCTCGCCCGAGCTCGTCGCGATCCGATGGGCGTACGCGCACGACGTGCCGGTGGAGGCCATCGATCGTCCGGTCGGAGCACGTGAGCTCGACGACGCGGAGGCCCCGCGTTCGGGGCGCTTGATCGCGCGGCTTGCACGCGGCGACGACGATCTCTGGGACGCGCTGATCGAGTCGCGTGCGCCCGCGTCACCCGAGTCGCTGCGTCGGGCCGCGCTCGCGTTCGGTTGGCTCCTGCGGGCGGATACGCTGCATGGCGGCGGCATCTCGCAGGAGGACTCGGCGCGCGAGGGTTACATGCGCGCATGCGTGCGGCGTGCGCTCGCGGCGCCTGACGCGCGGGTGTGCGCGATCGTCGGCGCGTTCCATGCGAACGCGCTCCTGGAGACGCCGGTGATCGAGGACGCGCCGACCTCGGACGTGCCGCTGCTCGAGCTCGAGACGCGCGCGGCGAAGTGCGACGACACGAACGGTGCGCACGACGCGCACGACGCGCACGACGCGCACGAGGCTAACGGCGCGCGGCCTCTGATCGGCGCGCTCGTGCCCTACGACTTCGAGCTCTTCGACGCGCGCTCGGGCTACCCCGCCGGCATCCTCGATCCCGCGCTCGCGCAACACGCGGTGGAGCGTTTCTCGGTGGGCGAGGGCCTCGACTCGGTGCTGCCGACGTTGCTCGTCGAGATCGCGCGGGTGTTGCGCGAGCGTGGTCACGTCGCGTCGTTCGCGGACGTGCGCGAAGCCTCGCGGCTCGCGATCGATCTCGCGGCGTTGCGTGGGCTGCAGGGACCGGGGCGACGGGAGCTGCTCGAAGCGATCACCACCACGATGGCGCAGGGGGAGCACGAAGGACGCGGTCGTGTGATCGCGCGTGCGCTCGCGGACGTGCTCATCGGGCATCGACGTGGCGCGCTGCCGCACGGTGCGCCGCGGACGGGGCTCTCGATCGCGACGGAGGCGGAGCTGCGCGAGCTCGGCTTGCCGGGCCCGGAAGAGACGCGCGGGAAAGACTTCACGCTCGACCCGCGACGGTCTGCGCTCGATCGGCGGCGCGCGGTCTTCCTCGGGCGGCTCGCGGCCTGCGACGTGCCGTATGCGGAGCTGCGGGGCGGCGACCAACCGGGCGTGCGCGGCGCAGTGGAGACGCTCACGACACGCGTGCGGCTGCGGTTCTCGCCCGAGTGCGCGGCGCGGCTCGAGCTCGTCGCGATGTTCGGTGCGACTCCGAAGGCGGCCGCCGAGGGGTGTCTGCGGCGCGCGCTCAGGCGGCTGGTGGAGGAGGACACGCAGGTCGCGGCGGGTTGGCTCGCGCTCGTGCACTCGACGCTGGCGGCGGACCTCCGCGCGCTCTTCGACGAGCTGCTTTCACGACGGCACGAGCTCTTCGTCACCTCCGCGAGCCTCGCCGAGCTCTACGAAGCCCTCGCGCTCTTCGCGCGCGTTCAGGCGGGGCAAGTCGCGACGTTCGATGCGAACGCCTCGAGGACCTCGTCGCTCGTCGAGGTGCGCGAGGAGCTCGTGCGCGCGGCGCTCGGCGCGCTCGAAGGCATCGTGGGCAGCGAGAAGGACGAGGACGTGCGCGCGCTCGCGGAGCTCCTGACCCTCCTCGACACACACGATTCGCTGGCGCTGCGTCACGCGCTCGATCGGTTCGTGCGGGAAGGCAGCCCCACGATGCAGGGCGCGGGGCACGCGTCGCGCGCGCTCGTGACGAACGACGCGGCGCCGTTCTCGACCGAGTCGGCGGCCCGAGTCGGCGGGGTCAGCCGCCGACTTCTTGCCCGAGTCGGCGGGGTCAGCCGCCGACTTCTTGCCCGAGTCGGCGGGGTCAGCCGCCGACTTCTTCGCGACCTTCGCGTCGTGGTTCGAGCACGGCCTCGACGACGACGTGGACGCGGCGCGCTTTCGTGCACGGGTGATCCGCGGCGCGTTGCTCGCCGACGGTGGGCGCTCCGAGGGGGACCCACGCTTCGTCACGCGTCTGCCCTCGCTGCGGGCGGGCTTCTGCGTGCTCTCGAGCGCGGCGCGGCGGCGGTTCCTCGAGGTGCTCGGCGCGCCGCTGACCAAGCTCGAGCTACCCTCGGAGGAGCTCGCGAGCTTCGCGCGTGCCGATCGCGCGGGGCGCGCCGCGATCGATGCGCTCGCGCTCGAGGTCGCGCCTGCGGACGCGCTCGAAGTCGCACCGCAGGACGCGCGCGCCCCGTTCGAGACGCGGGCGACGACGCCTCACACGATTGCTCTCGTCGATCGCGTGCGTCTCGTGCTGGGGCACGTCCCCGACGACGCACCTCCGCAGGTGCACGCGTATGCGCGCGCGCTCGATCCGCTCTACGGCGTGGGGGAGGGAGAAGGCTCGCGGGAGGACGCGGGCACCGGCGGTGCGTGGCCCACGGC
>JALOQC010000135.1 GCA_025453555.1 Myxococcota bacterium | reverse complement strand
CGACCGTCGAGTCGGATCGCGCGCTGCACCTTCGAGAGCGCGGCCGTCGAATCGTTCTCGTGCACCAGCGCGTGGAGCGCTTGCGCGCCCAGGAACGCCGCCACGACCTTCACGTCGTCGAGCACGCGGAAGCGACCTTCTTCGGGCTCCGTCGCGCGGCCGAGGTAGGGATCGAGGATCGTGCTGGGGTCGCCCTCGAGGTCACCGTCCCAGACCGCGACCCCGAAGTAACCGAGCCGTCCGCTCGGATCGGGCGGGCGGCGATCGCCCGGATAGCCCCAGACCTCCGCGACCATCGCGTCGACGCCCGCCTCTCGGAGCGCCGCGACGCTCACGATCGCGACCTCCAGCGGATACAAGTGCGCGCGCTCGGTCTCCGCGAGCATCGCCGCCACGCCAGGCGCCCCCTCGATCGGGCTCTCGCGCGGCGTGTCGAGCGACCACGGCTCGAACGCCCCCGCGCTCGCGCGCGCACGCACGTGCTCGACCAGCGCCTCCGCCTTGGCCTTCGGGGAGCCGCCCGTCGCGTGCTCGGCCAGCGCCTCCACGGCGTCGTCCACCTCGAAGAGGCGCGCGTGCTCTCCGTCGGCGTTCTGCGCCGCGAGGTGCCCACGGAGCTCCGAAAGCTCGAGCGGCGCGAGCGGGACCTCACCGCTCACGGGATCCGGCGTCGACTTCGCCCAGAGCGCGTAGCCGCCGCCGACCACCGCCACCAGCGCGACCACGGCGACCGGCGCGATCCACGCGGGACGCTTCGCGGTCTCGTTCGCTGCGATGGCCTCCAGACCGCCTTTGCGCATGCAGGACGGACAACGATCCGGCTCCTTCGCCGCCGCGAAGCGATGCCCGCAATGCACGCAGAGCCAACGTGGCTCGCTGGCCGCGTCGTCTTTCGCCGCATCCTTCGACGCTGGACGGCTGCTCTTGGCCTTCGAGCCGCTCGACTTCGAATCGCTCGACTTCGCGCGACTGGCTTCGACCCCCGGCTCGCTCTTGCCGCGCTTCTTCGGCATCCGTCGCTCGCTCGACGCGTCGGTCTTCGTGTCCTCGGCCTTCGCGTCTTCCGTCGCGCGCTCGTCGGCGTCCTTCGCTTCGCTCATCGCATCGCCCAATCGCTCTTGGTTCGCTCACCGGCGGTGACCTCTGGTCACTCGCGAAAATCGCCCCGAAGGGACGCGTGGGACGAGAAGAGATTCCCTTCCACGACGCGAGCCACGACGGTGCGCGACGCGACGCGAGGTCGCGGCCCGCAGGGCGAGCGGCGGAGCATAGCAGCCCACGCCGCACGTCCAGTCCGACCCCGCCGACTCGGTCGTGAAGTCGGCGGATGACCCCGCCGACCCGGTGGAGAAGTCGGCGGCTGACCCCGCCGACCCGGAGTGGAAGTCGGTGGCTGACCCCGCCGACCCGGTCGCGAAGTCGGCGGCTGACCCCGCCGACCCGGTCGCGAAGTCGGCGAAGCCGACCAGGAACACCGCAGTTCCGTTCCGCGCCACGGGTGGTAGGATGCCCCTCGGCATGAGCGACGAGGACGAATCCGCGCCGGACCACCGGACCGACAAGCGCGTCACCATCAACAAGGAGTTCGAGTCGTTCGACGCCTTCATCCACGAGTACGTGACGAACATCTCGCGCTCGGGCGCCTTCGTGCGCAGCAAGCAGCTCCTGCCGCTCGGAACGCGGGTCGACCTGAAGTTCACGGTGGTGATGGACGAGATCGAGACGATCGAAGGCGTGGGCGAAGTGGTGCGCGTGCAGAAGGATCCGCCCGGGATGGGCGTGGTGTTCACCGAGCTGAGCCAGTACAGCCAGCACCTGATCGCGCGCCTGCTCACGACACGCCCCGCGACGAAGACCGACCCTCGCGAAGAAGACTGACGTGCCGCGTTCCCTCGATCCGAAGGTGCTCCGCCGCATGAGCGACGCGGAGCTTCAGGAAGAAGCCCTGCGACGACGAAAGGCGCGCGCGCGCGGTGAGACCCCGGGCGCGCCGAAGAAGCCGAGCCCCCCGGGTTGGCTCGACGAGCGCGAGGCAGCGCAGGTGCTCCAGTGGTACGCGAACCTCGAGCTCGCCCCGGGTGCGCGACTCGAAGACATCGACGCCGCCTACGAGCGCCTCGTCCGCAAGTACCACCCCGAGCGCCATCGCGACGTGGAGCGCAAGCGCGCGGCCGAGAAGCTGATCGCGAGCCTCGAGGTCGCCCGCGAGGGGCTCAAGGCCTACGTGCGTCGACGAAGCTGAGCGCCGGCGACGCGGTGAACGTCGGGTCGCGCCACGCGCACCTCGGGTCGTGATCGGGGCCTGGTGCGGTCGTCGTGCGCCTGGAGATCGCGCGCGACGAGAAGATCCTTCAATCGATCTTCAAGTACCCGCTCTTCACGAGCTTCACGAGGATGTTGCTCGTCTCGAGATCGCTCGCGAGGCTCTTGTTGAGCACCGTCTCGACGTGGCCGTAGTTGTGCGCGAGCTGCAGCACGTCGAGCTCGTCGGGCGCGAGATCACGAAGCGGCGGAATCAGCGGCGTCGCCATCGAGATCTGCGACGCGAGCGGCGGCATGTCGGGGCCGAGGCGACGCACTTCGTCGAGCTGCCGCATCGCCTCCATGAGCAGACCTTCGGTGCTCATCTCGATCGGCTCGAGGAACTCGCGATCCTCCGGCTGCTCCATGTCGAAGGTGCCGGTCTGCCAGGTGATGATCCGGTAGAAACTCTTCACCGGCGCGACGTCGTAATTGTCGTTGATGACCGCGTAGATGACCTTGCCCTTGTCGAGGTGGATCTTGCCCACCTCGTGGTCGGTGCGGATCACCAGTGTCCCGCTCTTCTTGCTCGCCGCGAAGAGCTGCAGCAGGTCCGGAAGCGGCACCTCCGCGATCGAGCCCGTCATCGTGCGCACCTGCGAGGTGCGCTTGCCGGCCGCAACGTCCTCGAGGTGTGCCTTGGCTTCGCGGAGCGACGCCGGTCCCTCGGTCGCGATGACCTTGATGATGCTCGTGCCGATCAGGATGCGGTCGCCCTCGTTCAGGCGCGCGCGCTTGATCTTCTCGCCGTTGACGAAGCTGCCGTTCGTCGAGCCGAGATCTTGAATGAAGATCTGCCCGCCCGTGACGGTGATCTTCGCGTGACGGCGCGAGACCATGTCCTCCACGAGGACCATGTCGAGCTCGCTCGACCGCCCGATGACGATCTCGCCTTCCTCCGGGAGCGGAAACTCGCCGCCCTGGTACTTGCCGGAGATGAACCGCAACGCGAACGAACGGGCGGGCCGGTTCGGCGGCGGCGTGATCTTGGGAATCGGCGGTTCCATGCGGCGGCGGCGACCTGCGTCGGAGTGTCCGTAGGCTAGTGAGAAGCGGGACGAAAGGTCAAGGTTGGGGATCGCCTGGCACGTGTTGCATCTGCGCGGAATTGAAAGACTAGCCGTCCGACCCCGAAGCGCGAGATTTGCGCGCCCTCGCGCCCGAGCCCTCCCCCTCCTCCGCCGGCTTTGCTAACTAGGTCCCCGTGACGTCGCGCGCGCTCGCTCGATCGCTGATGCTCGCGTCGTTCGTCGCGTGCCTCGCGTCGTCGGCGCAAGCGCAGACCCCACGCGATCGGCGCGTTCCGTGGCGCACCGTCGAGACCGAGCACTTCGCCGTGCACTACCCCGAGCCGCTCGGACACCTCGCGCGCCGCATCGCGTTCGTGGCCGAGCGCGCGCACGCGCGGCTCTCCGACGTGCTCGATCACGAGCCGCGCGAACGCGTCCACGTCGCGCTCACCGACGACAGCGACTCCGCCAACGGCTCCGCGACCTCGCTGCCCTACGCGCAGATGGCGCTCTTCGCTGCGGCCCCGGAGGACATCGGACCGCTCGGCGACTACGACGACTGGTTCCACCTCTTGGTCACGCACGAGCACACGCACGTGCTGCACCTCGACACGACGAGCGGGCTGCCGCGCTTCCTCAATCGGATCCTCGGCAAGACCTTCGCGCCGAACCTCGTGCAGCCGCGCTGGTTCATCGAGGGCCTCGCGACGCACGAAGAGTCGCGCGAGAGCGCGGGCGGTCGCCTCCGCTCGACGCTCTTCGCGGCCTACCTGCGCATGGACGCGCTCGAAGATCGGATGCTGAGCCTCGATCAGCTCTCGACCGACGTCGATCGCTGGCCGCGCGGCAACACCTGGTACCTCTACGGCTCGTACTTCGTCGATTGGATCGCGGAGCAGCACGGACGCGAGGCGCTCACCGCGATCAGCCACGAGTACGGCCGGCGGCTCATCCCCTACGCGCTGCACCGCACCGCGCGACGCGTCACCGGGCGCACCTTCGACGAGCTCTTCGCGGACTGGCAACGCGACGTGCGCGAAGAGGCCGAGGCGCTGCGCGCGCGCGTGGAATCCGAGGGTCGCGTCGAAGGATCGCGCCTGACGTTTCACGGCGAGACCTGCCGCAGCCCACGCTTTTTACCCGACGGAAGCGTCGTCTACTCCGTCGCGGACGGGCATCGCGATCCGGGCCTGCGCCGCGTCTTCCTCGACGGCCGCGCGCCGGTCGATCTCGTGCGCACGCTCGGCGAGTCGTACGTGGACGTGATCGAAGGCGGCCGCGCGCTTCTCTACGACGCGATCGACGCGCACCGCGACATCTACTTCTTCAACGACCTGCACCGACTCGATCTGCCGACCGGCGAGATCACGCGCCTGACGAACGGGCGCCGCGCGCAGCAGCCCGAGCTCGCGCCCGACGGTCGCCGCCTCGCGTTCACGCAGAACGGCGCCGGCACCACCCACCTGATGATCGCGGATCTCGCGGACGTGGAAGGCACGGCGCGCGTGCTGCGCCGCAGCCGTCGCTACGAGCAGGTCTTCACGCCGCGCTGGTCCCCCGACGGTCGCACGATCGCGGTGAGCGTCTGGTCGCCCGGAGGGTTCCGCGACATCGCGCTCGTCGACGCGGAGACGGGCGACACCACGCGCCTGACGAACGATCGCGCGATGGACACGAGCCCCGCGTTCTCCCCTGACGGACGCTGGCTCTTCTTCAGCAGCGATCGCAGCGGCGTCGCGAACCTCTACGCGATCGAGCTCGCGAGCGGACGCGAGCTGCAGGTCACGAACGTGCTCGGCGGCGCGTGGTCACCCGACGTGTCGCCGGATGGCCGGCGCCTCGTCTACCTCGGCTACACGAGCCGCGGCTTCGATCTCTGGACCCTCGAGCTCGATCCCGCGCGCTTCCGAGACGCCACGCCCTACGTCGACGATCGGCCGCCGCCGAGCGAGGCGGGCGAGCTCGCGCTGCACTCGCGTCGCTACCGCGCGTGGGAAACCCTCTACCCGCGCAACTACCTGCTCGACGTCACGCCGGACGGTTTCGGGCAACAGCTCGGCATCACCGTCGCGAGCAACGACGTCGTGAACCTGCACGCGTACAGCGCGCGCGTCGGCGTGAGCCTCGCGGAGGGCTACGTGAACGCCGACGTCTCGTGGCGCTTCCAACGATCGCCGGCGCCGATCTCGCTGCGCGCGTTCCACACCGTGGCGCCGCGCGGCGGGTTGCGCGTCGGCGGCGAGGATCGTGTGTGGCACGAGCGCGCCGTCGGCGCGGAAGCCGCGATCTCGTACGGCATGTCGCGCATGCTCCACAGCGAGTCGATCAGCGCCAGCTACTCGCTCTCGCACCTGAGCGCCGCGCGCCCCTTCGGCGGCGAGCTCGATCCTTCGACCGCGCCCCCGCAGTTGCCAGAGACCGGTCGCCTCGCGACGTTTCGGCTCGGCTGGGGCTACAGCGACGTGCGCCGCCGCACCTACGACATGTTCGCGAGCGCGGGGCGCAACTTCGGGCTGAGCGTCTCCGCCGCGCACCCCGCGATCGGAAGTCGTTACCGCGTCGCGACGCTCACCGGATCGTGGGCCCGCTACGTCACGCTCGCGCCGCATCACGTGCTGGCCTTCCGCTACGGCGCGGGCATGAGCGGCGGCGACCTCGGACGACGCGGCGTGTTCGGCGTGGGTGGCTTCCCGAGCGTCTCGATCGTCGACGCGCTGATCGATCAGATCACGCTCGGCGGCGTCGCGCTGCGCGGCTACGCGCCCTTCGTGCGCACCGGCACGCGCTTCCAGCTCGCGCAGCTCGAGTACCGCTTCCCGCTCGGCCGCATCATGCGCGGCTACTCCACCGTGCCCGTCTACCTGAACCGCGCCTACGGCCTCGTGTACGTCGACGTCGGCGACGCGTGGAACGGTCGCCCCGACGTCTCGCGCACCCTCGTCGGCGCGGGCGCGGAGCTCTTCCTCGACTTCACCCTCGGCTACCTGTTGCCGTTCACCCTGCGCGTCGGCTTCGGCTACGGCTTCGTGGAAGCGGGCGGCCCACAGATCTACGCGCACTTCGGCGTGCCCTTCTGAGCGGTGTCCGCCAGCTTCGAGCGCGGGCGGTCGTGGCGCGTTCTCGCCCCCGAGTCCGCGTGCATGGATCGAATCCATGCACGCGGAGCACCACGCGTTCAGAGCGTCGCGAAGTCCGAGAGCACGCTCGCCATGCACGCGGTGAGCTTCTTCGCGCACGGCACGTGGAGGAACTCGTTGGGCCCGTGCGCGTTGCTCGCGGGGCCGAGCACGCCGGTGATGCAGAACTGCGCCTTCGGGAACTTCGCGCCCAGCATTCCCATGAACGGGATGGTGCCACCCTCGCCCATGTAGGCCGCGTCGGCGCCGAAGAAGGTGCGGCTCGCGTTCGCGAGGCTCTGCTCGAGCCACGGCGCGAGCGGCGGCGCGTCCCAACCGCTCGCGGCCTGCTCGGCCTCGAACTTCACCTTCGCGCCGTACGGCGGATCGCTCTCGAGCACGTCCTTGAGCGCACGCGACGCCGCCTCGCCGTCGACGCGCGGCGGGATGCGGAGCGAGAGCTTGAACGCGCTGCGGCTGCGCAGGACGTTGCCGCCCGAGAGCCCCGGCACGTGACCGACGCCGACGATCTCCAAGAAGGGCCGCCACGTGCGGTTGAGGATCGCCTGTGCGCCGCGCGCGACCGGCTCGGTGCCGGGCAAGAGCGGGAACTTGTGGGTGACCGCGTCGCCGAGGATCGCGGCGGCCGCTTTCGCTTGTTCCGCGCGCTGCGCCGGGATCTCGGTCTTGCACGCCGCGATCAGGATCTCGCCCGTCGCGGTGTCCTCGATGCGCTCGAGCAGCTTGCGGAGGATGCGCGTGGTCGAGGGCACGACGCCGCTCGCGTCGCCGCTGTGCACGCCGGAGACGCCGCCGTCCTGCGTCGGCTCCATCACGTCCACCGTGAGCACGCCGCCGACGAGACCGCGCAGCGAGGTGGTGCTCCAGAGCTGGTCGTAGTTGCCGCAGCCGCTGTCGAGGCAGATCACGAGCTCGGGCGAGCCGATGCGCGCTTCGAGGTGATCGAGGTACGGCGGCAGATCGAACGAGCCGCTCTCTTCGCAGGCCTCGATGAGCACGACGCAACGATCGTGCGGGAGCTTCTGCTTCTGTAGGGCCTCGATCGCGGTGAGCGACGCGTAGGCCGCGTAGCCGTCGTCCGCGCCGCCGCGACCGTAGAGCTTGTCGCCCACGCGCACGGGGATCCACGGGCCCTTCCCCTCGTCCCAGCCGCTCATCTCGGGCTGCTTGTCGAGGTGGCCGTAGAGCAAGACGGTGCGGTCGTCGCGCCCGCCGTTCGCGGCCGGGATCTCCATGAAGAGCACCGGCGTGCGCCCGGGCAGACGGACGACCTCGACCTCGAGTCCCGCGATCGGTCGCTCCGCACACCAGCGCCGCGCGTGCTCGACCGCGGCGTCGAGCTGCCCGTTCTCTTGCCACTTCGGGTCGAAGTGCGGGCTGAGCGCGGGGATGCGGATGTAGGCCTCGAGCTCGGGGACGATCGACTCGTCCCAGCGCTGCTCCACGTAGGAGCGGATCGCGTCGGTGTTCATGCCGGAGGGATATCGCGCCGCTCTCCGCGATGCGACGGAGAGCGGCGCGCCTCGTGCGGGAGCGCACCTCGCGGTCGACCACGGACGAACGCATACGGCATCGCCAGCGGGAGCAGCACGATCGCGAGCGCGAGCGAAGCGAGGAAGGTGAGCAAGAAGAGCGGGAGCAGGACCAAGAGCAGAAGTCCCATCGCCAACCGAACGCCGAGCGGATCCTGCTGCAGGTCGAGATCCGGCTCCGCGCGAACGAGCGTGGCTCGTGGGCCTCACCCGCCCTGCGTTCGGCCGGGGATGCGATCACCACTTCCCGTCCCGCACCTTGTCGCCGACCAGCGCCGACCAGAGCTTCTGCACGAAGGGCGCGTCGACGCTCGAGTCGTCCTGCAGCGGGTGCGTGCTCTTCTGCGCGTCGATCGCCGCGACGCTCTTCACGCCCGCGAGGGTCGCGCTCGGCGCCACCGTCGGCGCGTGCTCGTCGTAGAGCTCGAACCAGGGCAGCCCGTGCTCGGCGTAGGTGTGCGCGCTCACTGGCGAAGGCGGCGGCGCCTCGCCCGTGATGTCCTGCCATTGATCCGAGCTGACGATGTGCACGAAGACACGCGTCGAAGCGTCGAGATCCCATGTCTCGATGCCGTGCGGATCCGGATAGATCTTCTGCTTCATCTGCCCGCCCGCGGCGAGGCCCATCGCGGTCGTCTTGCGGGCGCGCGATGCCATCGGCGCGCCGGGCATCCCGCTAGGCGCCGCGCACGCGGGCGGAGGCGGCGCGGCCGACGACATCTTGGAGAGCTCGCCGTCCCATTCGGCGCGACGTGGCGTCGGGGGTGGCGGCGCGAAGCGTCCGGGCTTCGGCGGGACCACCTTGAGCTGCAAGCCTCCGAAGCGCTCTTCGCCCGTGACCTGGCCTTCGACCGTGTAGCCGAGGCCGAGCGGCATCGCGACGAACTGTCGAATCGTGCCCGTGCCGGTGCAGATGCCGTCGAGCCAGGGCTGCGGCGGGAAGACGACGTAGTCCTGCTTCGGCGCGTCGCCACGAAAGACCCCGCGCGACGGGAGCGAGTGCAGCTCTTCGCTCCAACGCTCGCCGGTGATCGCGCAGACCTTCCCGACCCCGACCTTGAGCGCGTGCGGCTTCCAGTGCGGTGCGGTCAGGTGCAGCCACATCGCCTCGCGCTGGTACATCGGCAACATCACGCCGCCGCGCTCGCGCCACGCGTCGGGCACGCGCGAGGCGTAGTCGTCGACGCGACGAAGCGGGAAGGCACCGAGGCCGGGCGGGAGCGGGTAACGCTTGCCGTCGTCGGGGATGCGCAGGGTGCGCTGGAAGCGGATCGTGACGTCGCCGAGGTGGAGGGCGTCGTGGGTGAGCGTGAAGGTCATGGTGGGCTCCTCTCGAGGCTCCCGCGACTTGCGGGATCGTCGCCTCGCAGAGGAAGGCGCCCGGGCGCGCGGCCCGTCACGGAGCCGAAGAACGATGCTTTCAAGGCCTCGTTTCGATTGAGCAATTCGACGACTCTCAAAATCGTCGGTGACAAATCCGCGGCTCGTTCGTCTACTGCCCTTCGTGCTCGACGCGGCCTCGTTCCACGACGCCCTCGGCCGCGGCGATCATCGCGCGGCCGCGACGTGGCTGGTGCGCGCGCACGCGGGCGACGTGCTCTCGCTCTGCCGCGCGATCGTGCGCGACGCGACGACCGCGGAGGATCTCGCGCAAGACACCTTCGCGAGCGCGTTCGGCGGGCTCTCGGGGCTGCGGCTCGAGAGCTCGCCGCGCACGTGGTTGCTCGCGATCGCGCGCCATCGCTGCCTCGACCACCTGCGCCGCGTGAAGCGGGCGCCCTACGCGATCGCGCCCGACGTCGAGCTCGTGGAGCTGCACCCCGACGATGGCGCTCCGCTCGGACCGGAGCTCCTGCAACGACGGGACGACGTGGTGCGGGCGCTCGAGGTGCTCGACGAGCCCTCGCGCGCGCTCGTGATGCTGCGCTTTCGACACGGCCTCGAATACGACGAGCTCGCGGAGGTCTTCGGACAGAAGGAGGGCACGATCCGGATGCGGCTCTCGCGTGCGCTCGCGAAGATGCGGGAGGAGCTCGAAGGCGAGCTGGAGCTCGAGTCGTTCCGAACGCGCGCGAGCGTGCGGCCGTCGGTGGCGAAGTCGAACGTGCCGGAAGATCGTGCGACTCCCTCGAGCGCCGCACGTCCCGCTCCCCCGGTGCCCTCCCTTCCTGGAGCTCCGCCGCCCGCCGCCGCGCCGCCGCCTGCTGCGCCCGCCGGTCCGCCGCGCCAAGCACCGCCGCCGCCGCGCGCCCTTCCGACCACCGGCGCGCCGCCACCGCCCGCGCGTCGCGAGCGCAGCCTCTGGTCCTCGATCTTCGGCCGCACCGAGACACCTCCCTCACCGCCGCCCGACTTCGCGTCGCTCCTCGCCGAGCTCGACGCCCCCGATCCGAGCTGGCTCGCCCACCTCGAAGCGATGGCGGACGCGCTGTAGTCGTCGGACGGACTCCGTCTCGGACTCCGTCTCGGACTCCGTCTCGGACTCTGTCTCGGACTCTGTCTCGGACTCTGTCCCGGACTCTGTCTCGGACTCTGACGTCTCTCTCGAATCCGACCTCGCTCTGTCGCGATTCTCGAATCACTCCACCCGCACGAGCATCGGCGCGCGGGCGTACACCGCGAGCCCACGACCCGGGCGCTCCACGGTCTCGAGCCGCACGCGATGCACGCCCGGCGCGAGCTCGCCGAGCGGGATCGCCTCGGCGCGTCCGCGTCCGTCGTCGGGCAGGAGCGTCCGCTCGTCCACCACGGTTCCGTCGACCCGCGTCCGCAACGAGCCCGCGTCCTCCGGCGCGCCGCCTCCGAGCCCGGGCAGCTCGGTCGAGAGCGTCGCTTCGAGCACGTAGCGGGCACGACGACGCACCCGAATCCGCCACTCCACGAAGCCTTCCCCTGCCCCCCAGAGGTGCGCTTCTTCGGGCGCTCCTTCGCGGACGTGCAGGCCACACGCCTCGAAACGCGCGAGCGAAAAGCGCGAGGGATCGATCACGAGGCGCTCGTCGGTCCACCCGTCCTGGAGCAGCGGCCGACCAGGACAGCGCGCGAGCTCCGGCTCATCGTGGAGATGGCTCGGAGCTCGCGTCGACGTGAGACGGGCGGAGAAGAACCCCTGCGCGTTCCTCGCCAGCACGCGTCGGATCGCCCGCGCGTGGGGTCGATCGAAGTGCACGGCGTACGGATCGCGATAGCCCGACACGCGGTAGATCCAGAGCAGCACCCCCGCCACGCCCACGCGCCGTGAGCGCTGCAGGAACGCGTCGAGCCAACGCGCGGAGTCCGGCTCCGAGAGCGCGAAACCGAGCTCACCGATCACGAGCGGTTTGCCCAGCGCGCGCGCGTCCGCGGCTCGGACGTCGATCCACGCGTGCAGGTCGCGCAGCGAACGCACACGCGGATCGCGACGTGGGTAGGCATGCAGATCTGCGTAGTCGATCGAAGGCGAGGCGTGCACCGCGCGCCAAACCGCGCGATCGCGAAACGTGCGCCAGCCGAGGTGTCCGGCCGACACGAGCTGCCGCGGCGCGAGCTCTCGCACCCGTCGCGCGTGTCGCTCGACCCACGCCACCAACGCGCGTTCGCCCGCCGCCGTGGTCGCGGTGACCTCGTTGACCAGCTCCCACGCGAGCACGGTGGGATCGTCGCGGTACGCCACGCCGCTCCGCGTGTTGACGCGCTCGATCAGCCGGCGGACGTGGGCGTCGAAGAGCGCGTCGCAGCGCTCGCACGCGAGAAAGCGCTCGAGCTCCGCGGGCGAGAGATCACGATCGCGCGGCGGCATGTCTGCCCAGCGCGCGAGCTCGGAGAAGCCTCCGTAGTCGCCCCAGCGGTTCGCGAGCACGACCACGACGCGCAGACCACGACGTCGCGCCTCGAAGAGCACGCGGTCGAGGTGCACGAAGCTCTCCTCGACCCAGCCCTCCGGCCCGATGCGCATCGCGTACTCGCGGCGCCAGGCGGGGGCGTCGGGCGGCGCCTCCCCCAGAGCCCACACGCGGATCACGGTGCCCCCGTCCGCGACGACCGCGTCGAGCGCAGCCTCGAGGGAAGCGCGGTGCGGCGCCGAGTGTGTGACCGCGACGTTCGCGCCCACGAACGAGAACGGCGCGTCGCCGATCACGAAGCGACCGTCCGCCACGCGTACGAAGCGCTCGGGCTCGATCGGCGGAGCGAAGCGCGTCGCGCGCGGCGTGCTCGCGAGGGTGGTCGTGGGCAGGCTGCTCGCGACGTTGGGCGTCGTGCTCGCGCTCGTCGTGCTTTCGGTGTTCGCCGTCCTGCTCGGCGGCGCGCTCGTGCCCACCGCGGTCGTCGGCGCGCTCGGCTGCGCTCTCGACGTCGACGGGCCGAGCACGCCGAGCACGCCGAGCACGCCGAGCACACCGACGCTGGAGAGCTCAGCGCGCATCGGTGTCGACGCTCGACGGCTCGGTCGCCTCCGACGCGAAGAGCTGGGCGCCGAAGCAGAAGTGCCGCGCGCCGTCGTCGGGCGCGGAAACGCGCAGGATCACACGACGAGGACGATCGCTCGGCGGCACCGGGAGATCGAAGAGCCGCCACCCACGCGTCGAGCCCGCCTGCACCTGCCCGATCGACGTCCCGTCGACGGAGAGCGCGAGCGTCACGTCCGGACCCGAGGCGCTCTGCCCGCCGTCCGCGACCCCCGCGAAGCCCGTGATCCGATCGCCCTCGGACGGAACGTTCTCGTACGTGAGCTCGAGCGTGTCGCCGTTCGCCGGCGGGTGCGCCCACACGCAGAGCACGCGGCGTCCCCCGAAGCTCTGCTCGCTCGGCGAGACGTTCATCCAGTCGCCGCCGGGACATCGCAGCCCGCGTCCGTCCCAGGGCGCGCAGCTCTCGGCGCCCTCACCTCCGCCCTCACGGCGCACGATGCGCGCGGTCGCCTCGTGCAAGGTCTCGCCGAACGAACGCACGAGCGTGCGGCGCGGGCGGCGGTTTCGGTAGAGCGCCCACGCACCTTGCGTGTGCACGAGCTCGAGCGCGCCGATCGGGGCGCCGATGCGCGCGGGCAAGCTCGCGCCGCCGCCGCGGCTCAAGAGGTAGTCGTAGAAGTCCCCGTAGATCTCGAAGCGAAAACGATCGTGCTCCCACTCGCCGCGCCGGCCGGGGTACGGCCCCTCGCCGAGCGCCCGAAGCCGCAGGGGAATCGTCGGCACGTGCACGAAGGTGAAGCCCGTGAGCCCGCCGCGCTCGACCATGTAGTAGGCCGCGTCGTGGAGGTGCACCGCGCCGGACATCGCGTCGTCGCCGGTGGAGTAGACGAGCCCGTAGAGTCGCTGGCCGGTCTCGGCGTGCGCGAGCACCGCGCTCAGATCGCGCGCGTCGCGATCGCCGCTGCCGAGCTTCTCGTGGTTCACGTAGGCCGCGTGGAGCGCGAGCGCGAGCGCGGGGGCGAGCGCGAGCGCGTCGAAGACCGGACGATCGAAGAGCCGCGGCACCAGCAGCGTCGCTCCACACGCGGCGAGCACGATCATGCGCGGCGAGAGCGCCCAGATGTTGCCCGCGCTCATCGGCACCACGAAGTAGAGCCCCGCGATCAGGAGCGCGACGAGCACCGCGCGCCACGGGAACGACCGGGCGAATGCGCGCAAGCTCGGGCGCTCACGCCGCGTGCGGAGCGCGAGCGCGACGATCCCCATCGCGAAGGTGAACGCGAGCGCGTACAGCCAGTAGGTGCCGATCGTGGTGTCGGCGTCGTCGCGAAACGCTTCGTTGAACCAGGTCGGCAGCTCGGGGAGCTTGTTCGCCAGCGGATGGGGCTCGATGCCCCCTTCGCTCTGACCGTGCACGGTCGCGGTGAGCGCGCCGCTGCGGGCAGCGGCAGACCCCGTCCACTGGCGCACCATCCAATAGCTCAGCGCGAGCAGCGAAGGCGCGAGCGCGGCGAGCGCGAGCAGCAAGCGACGGAAGCGTCGCCAGTGATGGAAGATCGCGAGCGCCACGCCCGCGACCGCGAGCGCGGCGCCATACGCGAGCGCGTGGGTGAAGAAGAGCAGCGTCGACGCGATCACCACTTCGCCGAAGGGTCCACGGCGCTCGCCCTCCTCGCGATCCGTGAGCTTCACGAGCGCCGCGATCGTCCAGAGCGCGAGCGGCACCGCGAGCACGTAGGTCGTGAAGCCCATGTAGAGCGGCCAGCTCCACGCGGGGACGAACGCGAGCAACGA
>JALOQC010000134.1 GCA_025453555.1 Myxococcota bacterium | reverse complement strand
TTGCGTCTCGTGCGTCTCGATTCGGTCGATCGTGGACCGCTCACCGACCTCGTCGATCCCGTCGATCGTCCTTTGCTCAACACGTTCGCGACGGGCTCGTTCGGCGATCTCGATCAAGACGGCGTGCCCGACTTCATCACGGGTGGTGCGGGGCTCAAGCTCGCGGTGAACCTCGGTGGTGGTTGGCAGAACGAGCCGTTCGCGCACCAGGTCGGCGTGTGGACGACCCGTCGCAACGAGCGCAACGGGCGCGGGAACTTCTTGCCGGGCTTCCCACGTCGCATCGAGGACTACCTCTTCTTCATGAACCCGACCTCCGCCGACGTGAGCGGTGATGGCTATCCGGAGGTCGTGGTCGGATCCGGTGGCTACTACGTGCGCGCGTGGGACGCTTGCGGTCGCGAGGCGCCGGGCTTCCCGAAGTTCGTGGGCGGTTGGATCATCGCGACGCCCGCGATGGGCGACATCGACGGCGACGGGTTGCTCGAGGTCGTGACGGCGTCGCGCGCGGGCTATTTGTTCGCGTTCGACACCGAAGGTCCGGCGGACGGTTCGATCACGTGGCCCGAGTGGCGCCACGACAACCACAACACGGGCAACTTCGATTCGCCGCTCTCGAACGGTGGAGAGAAGCGCGGCGCGGACGAGGCGCTCGAGTGCGAGATCCCGGAGCCGCCCGTCGACGCGGGCGTCGGGGAAGAGGACGCCGGCGTGCCGTCGGAAGACGCGGGCCCGCCGGGGGTGACGGGCGGCGGCGGCTGCGGCTGCGCGACGAGTGGGAGCGGCTCGCCGCTCGCAGGCGCGCTCTTGCTCGCCGGGGTAGTCGCGCGCCTGCGTCGCCGCGACTGACGTCGGCGTCGGGATGCCGCGCGGCCCCCCGTGTCGCGCGGCGCCGTGCTGCGGCGCCGTGCTGCGGCGCCGTGCTGCGGCGCCGTGCTGCGGCGCCGTGCTGCGGCGCCGTGCTGCGGC
The DNA here is from genome assembly GCA_025453555.1 of Myxococcota bacterium. Lineage (GTDB taxonomy): Bacteria > Myxococcota_A > Polyangia > Polyangiales > Houyiibacteriaceae > JACKEH01. Next base: position 13,260 of record JALOQC010000134.1, on the reverse strand, counting down.
GCCGTGCTGCGGCGCCGTGCTGCGGCCCCGTGCGGCCCCGTGTCGCGCGGCCCGGTCTCGCGCCGCGCTCGTCGACGCCGTGGGGCTGCTACGCTCTGCAGCGTGCGTTCGTTCGTCCCCTTCGCGCTCGTGGTGTCGGCCTTCGCGACGCCGCTCGTCGGCTCGCCTCACGCGCAGGCACAGGATTGGGGCCTGACCCGCGACCCTTCGCCGATGACGAGCATGACGACGTCGATGACCTCGATGACGTCGACCATGCGCACGTCGATGACGTCCGCGATGACCGCGTCGATGACGGCGATGACGAACGGGACGGAAGAGCCCGCGCCGCTGACCTCGCCGGACGAGGACCGCAACGCGGTGCTCATCGCGCGCTATCGCTCGGTGCTCGTGAACGATCCAAAGCGTGGCTTCGCGTATCAGCGCATGTCGGATCTGTACCGCGAGCGCGACGGGAGCCTGGAGGGTCTACGCGACGAGCTGCGTGCGGAGGTCGAGCGCGATCCGCAGGCGTACGCCGCGCGTGTCCTGCTCGGGCACGTGCTGATCGACCTCGGTCGACCGGACGAGGCGCGCGCGAGCTACGAGTCGGCGCTCACGTTGCGACCGACCGATCCGACACCGCGCGTCGCGCTCGGTGCCCTCCTCCGGCAGAGCGATCCGACGCGGGCGCGTGCGCTCTACGAAGAGGCGCTCGAGCGGACGCGCGACGACGAGGCGCGCGGCGAGCTGCTCCGCGAGCTCGGCGAGTTGGCGCTCGACGCGGAAGACTACGAGGGTGCGCGGCGGCACTTCGATCGGCTCGGCGGTGGCGCGGCGGGCACGGTGTTCCTCAAGACCGAGCTCGCGCGCGCGCTGGTGGCGCGGCGTCGTTTCGACCGCGCGATCGCGGAGTACGAGCGGGTCCTCGGCGAGCTTCGGGGCGACAACCGCGTGCTGCCGCCGGTGCTGCGCGAGCTCGCGGAGGTGCAGCTCGAAGCTGCGCGCATGGACGACGCGATCGCGACGATCGATCGCGCGATGCGGATCGCGGGGCCGAGCTCGGGCGTGCGGCGCGAGCTGCTCGATGTGCTCGTCGAGGCGCACCGGCGCGCGGAGCGGCTGCCAGATTTGGTGGCACGGCTCGCGAACGCGCGCGACTTCGACTCGGTGGATCTGCTCGGGCGCGTGCACGACGAGCTCGGCGACTCCGACGCCGCGCTCGAGGCGTACCGGCGCGCGCTTCGGCTCGATCCGCGGAGTGTCGACACGCGGGTGCGGCTCGTGCGGCTGCTCTCGCGCAGTGGGCGGCTCGACGAGGTGGTCGGCGAGTACCGCGAGCTCGTGCGGGTCGCGCCTCGCGAGTCGCGCTTCGTGGTGGAGCTCGCGCAGCTCTTGATGCAGACGGGGCAGCGGGAAGAAGCGCTGCGGCTCGCGGCGCAGACGGGACAACGCGGCGCGCGGGATCCGAGCGTGCAGCGCGCGCTCGCGGAGCTCTACGCGAGCTGGGGCGAGGACGAGCTCGCGACGCGCGCGCTCGCGGCGCTGGTTCGGCTCGAGCCGCGTGATCCGGCGCACCTCGTGGCGCTCGGGGAGCAGCAGCTCGCGGAGGGCGACGAAGCCGCGGCGCTCGCGACGTGGCGACGCATCGTCGCGGGCGATGCACGCGGTGAGGATCACGCGACGCTCGCGGCGGTGCTCGCGGATCACGACTTCCTCGACGAAGCGGAGGCGCGTTGGCGTGACGCGGTGCGCGCGGACGGAACGCGGGTGGAGTGGGTGCGCGGGCTCGCGGCGGTGTTGGAGCGTCCGCGCACCAGCGAGCGCCCCGATCAGCGACGCACGCGCGACGAAGAGGCGGTGCGGCAGTGGCAGCGCGTGCTGGAGATCGCCCGTGAGGAGGGCGCGCGGCGCGAGGCCCGCCAGCGCATCGTCGGCGTGTGGGCGCGCCGCAGCGAGCTGCCCTCGAAGATCCGTGATTGGCGTGGGCGCTTCGACGCGACGCCACCCGACGTGGAGGCGGGTCGCTACCTCGCGGAGGCGTACCTGCGGCAGCGACCGCGCGCGGCCGAAGAAGCAGAGGCGGTGCTGCGACGGATCACGGAGCTCGAGCCGGGTGACGTCGAATCGCTGAAGGCGCTCGAGCGTGCGCACACCGCGCGGGGTGATCTCGCGGGCGCGATCGACGTGCTTCGCCGGCTCGTGGCGGCCGATCCACGCCACGCCGCGAGCTATCTGCAGCGCATGGCGTCGCACGCGCACGCGCTCTACCGCGACTCGGAGGCGGTGGAGTTCGCGGCGGCGGCGGTCGAGCGAGCGCCGGACGACGCGGAGGGACACCGGCGGCTCGGCGAGCTGCATCGTCAGCGTCAGGACGTCGAGCGCGCGATCCGGAGCTACACGCGCGCGCTGGAGATCGACGATCGACTCTTCGCCACCTACTTCGATCTCGCGGAGCTCCACCTCGCGCGCGGTGAGCCCGCGGAGGCGGCGCGGCTCTACCGCGTGGTGCTGCGCACCTGTCCGGACGACGACTTCGTCGCGCGTGCAGGTCGCGGCGCGCTGCAGGTGCACCTCGGATCGGGTGACCTCGGCGAGCTCGAGCGCGATCTCCTCCCGCTCGCGCTCTCGCACGCGCGGCGCCCGATCTTCCGGCGTCTGGTGGTCGAGCTCTACGACTCGTGGGTGCCAGAGCTCGCGCGCATGGCGCTCGGCGAAGGAGACGCAGCTACTGCGGCGCGCGAAGAGCTGCGTCGCGTCGCGTCGCGCTCACTCAAGCCTCTGCTCGAGGCGCTCGCCGATCCTAGCCCCGCGCAGCGTCGCATCGCGGTCGACGTGCTCGCGCGGCTCGAGAGCCCGAACGCGGCGGGGCCTCTCTTGGCGTCGGCCGAGGCGACCGAGGGTCCGATCGAGCTGCGCACGCGTGCGTTGCTCGCGGCAGGCGCGGTGTCGCCGGCGTCGTTCGCGCCGCGGCTCGTCGCGCTCGCGAAGGGACCGGAGCGTCGCCTTCGCGAGGCTGCGGCGTGGGGGCTCGCGCGCATCGCGGAAGGACCGGCGGTCGAGGCGCTGCGTGGGCTGCTCGACGAGGGCGACCCGGGGGTGCGTGCGTACGCGTCGCTCGGGCTCGGACGCGCGGACGACCGCCGGAGCGCGCCGCGGCTCGAGCTCGCGCTGCGTGAGGATCGCAGCCCGATCGTGCAGGCGGCGGCGGCCTGGGCGCTCGGCCGAATCGGCGATCGGACGCAGGTGCCGTCACTGACCATCGCGTTGCGTCGCGGGGGTCTCGTCTCGCGTGCGGCTGCGCAGGCGCTCGGTCGGCTCGCGCGCGAGGACGAGCGGGCGGTGGAGGCGCTCGTGCGGGCGCTCTTCGATCCCGACGTCGAGCTGCGCGACGCGGCCGCCTCCGCGCTTCGCGAAGGGCGTGCGTCGGACGCGATGCCGATCCCGAGCGGGAGCGCGCAGAGCTACGTGGACGAGCGCACGCGGGTCGTCTCGGTCGCGGCGCCGGAGCTGACGCCGATGCGGGACGCGCTCGTCGCTGCGGCGACCGAGGCGCTGCACGGACCGCTCGAGCGGGTGCTCGCGGCGCTCGACGTGCTCGCGCCGTCGCCCGGCTTGGACGCGCCGATCGGGCTCGGTGCGCTGACGGCGGGGCTCGCGGATCGGCCGACGGAGGTGCGCGATCGCGTCCGTGCGGAGCTCGACGCGCTCGCGGATGCTCTCGCGCCAGAGCTGCTCGCGCTGGCGGCCCATCCGTCGGAGGAGGCGCGCGCGCGTGTCGCAGCGCAAGTGGGGCGCTTCCCGAGCGCGGCAGGCGCGGAGGCGCTCACGCGGCTGGTGAGCGACGACGACGGCGCGGTCGCGCGGCGAGCGTTGGAGTCGGTGCAAGCGCGCCACGCCGAGCATGCGCCGCTGATCGTCGAGGTGGAGCGACTCGCGCGCGAGCACGCCGCGTGGTCGATTCGCCTCGCGGCGGTCGAAGCGCTCACGCGGACCGAGCGGGGGCGCGCGACGCTCGAGCACGCGCTCGCGCACGACGAGTATGCGTTCGTGCGCGAAGCGGCGGCGCGTGGTTTGGTCGCGCTCGGGGCGGGAGCCGCCGCGCTCGCGCCGGCCAACGACGACCCGGAGCCGCGGGTGCGAGACGCTGCATCACCTCGTTGAACGCGGAGCCGGCCGATCCGCTCGCCGAATCACGCGGCCGGCAGCGCGGCACGTCGGGTTGTGGCCAAAAGGCGCACCATGGGCTATTTCGTCGCGCATGGTGCGATCGGTGCGACAGGTGGGCCTCTTTCTCGGGCTTCTCGTGGCTCTCACGGGCGCGGGATGCGGTGGGGGCGAAGAGACGACGATTACGGTCGGCAGCGAGACCGGCGCGGAGGCGCCCGTGGCGCCGCCGACCGTCGAGTGGCCGTCGACGATGCTGACCGGACCGGGGACGGGTCCCGCGCTCTTCCTCGGCCCCGAGGACGAGGCGCCCGCGATCGGCTACGTGCGACCGGGCGTGGAGGTCGAGCTCGCGGAGCAACCGGTGAACGGTCGCGCGCTCGCGCGCATCCGCGGGTCGATCAAGGTGCGCGCGCACGTCGTGACGTCGCGGCTGGGCTTCCGTGTACAGCAACGCGGCAAGATCGGCGGCACCGAGGTCTACGTCGGTCCGGGTGACTTCGTGCGCTACCTCGGGCCTTCGGATCAGGCGGGCATCGCGCGCGTCGAGGCGATGCCGCGGCTGACGAACGAGATCTTCGCGCCGGCGTTCGAGGGTGTGTACCCGATGGAGCGCCTCGCGGTCGCCGAGCCGCCGCAGGACGCGGAGCGACCGACCGCGGGCACGCCGCGTCGTCTTCCGGGTGGGGTCGAGGTCGCGCTGCACGCGAGCCCGGGCGGACCCGTGGTCGCGACGCTGCCTCCTCAGAATCCCGGGCTGCTGCTCGAGGTCGTGCGTGACGGCGCGCAGTGGAAGGGCGTGCGCGTCGGCGTGGGTCCCTACCTCGTGGGCTACGTGAGCGCGGCGCTCGTGGATCCCGGCGCGGCGCCCGCGGCCGAGAGCCCGGCGGGGGACATCCCGGAGATGCTTCGCGCGGACGCGGACAAGCCGCTCGTGCGGGTCGCGAGCGGTGCGCGCGTGCGCTCGAACGATCGGACGGTCGCGATCCTCGAAGGTGAGGTGCTCGGTCGCGAGCTCGGGCGCTTCGAGGACGGCACGGTCGACGTGTTCGTGGCCAACGATCAGATCGGCGTGCGCGGCGTGGTCCCGGCGGCGTCGGTGACCCCCGTCAACCCGTGAGCACGAGCGCGCTTCGCATCTCGCGACCCGGTGGGCCGCGTCGCTCGATCTTGCTCGTGCTCGTCGCGGTGCTCGTGTGCTTCGCGTGCGGAGCGGACGAGACCAACGAAGCGCGGCTCTTCCTCGATCGCTACGACGGTCTCGACGTGAACGTCGACGACCTCGACGAGCGTCGCCGGCGCGTCGAAGCGCTCGACCGGCTGGCCATCGCGTCGGAGCGCGTGCGTGGGGTGCGCGAGACTTGCCTCGCGATGCACTCCGCGTTGCTCGAGGCCGAGGTCGAACAAGCCGAAGCGCGACGCCTGGTGATGGTGCTCGAACGATCCGCGCCCGAGTCACGCACCGAAGACGCGGTCGCGGCGGTGGATCAGGCGCTCACGCGCTCGGCCGACGCCGCCACGCGGGTGCGCGCGCTGCGACCGGAGTGCGACGAGAAGCTCGCCGACCTGCGCGCGCGTTTTTGACCTGGAGGGGCGCCCCCATCGGGCAAAGCCCGAGCACACCCGTCCGCAGAGGCAGCTGTGGACGTCGCGGACGTCGGTTGGGGCGTTCCGGCGCCCCGGCGCAGCTGCGGACGATCGCGCTTCCGATCGCCTCGGAACCAGGCGAGCTACCCGCGGCGCGCGAGCTCCTTCCAGCGCTCGGGCAGGGGACCGCCGAGGAGCCGCTCCGCGCCTTTCTCGTCCATCACCATGAAGCGGAACTTGCCTTCGAAGCACACGGCCTCGTCTTGCTCCAGCACGATCGCGACGTCGACGATGCGACGCCGATCGTCGGCGATGGTGGCGCGTGCGATCACCTCGCGGCCGATTCGGATCGCCTTCTTCAGCGAGCCTTCGACGCGCCCCGTGAAGCCGAAGCGCCCGAGGAGCATCACGACGCCCCAGCTCGCGACCTCGTCCGCGAGGGTCATCACGAGCCCGCCGTGGAAGATGCCCGGCGGGCCTTGGTAGCGAGCGTCCGGCACGAAGCGCGAGATCACCACGTCGCCCTGGCGCTCGAACGCGAGGCGAAACCCGATCGGATGCGATGGCCCGCACCCGAAACACATCTGCTCTTCACCGAAGAGCCGCCCATCGAGGACTTCGTCCGACATCGCGCGCGAGGATGACCCGCGCGGCCCGCTGCGGCGAGCGGCGTTGCTCGGAGGCGCTCACGGGTGTCGGCGCACGTGGCGTCATCGCTCACGTGGCGTCGTCGCTCACGTGGCGTCGTCGCTCACGTGGCGTCGTCGCTCACGTCGCACACGGCGTGGGTCGCCCGGGTGGGCCGCCCCTCGCGGGCACGACGACGGTCAAAGCGTGCGAGGCGTGGTCTCTGCGAGCAGTCGCTCGAGGGTGCCGGGATCGAAACCCGTGGTCATTCGACCGCGCACGTCGATCACCGGGATGCCGCTCGTCGGAACACCCTGCGCGCGCGCCTTCGCCTGCATCTCCGCACGTGCTCCGGGGTCGCGCTCGATGTCGCGATCGACGACCGCGATCCCGCGCTGCGTGAGCCACTGCTTCGCCGAGCGACACGCGCCGCACCACGACGCGCCGTAGACGACGACTGGCGCGGCGGCGAGAGTCGGGCTCGGTTCGCCCGCACCGCTCGGCTCGGTCGCGACGCCCGTGAGCCGATCCACCAGCAGATCGAACGCCGCGCGTGGGTAGCGGTGCACCGGGTAGCGACCTTCCGTCATCGCGCGGAGATCCGCGACGTAGACGTGCTCGGGGTCGCGCTGCTCGGGTGGTAGCTCCAACGAGTCGACGACGACGTATTGACGTCGCGCGTCCGGAACCTCCGCGAGGCTGCCGGCGCGGTGCGGGCCCTCCGCGTCGAACCAAGTCAGCAGGAGGCCCGAGAGGTCGCCACGCACCGCGAAGGGGGGCTCGACCGGCTCGGCACCTTCCGGCACCTCGGTCTCGCCGTTCGAGGGCGCGCGGGCATCGCACGCGACGAGGAGAGCGAACGCGAGGACGACGGCCGACCGGAACATCGGCCAGGGAAGTAGCACGGCCGCGCGCCGCGTGCTCAGGGCTGCGACCTCGTCGGTGCTCCGAACGCAGGGCGGAGGGCGTCCTCACTCGTACGCGCGCAGCGCACGATCGACCGCGCCGAGGTAGCTCGCGCCGAAGAGCGCCGCGTGCACGAGCAGCGGGGAGAGCTGGTAGAGCGCGACACGATCCTCGTGGCCTGGCGCGAGCGGATGCGCCTCGTGGTAGCTCGCGAAGACGCGCGCGGAGAACCCACCGAAGAGGCGCATCATCGCGAGATCGATCTCGCGGTGTCCCCCATAGACGGCGGGATCGATGAGGACGGGCGCGCCGTGCTCGTCGACGTGCAGGTTGCCGCCCCAGAGGTCGCCATGCAGGCGCGCGGGTGGCTCGGGCGGTCCGACGAGCTCGGGAAGCCGAGCGACCAGACGGTCGAAGCGACGCCGCAGCGAGGCGTCGGCGCGAGCACGCGAGAGCATCGGCAGGAGGCGTCGTTCGGCGTAGAAGCTCGGCCAATCGGGAGTCGACGCGTTGTCCTGGGGAAGTGGTCCGATGAAGTTGTCGACGCCGTGACCGAAGGCGGTCGGAAGCCGATGCAGCGCGGCGAGTCCGTGTCCGAGGCGCTCGTCGAAGTCGCGCACGCGCGGCCCGGGCTCGAGCCACTCGAGGAAGAGCGCGTCGTTCGTGCACGCGAGCACGCGCGGCACCCGCAGGGGAGCCTCGGCCAGGAACGCGAGGCCGTCCGCCTCCGCTTCGTACATGCCGGCCGGCGGGCTCGGGTGGGTCTTCGCGAAGACGACGCGCCCGTCGTCGAGCGTCACACGATACGCCTCGTTCACGTCGCCGCCGCTCACGCGCGTCGCTTGCGTCACGCGCGCCCGGAGCGCCGTCGCGGCGTTCGCGATTCGCGTGCTCACACGCCGTGCCGTTCGCGCAGCGACGCGAGCAGGCCCTCGCAAGCACGCTCGCAGAGATCGAGCACCTCTTCGAAGCCGCGGCTCCCGCCGTAGTAGGGATCGGGGACGTCCGCGCGACGCGGCGAGCTCGGATCGTGATCGCGCAACATGGAGAGCCGCGCGCGCGCCTCGTCGTGGGGCGCGAGCCTTCGGAGGTCGTCGAAGTTCCGTCCGTCGAGGGCGATGACGTAGTCGAAGCGTTCGAAGTCGGCAGCCACGAACTTCCGCGCCGCGCCTTCGAGCACGATGCCTCGTCGCTTCGCGGCCGCGGTGCTGCGCGGATCGGGCGCCTCACCGACGTGGTGTGCGGCGGTGCCCGCGGAGTCGATGACGAACGCGTGATCGAGCCCAGCCTCGCGCACGAGGTGACGGAACACCCCTTCCGCGGTGGGGGAACGACAGATGTTGCCGAGGCAGACGAAGCAGACGCGGACGCTCATGGCGTGCGTTGTAGCTCGATGGGCCGCGCGATCGAAGCGCGCGACTCGCGACCTCGCAGCGTTGTAGCGGTTGGAACGCACCGTCTCGGCGCGCGGTGGAGCCCGCGCGGAGCGATCGTGGTATGCAGCGGCGTGCGCTTGCTCCCGTGCCTCTTCGTGCTCGCGGCGTGCACGCCGCCGATCGCCGACGCGCTCCGCGACGCGCGCGCGGCCGCCGAGCCACCCGCGACGCTCGAAGTGCGCTGGGAGGAACGCGGAGGCACCGCGCTCGGCGCGCGCGAGATCGTCGTGCATGGCGACGGGCGCGTGGAGCTCTCGGTCTGGCGTCCGGGCTTCGCGAGCGGCGACCCGACGTCGAGCGGGCGGCCCAGCGGACGCGCGGATCGGACGGCGGTCCACCGCGCGAGCGCCGCGCAGGTGCGTGAGCTGATCGAGCTGCTGCTCGAGCTCGAGGCGTGGGATCAGCAAGTCGACGACGACCTCCCGGACCCTTCGCTCGATCGCGGCCGCGCGTGGTTGAAGCTTCGCGTCGGTGCCGCGAGCTCCGAGGTGTGGGAGCACCACGCGGACCTCGAAGCGACGGGGCGCTTGGTGCGTGTGCGCGACACGCTCGAAGCACTGCTCGCGCGCACCGAGGTCGACGACGACGCCTCGAACGACGACTCCACGGCGCCCGACGTCGGAGCGGACGACGCCGCCGGCGAGGACGCCGACGTAGCGCCCGACCCCGCCGAAGCGACGGACCGCGAGGCTGGCGACGTCGTCGGCGCGGACCGCTCGTGACCGCCCTCCCGAACCCCACTCCGACCGTCCTCGTCACCGATCCCGGCGCACGACGGCGACGCATCCTCAAGCTCGCGCTGCCGATCTGTGGCGGCATGGTCTCGCAGAACGTCCTGAACCTCGTCGACACCGCGATGGTCTCGGGGCTCGGCGACACCGCGCTCGCGGCGGTCGGCCTCGGCGGCTTCCTCAACTTCCTCCTGACCGCATTCATCCTCGGCCTCGCGTCCGGCGTTCAGACGATCGCGGCGCGTCGGGTCGGGGAAGGGCGCCACGACGAGGTCGCCTTCCCGCTCAACGGCGGGCTGCTGCTGGCGGTGGTGATCGGCGTGCCGCTCTCCGCCGTTCTGGTGGCCCTCGCGCCGTCGATCTACTCGCTCGTCGCCGACGATCCGGACGTGATCGCGCAAGGCGCGCCGTATCTCGAAGCACGTCTCGTCGCGATGACCGCGATGGGCATGAACTTCGCGTTTCGCGGACATTGGAACGCGGTCGACAAGTCCACGCTCTACATGGGCACGTTGTTCGTGATGCACGCCACGAACATCGCGCTCAACTGGGTGCTGATCGGCGGCAACCTCGGCGCGCCCCCGCTCGGCGCGGAGGGCGCGGGCATCGCGTCGGCGATCTCGACCTTCGTCGGGACGTTCTGCTACTTCGGGCTCGGCTTCGTGCACGCTCGCGCGGCGGGCTTCCTGCGCAGCCTCCCCACCCGCGAGACGATCGTCACGATGGTCCGCGTCTCGGCGCCCGTCGGTCTGCAACAGGTCTTCTTCGCGGGCGGCATGACGGTGTTCCTCTCGCTCGTCGGGCGCGTCGGCACCTCCGAGCTCGCGGCGAGCAAGGTCATCCTCGATCTGATGCTCGTCGCGATCTTGCCGGGGCTCGGCTTCGGGCTCGCGGCGGCCTCGCTCGTCGGACAAGCGCTAGGACGTGGTGATCCCGACGACGCCGAGCGTTGGGTCTGGGACGTCGCGCGTCTCGCGATGATGGTGGTCGGGACGATCGCGTTGCCGGCCGTGCTGGCGCCCTCGCTCGTGCTCGGCCTCTTCCTGCACGACCCCGAGACGCTCGCGATGGCCACGGGGCCGATGCGGCTGGTCGCGGTCTCGCTCGTGCTCGACGCGGCGGGCATGGTCGCCACGAACGCGCTCGTCGGCGCCGGCGCGACGCGGCGCGTGATGCTCATCTCGGTGCTGACGCAGTGGACGCTGCTCCTGCCGGCGGTGTGGCTCGTCGGTCCGACCCTCGGCCTCGGCCTGTCCGCCATCTGGATCGCGCAGGTCAGCTACCGCCTCGTGCAGACGGCGCTCTTCGTGCGCGAGATCCGCGGCAGCGCGTGGCGCACCCACCGCGTCTGAGCGTCGGAACGGGCCCAGAGCCTGGGTGGACGGGGGCGCGGGTGGTCGCACCCCCGACGAGGCGCTATCACGCCGCGCTTCCGAGCGCGTCATGTTGTTCCACAGCCTCGACTACCTGCTCTTCCTGAGCATCTCCGTCGCCGCCTGGTGGACCCTCGCGCGCCACGAGCGGGAACGTCTCGGCTATCTGCTGTTCGCGAGCTGCGCGTTCTACGCCGCGTGGAGCGCCAAGTACCTGCTGCTCATCCTCGGCTCGACCGTCCTCGACTACTTCGCGGGTCGCTTCATCCACGCGAGCGAGGATCGACGCACGAAGAAGACGTGGCTGGCGCTGAGCCTCACGGGCAACCTCGGGCTGCTCTTCACGTTCAAGTACTACAACTTCTTCGCGCTCGAGATCTCCGAGGGGCTGCGGTCGATCGGGCTCGACGTGAGCCTCCCGCTCCTGAACGCGATGCTGCCCGTCGGCATCAGCTTCTACACGTTCCAGACGCTCTCCTACACGATCGACGTCTACCGAGGTCAGCTCGCGCCCGCGAAGTCCTTCGTGAGCTTCGCGGCCTTCGTGATGTACTTCCCGCAGCTCGTCGCGGGACCGATCGTGCGCGCGAGCGAGCTCCTCCCGCAGCTCGAAGGGGTGCGCCCGCGTGTCGACACCGAGCGCGTCTCGCGCGGTCTCTTCCTCATCGCGCTCGGCATCGTGAAGAAGCTCGCGGTGGCCGACTATCTCGCGCTGAACCTCGTCGATCGCGTCTTCGATCAACCCGAGATGTTCAGCGGCGTGGAGGTCGTGCTCGCGCTCTACGGCTTCACGATGCAGCTCTACTGCGACTTCAGCGGATACACCGACGTCGCGCGCGGCTCGGCGATGCTGATGGGCCTCGATCTCCCCGAGAACTTCGATCGCCCGTACCAAGCCACGAGCCCGGCGGACTTCTGGCGACGCTGGCACATGACGCTCAGCCGTTGGCTCCGCGACTACCTCTACTACCCGCTCGGGGGCTCACGCGTCGGCCCGATTCGCGCGTACTTCAACCTCGCGCTCACGATGTTCCTGGTCGGCATCTGGCACGGCTGGTGGCAGAACTTCGTCGTCTTCTTCTGGTACGCGCTCCTGCAAGCCGGCGCGATGACCGCGCACCGATTGTTCGTTCGACTCGCGCCGTTGAAGCGCGTCCCGACCGTGCGCGTTCGGCAAGGAGAGGGGCCCTACCGCGACGGGGAGAGCGAGCACGAGCTCGAACGAAAGCCGAAGTTGGCGGTCACCGCGTTCAAGGTCTTCCTCTGTCTGCAGTTCGTGGTCTTCAGTCGAATCCTCTTCCGCGCGTCGAGCATGGAGAACGCGCGCGCGGTGGGTGGCCGCATCTCCGACTCCGCGAGCTCCGTCTGGACGCACCTCACGGGCCCGGGGCTCGACGCCACGCAGCTCGCGAGCGCCGTCTCCACGCTCCGCATCGACGCGACCCTCTGGGCGCTCCTCCTCGGGACCTTCGCGCTCCACTACACGCCGCGCGCTTGGTTCGCCGGCGTGGAGCGCGCGTTCGTTCGCCTGCCCGCCCCCGCGCAGGGTCTCGCGCTCGCGCTCACCGCCGGTGTGCTCGGGCTCGTCGCCTCCGCCGAGGCGGTGCCCTTCATCTACTTCCAGTTCTGATGGCCACTCCGCCCAAGAAGCGTTCGTCGAAGAACGGGGGACCGAAGGCTCCTCCGCCGTCCGCGTCCGCGTCGTCGGAGGCGCCGCCGTCGGAGAGCATGGTGTCCGAGACCGCGGTGTCGATCGCGCCGAGCGGAGCGCCCGATCCGGTCGTCGACGTCCTCGGCCCGACGGATCCCGTCGCGGACGCGATCACCCACGCCGCGCTGCGGCACCTCGTCGTCGCCGGCGGGACCCTCGCGCTGCTCGCGCTGCTCACGTACGTCGTTCCGCCGCTGCATCGTTTTCGCCCGTGGCTGCCGGGCGATCCGTGGCCCATGCAGTCACTCGTCGAGCCCGCGACCGAGAGCTATGCGTTTGGTGGGACGTCGGGCGGCAACGCGGCAGAGCCCGAAGAGGACGAGCCCGTGGCGCCGGTGCGCGCGACGACGCCGCGTGTGCGACCGGTCGTGCAGACGCCGAGCGGGCCGCGCTACGCGATCGATCCGGCCGAGTACGAAGGCGCGCCGGTCGCGATCGTCGACGAGGGCGATCGTGGGCTCGCGCCGTTCTATGCACAGCTCCTGCGCACGGCGCTCGGCGAAGAACGCGCGGTCACGCGCATCGCGCACTACGGCGACTCGAGCATCGCGACGGATCACATCACCTCGACCGTGCGTCGCGATCTGCAGGCGCGCTTCGGCGACGCGGGCCACGGCTTCGTGCTCATCGCGAAGGGCTACCTCCCGTACCGACACCGCGACGTCGAGCACCGCGCGAGCGAGAGCTGGCAGCTCCGCGAGATCACGCGCAACCACGACTCGACCGGCTGGTACGGCTTCGGC
>JALOQC010000133.1 GCA_025453555.1 Myxococcota bacterium | reverse complement strand
AGTCGGCGGCTGACCCCGCCGACCCAGCCGACAAGTCGGCGGCTGACCCCGCCGACCCAGCCGACAAGTGGGCGGCTGACCCCGCCGACCAAAGCGAGACGAACGCTCCGTGCAACCGAGCGATGCCGCGTCGCCTTCCCTACGAGGCGAGCGCGTCCCTACGACGCGAGCCCGCGGACCTCGCGGCGCGGCACGCCACGCGACCGAAGCCTGCGATCGAAAAAGGCCGCTCCCTCTCGGAAGCGGCCTTCTTCATCTCACGAACGGTCGAGGATCAGTCCTCGTCCTTGCTCGCCTGCAGATCGCCCAGCTTGTTCTTGAGCAGGTCGCCGAGGGTCGCCGTCTGGCGTCCCGGCTGCGCCGTGCCGGCCGCGATGGCCTGCTGCTTGCGCTCCGCCACGTACTTCATCTTCTCGTCGAGCTCCTTGTTGTCGGCGCTCTTGAACGAGAGGTTGATGCGGCGGTCCTCCTCGTCGAGTCGGATGACCTGCGCCTTCAGGATGTCGTTGACCTTCACCACGCTGGTGGGGTCGACGTTCATGTCGGAGCTGATCTCGGCGCGAGCGACCGCGCCTTCCACGCCCTGCTCGAGCTCGACGGTGGCCTCGTAGTCGTTGACCGCGATGACCTTGACCTCGAGGACGGTGCCCTCGGGGTAACGATCCGGGATGTAGTTCCACGGATCTTCGTAGAGCTGCTTGATGCCGAGACTGACCTTCTGCTCCTCGTGGTTGATGGAGAGAATGATGGCCTCGACCTCGTCACCCTTGCGGTAGACGTCGCTCGGCTGATTGACCTTCTGGGTCCAGCTCAGATCCGACTTGTGGACCATGCCGTCCACGCCGTCTTCGATGCCGATGAAGACACCGTAGTCGGTGATGCTGCGGACCTTGCCCTGGATGATGTCACCCGGGTTGTACTTCTGGGTGAAGAGCGTCCACGGATCCGGCTCGAGCTGCTTGAGACCGAGCGAGATGCGCTTGTGCTGGATGTCGATGTCGAGGACGACCGTCTCGACCTCTTGTCCCATGTCGAGCACCTTCGAGGGGTGCTTCGGCTTGGTCCACGTCATCTCGGAGACGTGGATGAGGCCCTCGACGCCCTGCTCGAGCTCCACGAACGCGCCGTAGTCCGTGATGGACACGACCTTGCCCTTGACCTTGAGGCCGGGCTTGAAGGTCTCGGCGGCGTTGTTCCACGGATCCTCTTGCATCTGCTTGAGGCCGAGAGAGACGCGCTCCGTTTCCGGATTGTACTTGAGGACCTTGACGGTGACCTCGTCGCCCACGCCGAACATCTCGCTCGGGTGATTGACGCGGCCCCACGACATGTCCGTGATGTGAAGCAGACCGTCGATGCCACCGAGATCCACGAACGCACCGTACTCGGTGATGTTCTTGATCGTGCCGGTGACGATCTGGCCTTCCTGGAGGTTCTCCAGGGTCTTGGCCTTGAGCCGATCGCGCTCCTTCTCGAGGAGGACGCGACGCGAAAGCACGATGTTGCCGCGCTTCTTGTTGAACTTGATGACCTTGAAGTCGAAGGTCTGACCGAGGAGCTTGTCCAGGTTGCGGACGGGGCGGAGGTCGACCTGCGAGCCGGGGAGGAACGCCTTGACGCCGCCCTTGATCGTGACCGAGAGGCCGCCCTTGACGCGCTGGGTGATGGTGCCGCTGATCAGCTCGTCGCGCTCACACGCGGCGCTGATCTCGTCCCAGACCTTCAGCTTGTCGGCCTTCTCCTTGGAGAGAAGAACGAGACCGTACTCGTTCTCCTTGGCTTCCACGAGGACGTCGACCTGATCGCCGGCGTTGACCTCGATGTTGCCGTTCTCGTCGAGGAACTCGTCGATCGGAATGACACCTTCGGACTTGTATCCGATGTCGACGACGACGGTGTCCTTGCCGACCTTGATGACGGTGCCGGCGACGATGTCGCCCTCACGCATCTTGTCGGTGCGGGTAGCAGTCGCTTCGAAGAGGGACGCGAACGTGTCGCCCATCGAGGCGTTGTTGGTGGTTTCGGGCATTCGTTGATTTCGCGGGCAGTTCCCGCGGCCAGAGGGGCCGGTCGGCAGGCGGTCGGGCCGCAGGCAGCACGGCTGAGGGGTGGACGTGCGAAACCCGCTCCACCAGTGGAGCGGGTCGGTGCTCGCTGGACTTCAGCGAGGGACGCTGGGGTTAGCAAGGGGGGCGCGCCGTGTCAACGCGGCGCACGAACGGCTCGAAAAACACGGGCGTGCGAGCCACCCGCGTCGAGCCGTCAGGACATTCGCTCGCGGACGAGGCCCACGACCTTCGCGACGACCTCCTCGAACGAGAGGCCCGTGGTGTCGACGTGGACCGCGTCGGCGGCCGCCGTCAGCGGAGCCACCGGCCGGGTCGAGTCGCGGGTGTCGCGCTCCACGATGCCGGAGAGCACCTCCTCGAGGTTCGCCTCCTGGCCGCGCGCGCGCAGATCCATCACGCGACGCTTCGCGCGCTCCGCCGCCGACGCCGTGAGGAAGATCTTCACCTCGGCGTCCGGGAACACGACGGTGCCGATGTCGCGCCCTTCGAGCACCACGCCGCCGTCGGAGCCGAGCGCGCGCTGGATGCCGAGCAGCGCCTCGCGGACCTCGGGATGGCGGCTCACGCGGCTCGCGCCGTCGCCCATCGAGAGCGTCCGGATCGCGTCCTCGCGGTCGACGCCGTCGAGGGTCAGGCGCGGACCGCTCTCGGTGGCGTGGAACCCGAGCTTCAGCTCGGCCGCGAGCCGACCGAGCGCGAGGCCGTCATCCCAGCTCACGCCGCGCTCCGACGCCGCGAGCGCGAGGCCGCGGTAGAGCGCGCCGGTGTCGACGAGCACGAAGCCGAGCGCGCGCGCGACCTGCTGCGCGACGCTGCTCTTGCCCGCGCCGGCCGGACCGTCGAGCGCGACCACGGGGCGCGAGCGGCTCACGACTCCTCCAGCCGCACGTCTGCGCCGAGCCCCTTCAAGAGCGGCACGAAGGTCGGGAAGCTCGTTGCGATGCAGTCCGCGTCCTCGACGATCGTGGTGCCCTCCGCCGCGAGACCGAGCACCGCCGCGCTCATCGCGATGCGGTGATCGCCTTGGCTCGTCACCGTCGCGCCGCGCAGCTTCGCGCCGCCTTCGATGCGCATTCCGTCCTCGAGCTCTTCGCAGCTCACGCCGAACGCGCGCAGCACGCCCGCCATCGTCGCGATGCGGTCGCTCTCCTTCACGCGCAGCTCCTCCGCGTCGCGGATCTCGATCGTGCCGCGCGACACCGCGGCGATCGCGCAGAGCGCGGGCACCTCGTCGATCATGCGCACCACGAGCTCACCGGCCGCGAGCCCACCGCGCGGGCGCACGTGCTTCACGAAGAGATCTGCGCGCGGCTCACCGCCCGCCGCTTCGTCGCGCGTCTCCTGCTCTACCGGCGCGCCGATCAGACGCAACATGTCGAGCAGCCCCGTGCGCGTGGGGTTCGTGCCCACGCCTTCGATCGTGATCTCGCTGCCTTCGACCAACAACGCCGCCGCGATCGGGAAGGCCGCGCTCGACACGTCGCCCGGCACCTCCCACTCGAAGGGATCCCAACCACGATCCCACTTGGCGCCGTCGAGACCTTCGGGATCGAGGTAGACCATCGAGCCCGCGGTGCGCAGCGGCACGCCGAGCGAGATCAACATCCGCTCGGTGTGGTCGCGGCTGAGCACCGGCTCGCGCAGCGCGGTCGGGCCGCTCGCGTAGAGGCCGCTCAGGATGAGGCAGGTCTTCACCTGCGCGCTCGCGACCGGCATGTCGTACTCGATGCCGGTGAGCTGCTCGCCCTCGACGAGCGGAGCGACGGAGAGCGGCGGGTAACACTTCTCGAGGGTCGGCGCGGGGCGGCCGTCCTTGTCGCTGCCGCCGATGTGCGCGCCGCGCGCGCGGAGAGGGCCGACCACACGACCCATCGGGCGCCGCGTGAGGGACGCGTCACCGACCAGGCGCGTACCGAAGCGCTGCGCGGACAGCAGGCCCGCGAGAAGGCGCATCGTGGTGCCGGAGTTGCCGCAGTCGAGCACGCCGCTCGGCATCGAGAGGCCGCGCAGGCCCACGCCGTCGATGGTCGCGCGGTCGCCCGCGAGCTCGATGTTCACGCCCATCGCGCGCATGCAGGCGACGGTCGAGAGGTTGTCCTCGCCGTGGCTCAAGCCGCGCACGTGGCAGCGACCGCGCGCGAGCGATCCGAAGAGGATGGCGCGGTGTCCAATCGACTTGTCGCCCGGGACCTGCACGCGGCCGCGGAGCGGTCCGCTCTTCTGCACGACCAGCCGGCTCATTGCCCGCCCCCCTGAAGCGCCATGAGCCCACCGAACATGCCGATCAGGCGGCGCACCATGTTGTCCGACACCGTGAGGCGCACCACCGCGTCCGCGTTCGCCTGCGTGAGCTCGACGCTGTTCACGAGCGGCGCCAACCCGAACATCGCGACCGGCGCCTGCTGCGCGAGCTCGTCGCGCTGACGGATCGCGTCCGCCACGAGCGCCTGCGCCACGTTCGGATCGTCGAGCAGCGCGAAGCCTTCGAGGCGCAGACCGTCGCTCACCGCGACCGCGAGCGCGGCGGAACGAAGGTGCGGCGCCGCGCTCTCGCCGATCGGGCTCTCGCGCGCCGCGAGCCGCTGCGCGTTCGGGGTGCCGAGGAGCGTGAGGGTGACCGCGGCGTCCGAGATGGACGGGCGCGCCTTCGCTTCGAGGTACGCGGGATCGCCGAAGGCGCTCGGCACCGCCGGCGACGCGAAGCTCTCCTGCAGCGCGCGCGTCGGCGCGAGGATCCAGGTGTTGCCGTCGAGCGGCACCACCGAGGCGTCGGAGAGCGTGAGCCCGACGCGGCCGTCGATCTCGAAGGGCTCGGGCGCGCGCTGCGCGTGATCGAGCTCGCTCATCCAGCGGCGTGCGTCGTCGATCGTGAAGCTGCCGCGGAGGAGCACCCCGGTGACGTCGCTCGACTCGGGGATCTCGCCGAGCGCGATCGTGATCGAGTCGAGGCGCTCGAGCAGCTCGCGCAGGACGACGCGCTGCCGATCCTCTTCGAGCGGCGCTCCCGCGAGGAGCTCCTGCACGTTCGCGTAGTACGGCGAGCTGCGGATCTTCACGAGGTCGATGTCGAAGCGGCCCCAGGAGCCGCGCGCGAGGTAGGCCTCGGGCGGGAGCTGCACCGCGCCCGCGCTCGTCTCGACCTCCACGGGCGTCGTCTCGTCGGTCGGGCCGTCCTTGCTGCACGCGGCGAAGAGTGGTGCCGCCGAGATCAGGGCGACGGTGAGCAGTCGAACGGAGACGCGGGCCGAGAGCGGGAGAAGCGTGCGGATCATCGAAGCACCTCGCGGACCGCGGCGAGCAGGCGGTCGTTCTGCGGCTCCGTGCCGAGGGTGATTCGGAGCCAGTTCTCGAGCGGAGCGGGCATCGCGCGCACGATCACGCCGTGACGCAGGAGCGCCTCGTAGATCTCGCGGCCGGGGCGCGCGAACTCGACGAGGACGAAGTTCGCTTGGCTCGGAGCGACACGCAGCCCGAGCTCCGTGAGCGCACCCCCGACACGCGCGCGCTCGCGGCGGTTGAGCGCGACGTAGCGCGCGACGTGCTCGGGATCCTTCAGCGCCGCGCGCGCGCCGGCGAGACCGAGGAGCGAGACGTTGAAGGGCGCGCGCATGCGCTGGAGGAAGTCGACGAGCTTCGCGGGCCCGATGCCGTAGCCGACGCGGAGGCCGGCGATGCCGTAGGCCTTGGAGAAGGTGCGCAGGACGAGCAGACGCTCGCGCAAGTGACGCAGCTCGAGCGCCGACACGAAGTCGGGCGCGTCGGCGAACTCGACGTAGGCCTCGTCGAGCACGACCACGACGCGCTCGGGGGTCTCGCGGAGCAGGCGCTCGAGATCCGCGCGTCCCATGTGCGCTCCGGTCGGGTTGTTGGGGTTCGCGACGAAGAGCACCTTCGTACGCGGCGTGACGGCCGCGAGCAGCGCGTCGACGTCCCAGGCGAGGTTCTCGCGCAGCGGCACGGCGGTGAAGGGGACGTTCTCGGCGAGGCAGCCGAGCTCGTAGCAGACGAAGCTCGGGGTCCCGAAGACCGCGTGATCGTCGGGCGTCGGGAAGGTGCGGCACACCTGATCGATGAGCTCGTTGCTGCCGTTGCCGAGCACGATCTCGTTCATCGGCACGCCGTGGTGCTGCGCGAGGTCGTGGCGCAGGTCGAACCCCGATCCGTCGGGATAGAAGTGGAGCTGCGTCGCGGCGGCCCGAACGGCTTCGACGACGAGCGGCGAAGGTCCGAGCGGATTCTCGTTCGAGGCGAGCTTCACGGCGTGGTCGATGCCGTACTCGCGCTTCAGCTCCTCGAGGGGCTTTCCAGGCTTGTACGGGACCATTCGCTCGACGTTGGGCGGTACGAGGGCATCCATGGGCGACGGGAGGATGGAGGCAGACGGAGCCCACGAGCAAGGCGAGGCGCGAGGTTCTTCACCCGCACCACGAACGAGCCCGCGCGAACGCTCGACGCTCCAGGCCAACCGATGACTTCCGATGACCTGCACGAAGCGGCTGATGCCTCGGAGCTTCAGGCCAACGGATAACTTCCGATGACCTGCACGAAGCGGCTGATGCCTCGGAGCTCTTCGAGCGCGGTGAGGATCGCGCGGTCCGTCACGTGCCCGTCCATCTCGACGAAGAAGAGGTAACGCCACGTCGGGGTAGGACGCGACTCGACGCGCTTGAGGTTGATCGCGCGCGAGGCGAAGGGCTTGAGGCTCTCGTACAGCGCGCCCGGCGTGTCGTGCACCGCCATCGCGATGATCGTGCGGTCCTTCCCCGTGCGCGACGGGAGATGCGTGCTCACGACGGCGTAGCGCGTCTCGACGTTCTGCCGATCCTCGATGCCCGCCTGCGCGATCTTCAGCGGGTAGAGCTCCGAGAGCAGCTCGCTGCCGACGATTCCCGCGCCGTGATCCTCGCGCCCGAGCTCGGCCGCCATGTCGGGGCTCGGCACGTCGATGATGGTCGCGCGCGGCAGGTCGCGCTCGAGGTACTTCGAGCACGCGGCGAGCGCGGTCCGGGTGCCGTAGATCTTGTCGATGCCGCTCGCGCTTCCGCTGCTGCTCAAGAGGTGGAAGCTCGAACGGACCGAGATCTCGGCGCAGATGCGCACCTCGGAGGCCGCGAGCCCGAGCAGGGTCTCGGTCACCGCGCCGTCGCTCGAGGTCTCGAGCGGGAGCACCCCGAACGACGCGCGCTCGTGCGCGACCTCGTCGAGCAGCGCGCTCACGTCGTCGACCGCGCGATAGCTCGACGCCCTCCCGAACTGACGCCGCGCCGCGAGGTGTGCGAAGCCCCCGACGTCGCCGAGGAACGCAACCACGCGCGGCGCGAGCAGGCTGGCGCACACGGAGAGGAGCTCGCGCAGGATCGGCTCCACCGAGGACGCCGGGAACGTGCGCAGACGCTCACGCACCTTCGCGATCGTCTCTTCGTCGCGTGGGAGCCGGACGAACGCGTCCGGGTTCCGCTCGCGCAGGGCCGCCAGCTTGCGGAACGCGCTCGCGCGGGCGTCGAGCACACCGGCGAGGTCGACGTCGGCGGCTTCGATCGCCGCGAGGATGGCCTCGGCTTCTTCGCGCTCCGACATACGCGCGGCAGCTTACCACCGTCGCGCCGTGACGCCCGACGTGCAGGTCACAACATCGCGCGCAGCCGCGCCAACGCGACGAGCGCCTCCACCGGCGTCATCCGCTCCACGTCGAGCTCGCGCAGCGTCTTCTCCACCACCGACTCCGGCGGCGGGGGCGGCGGCAGCGCGGAGAAGAGCTCGAGCTGCGCCCTGCCCTTCGCGTCCACCGGCCGCATGCGCGCGTGCTCGCCGCTCGGCAGCGCCGCGCCCCGCTCGAGGTCGCCGAGGATCGCCTTCGCGCGCGCGATCACGATCGGTGGCACCCCCGCGAGGCGGGCGACCGCGACGCCGTAGCTGCGGCTGCTGCCGCCGGGCACGAGCTTGCGCAGGAACACCACGTCGTCGCCGTACTCCTGCGCGGCGACGTTGAAGTTCACCACCCCACGCCGCGTGACCGCGAGCTCTTGCAGCTCGTGGTAATGCGTCGCGAACATGCCGCGGCAGCCGATCGCGTCGTGAAGGTGCTCCGCGATGGCCCACGCGATCGCGAGCCCGTCGTAGGTGCTCGTGCCACGCCCCACCTCGTCCAGCACCACGAGGCTCCGCCGCGTCGCACCGCGCAGGATCGACGCCGCCTCGCGCATCTCGACCATGAAGGTGCTCTGCCCTTCGCCGAGATCGTCGCGCGCTCCCACACGGGTGAACACGCGATCGACCACCCCGAGCCGCGCCTCGCTCGCCGGCACGAACGATCCCGCCTGCGCGAGGATCGACGCGAGCGCGACCTGCCGCATCACGGTGCTCTTGCCCGCCATGTTCGGGCCCGTGATCACCATCAAGCGCGGCGTGTCCTCGCCTTCGGCGTCGAGGCGCACGTCGTTGGGCACGAAGCTCCCGGACGTGAGCTGCTCCACGATCGGATGCCGCGCCTCGCGAAGCTCCACGATCAAGCTCTCGTCGATCGTCGGACGCACGTAGCCGTGGCGGTGCGCGACCTCCGCGAGCGCCGCGTGCACGTCGAGCTCCGCGAGGCTCGCCGCGAGCGAGCGCAGGCGGAACGACTCGGCCGCGACGCGCGCGCGCAGATCCTCGAAGAGCCGCTGCTCGAGCGACTTGCTCCGATCGTCCGCGCTCAGGATCTTCTCCTGCAGCTCCGCGAGCTCCTCGGTGACGAAACGTTCGCCGTTCGCGATGGTCTGCTTGCGGACGTAGTCGCTCGGCACCGCGTCGAGGTTCGAGCGCGTGATCTCGATGTAGTAGCCGAAGACGCGCGTGAACTTGATCTTCAGCGACGCGATGCCGGTCCGTTTGCGCTCGCGCAGCTCGAGCTCGAGCACCACGTCCTTGCTGCGCGACGAGAGCGTGCGGAGCTCGTCGAGATCGGCGTCGACGCCTTCGCGCACGATGCCGCCCTCGCGCGCGTTCGCAGGCGGCTCGTCGACCAGGATCACCGCGAGCTCGTCCTTCACCTCGGGCACCAGATCGTTCGGCAACAGGCGCCCGATCGCGTCGTCGGTGGAGCTCGCGGCGTGTGCGCGAAGCAGCGCGTCGACCGCGTCCGCCTGCCGCAACGCGCCGAGGATCGCGCCGAGATCGCGCGGCGACGCGACGCCGAGGGTGGCCTTCGTCGTGAGTCGCTCGAGATCGCCCACGCCCTGGAGCAGCTCGCGCAAGCGCCCGCGCAGCGGCTCCGCGAGCACGAAGGCCTCGACCGCGTCGTGGCGACGACGGATCGACGCGACGTCCATGAGAGGCGCGAGCAGGCGACGCCGAAGGAGGCGCGCGCCCATCGCGGTGCGGGTGCGATCCACGAAGTGCAGCAGCGAGCCCTTTCGATCGCCCGAGAGCGTGCGGACGAGCTCGAGGTTACGCGTGGCCGCTTCGTCGAGCACGAGGTGCTGGCGCGGGTCGTAGAGGCCGACCTGCTGCACCGCGACGGTCGCGCTCGGCTGCATCGCCTGCGCGTAGAGCAGCGCCGCCGACGCCGCGCGCCGTGCGTCGTCCGGGAGCTCGCGCCGCACGTGCTCGAGCTCCGCGGCGGGCAGCGCCTTCGCGAGCGCGTCGTCGTCGGTGGGCGCGGGTCGTCGACGCACCGCGAGGTCCAGCGCGCCGAGCCCCTCGGCGAGGCCGAGCTCGTCACCTTCGGGCAAGAGGAGCTCTCGCGGCTCGAGACGCGCGAGCTCGCCGAGAGCGGCCGCGGAGTCCGAGAGCGACGCCGCGCGGAGCTGACCGGTGCTCAGCTCGAACGCCGCAAGCCCGAGCGCGTTCCCTTCGCCCCGCACGAGCGCGACGAGGTAATTGTCCGCGCGGGCGTCCAGCGCGTCGTCGTCGACGGTGAGGCCGGGCGTGACCACGCGGACGACCTCGCGCGGCACCACGCCCTTCACGGTCTTCGGGTCCGCCATCTGCTCGCAGATCGCGACCTTCTGGCCGAGCTTGAGCAGGCGCGCGACGTAACCCGCCGCCGCGTGATGCGGCACGCCCGCCATCGGGATCGGCTCGCCGTCGGGACCCGAGCCGCGGCTGGTGAGCGCGAGATCGAGCAGCTCCGCGCAGCGGACCGCGTCGTCGTAGAACATCTCGTAGAAGTCGCCGAGCCGGAAGAAGAGCAGCGCGTCGGGGTACTGCTCTTTCGCCCCGAGGTACTGCTGCATCACCGGCGTGTGCGTCTTGGCGTCCTTCGTCACCGCCTGCTCCCCGCCCCGACGATCCGTCGAGCACGTGCTCCGTCGATCACGCGCACCGTCGACCGCACGACCCGTCGATCAGTCGATCAGCGCGAGCCGCTGGATGGGGCGCAGATCGTACTTCGAGAAGCCGTTGCCGTTGCTGTCGAGCACGTAGAGGCGCTCGTCGGCGGGCGAGTACGCGACGTCTTGGATGATCGTCGCCACGCGCCCCGAGCCGCGCGAGCCGACGTCGATGGTGAGCGGCGCGGGCACCGAAGCGACCGTCATCTCCACCTCGAGGTCGAGCCCGCTCACGATCGGCAGGCCGTTCGGCGCGTCGACGCGGAACTGCACGAACGGGTTCAGGTACTCGCGCCCCAAGAACGCGCGGCCGTTGCGCATCGTCGTCGGGTCCGTCGGATCCGCGGGCTGCCCCGCGACGTCCACCACGCAGCGCCCTTCGGCGTCCTCGACGACGCGGTGCGAGAAGCCGCTGCGCGAGCCGACGACCGCGAGCGCGCCGCCGACCTCGACCTCGAAGGAGAAGAGCGAGGGGTAGCAGCTCTCGAACGCACGGAACGCGTCGTCGTCCGCGACCACGACCTCCTCGTCGGAGGCGGCGAGGATGCGGAAGCGACCCGCCGTGCGCTCGCCGGACTCGGCGGCGACGAAGGGCGCGCAGTCCGGACGGCTCGCGGTGCTCGAGGGCGGATCGCTCGTGACGACGAGGAAGTCGCCCGCGTAGCCGAGCTCGGGATCCGTCGCGGCCAGCCCGGAGCGCGGCACGTCCTCCACGCCGAGGACACCGCGACGGCAGAGCGCCGAGGTCGGCGCCGCGATGACCACGCCACCCGCGTCGCGGCGATCGACGCGCGCGCGGAACGACGCCGCGTTCGGGATCGTGCCTTCGAAGGTGGCGGTCCACGTCTCGGCGCGTGCGGCCCAAGGCTCACCGACCACGCACACACGCGGCATGGCGCCGAACACCGAGCTCATCACCGGTACGGGCTCCGCTGCCGTGCCCGTGGTCACGCAGGTGACCTCGCCGAGCGAAGGCGCCGCTTCGCCCGCGGGCGTGCGTCCGTTCTCGTCGAGGCGCGCGGGCGCTCCCTCGAAGAAGAGGCTCACGCCGCCCGAGAGCGCGACCGGCGCGGTGGGCATGCGCGTGGCCGTGCGCGCGACGTGGCGACGGAGGAACACGAACGCGTCGTTCTCCGGGCCCATCCCGTTGCAGCCCTGGCCGCCGCGGCACGGCGCGTCGAGATCGAGCACGTCGATCATCGCGACGAAGCCAGTCGAGAGACCGACCGCGACGAAGACGCCGCGCAACGAGCCGGGGCCCGCGTCGTCGTTGGTGCACTCGCCGCTCTCGGAGAAGCCGGGCGTGACGACCTCGAGCGAGCGCGCGGGGCCCGAGAGCCGCACGCGATCGGCGCGACCGTCACCGACGTGCACCGGCAGCACCGCGCCGAAGGTCGGAGAGCCTTCGAGGTAGTCGACCACGAGCACCGAGCCTTCGTCGGTGGCGTCGATTGCGTAGAGATACCGCGCGGTGCCGGTGGCGTCGCCGAAGGTCGCGGGGACGACCGGGGTCACCGCGAGATCGCGCACCGGCACCCCCGTCACGATCGGCGCGAGCGCGGTGAGCGAGCCGTCGGTTCCGATGGCGAAGCGGTGGATGATCGGACGCGCGGCGTCGGCGACGAGGAGCTCGCGATCGTCGACCACGCGCAGCCGCGTCGGCTGCGCCTCTTCACCGAGCTCGATGGGCTCGGGTGTCGCCGCCGCGCGCGGGTTGCGCGCTCGCGGGAGCGCGGCGCCACGGCAGAGCTTCTCCCACGGCTGCGTCTCGTCAGGCGGCAGGACCGCCTCGGGCACTGCCGGATCGAGATCGACCTCCACCAAGGTGCTCGCGTCGAGCGGACCGGTCGGCGCGTTCACGACCGCGACCCGGCTCGTGCGCGGGAGTGCGGCGTAGAGAGTCGGAGTGCCGGGATTCGCGAAGACGAGGTCGACCGGGCCGTCGGAGAGCTGGACGTTCGCGTCGGTCGGCGTGAACTCGCCGTCGTCGAAGCCGACCACCTCACCGGTCGCGTAGCTGCGGATGCGCTGCGACGAGAAGCTCGCGACGTGGAAGTAGTCGGGCAGTTCGGGGTCGAGCGCCACGCCGGTGGGCGTCTCGTCGACGCGAAAGAACGTGTAGCCCGGCACGAACGGGTCGGCGTCGAGCACGCGGTCGACGCGCAGATCGACGGCCGCCACCTCGCCACGCGCGGTCTGGGTCACGAGCGCGATCAGCGCGTGGGTGTCGGTGCTGAGCGCGTCGGTGTCACGCGTGCCCGATGCGGGATCCGCGCACTCGGAGAGCGGCGCGAGCCCGGTGTAGCCGTCGGTGCCGGCCTGGCGGCGCGCGCAGAGGAAGACCGCCGCGGACGGACGATCGAAGGTGGGCGGCTGGACGCGCACCGGATCTTGTCCGCAGCCGACCAGGAGACCGGACGCGATCGCGAGGCGGAGCGCCACGCTCGAAGAGCGACGGAGAGACATCAACGAAGCTCCTGCACCGCGATCGGGCGACCGACGACTCCGAGCGGGCTGGGCGCGCACTCGGTGGTCTCGCTCGAGGCGGGATTCAAACAGCCGAACGTGCCGGTCAAATCGAAGACTCGAAGCACGCTCTGACGGAAGTCGGCCACGTAGAGGCGACGACGCGAGACGTCGACCGCGAGATCGTAGGGACCGCCGATGGCACGCACGACGCCGAGCAAGAGCCCGGTGTCGACGTCGATGACGTAGAGGTCGGCGCTGTTGAAGCACGTGACGAACGCGAGCACGCGCGTCCCGGAGTCGGTCGGCACCTGCGCGAGCTGGAGCTTCGAGGGGCCCGAGCCGATGGGCACCACGTCGACCACCTCGAGCACGCCGAGGCTCTCGTCGACGTCGACCGTGAGCAGCGCGCGAGGCGCGCGCGAGAGCACGTACGCGCGACGCACGCCCGGCCGCGGATCGAACCGCAGCGTCCGGGTGTCACCGCGGGTGGCGGAGCCGGTGTCGACCGCGCCGCTCACGAAAAGCGAGCCGCCGTCGAAGAGGAAGCTGCGCTCGGGCGCGGCCGCCTCGCCGTCGAACGCCACGCCCGCGCGCGCGATGCGGGGCTCGAACGCGCTCGGAAGCCACGCGAGCTTGGTGACCGGATCGACCGTCACGTCCGAGAGCTCCTCCGCGAGCCCCTCGAGCACGTGCACGAGGCGCGGGCGCGTCGACTCACCGATGGGCGCGTCGAAGAAGAGGCTCACCGCGCCGCCGCGGTGCGCGAGCATCACGTAGTTGCCGTCGCTCGGCATCGACGAGGTCGCGACGTCGGAGAGCGGGCCGACGTGGATACCGACCGGATCGGGCGGGAGCGAGAGGCCTCGGAGGTTGGCGGTCTCGTCGTCGCCGGTGCGGAACGCGTCTTGGCACTCACGCGGATCGCCGGGGACCCCGAAGCCGTCGTCGCGGCAACGGAGCCGACCGTTCGGATCGACGTCGACGTGCGTGAGATCCGCGTCGCTGCGGACCGGCAGATAGAGACGCCACGGCGCTTCGGCGGTGCGTCCGGGAGCCACCGCGAGGCCGGCCGCGTACGCGCCGGTGTAGACCTCGCTCACGAGCAAACCGCTCACGGGGACGATGTCGGTGCCTTGGAGGTCGTCGCGCGGGTCCTCGGCCGGCACGATGCCGCAGCTCTCGCGGTCCTCGCGCTGACACGCCTGCGCGTCGAGCTGCGCGTTGAGCACGTCGAGGTCGTAGGTGGCGAGCGAGCCGCTCAGGTAGCGCAGGTCCCAGTTCGAGCTGGCGACGAAGAGAAAGCGCGATTGACCGTCCTCTTCGGGCGAGAGCGCGATCGCGGTCGGAAAGTGGAGGCGACCGGGAGGCGGGGACGCGCCGCCGCCCTCGCACGCGACGAGCGCGAGCGCGAGCAGTCCGAGGGCGCGATGCACCGAGGGTTTTCGC
>JALOQC010000132.1 GCA_025453555.1 Myxococcota bacterium | reverse complement strand
CCCGCGCACCTCGGCCCCGCGCACCTCGGACACGAACGTGCCGAGCTCGCTCGCCGATCTGCTCTCGCGTCCCGCTTCGCGCGGAATCGCCGCTCGCGTCACCGTGCTCCTCGTCGCGCTGGCCGCGCTTGCGCCTCCGATCTGGCTCTCGCCTCTCTTCGGCTACCTGTTCGGCGCGCTGGGTCTCGCGCTGGGTCTCGCGT
This sequence comes from Myxococcota bacterium, assembly GCA_025453555.1. Classification (GTDB taxonomy): domain Bacteria; phylum Myxococcota_A; class Polyangia; order Polyangiales; family Houyiibacteriaceae; genus JACKEH01. The sequence goes on along the minus strand of JALOQC010000132.1, from coordinate 19,448 downwards.
TCGGGCTCCCACGCGCGTTGCGCGTTCGACGCACCGACGTCTCGTCGAGCGCGAGCCACCGGCGACGCACCGGCGAAGGTCTCGCGCTCGCGCTCGCGTGGACCCTCGCCGCGCTCTCGTCGCTCGCGTCGCTGCAACTGCCTGCGCCCGCCACCCCCGGCGCGCTCGGTGCCGACTCGCGCGCCTTCGACCGAGCGCGCCGCGAAGGCCGCGTGCTCGTGTCGCCCCACGAGCTCGGCTTCGTGGTGTCGGTGGCGGACGGCGGGGGGGTCGGGCTCGTTCGGACGCCGTTCGGTCGACCCGAGCGGATCTCGATCGAAGTGCTCGAAGCGTCGTCGTCCGCTGACCCGGCCGACCGAGAAGCCTCTGCGCGTTCCCCCGGACGTGCGATCCGTATCTGTGCCGCGCGCGACGAAGCGTCGTCGTGCGTGGTCGTCGACGACGACGGAGTGCGTCTCGACGACGGGCCGCTCGATCGTGCTCGCGCGGCCTACGGGAAGATCGGGCTCGCGCTGCTCGCCGTGGTCGCCAGCCTCCTCGTCACGCTGGCGATCTTCGGCGCGCACCGTCCGCGTTTCGCTCGTGCGCTGGCGTTCGCCTGCGCCGTCACGTTCACGGCGCTCGCGCTGATGCCGTGGGGGCCGCAGATGCCGTGATTCGTCCAGCGCGCGACGTGCCGCCTCGTGCACGTCGGCGTTCGCGATCTGGTTCGCGATCACGTCGTCGCGATCGTCACGAGCGTGAGATTCGAATCAACGTGTGCGAGCCGCGAACACGCCCGAGGTCGGGAGCCCGAGCAATCGCCGCAGCTCGTCGCCGGCCGCGTGCCCGTCGAGCTCACCGGGGATCACGAGCCACGAGCGCGGATCGGTCAGCTCCATGGAGTCGCGCCGCGCCTCGCGCGCCACACCCCAGAACGCGATGGCGGTTCCGTCCGGAAGATCGTCGACCACCGTCGCGAGGGTCGAGGGGTGCACGCTCGCGCTCGCGCCGTGCACCACGATGCACAGAGGTGCCCGCTCGTGCTGCTGCACCGCGTCGAGCAGCGCCACGACGTCGGCGATCTGCACGACCAGCGCGTCCTTGCCGAGCGCCTCGCGGAACGCGCCCGCGATCGCCTCCTCTTGGGTCGCGACCAGCACGACCGTCACGCTCGGCGCGGGCTCGGTGCGTCGGCGGTCGAGCGGATGCGGATCGCCTTCGAGCTCGTCGTCGAGCGACTGTCGGCGGCTGACCCCGCCGACTCGGCGGCTCAGCGAGTCGAACGAGTCGAGCGGCTCGTCACGTGGCTCCCCCCACGGCTCCACTTCGAGCTCTCGACCCGGCTCCACGAGCCCGGCCGCTTCGAGCTCCAGGAGCGCCTTTCCGCGCGGGCGCGGCTCGATCGACGGAAGCGGCGCGATCAGTGGTGCGAGCTGCTCGACCAACGTGTCCGCGAGGTCGGTGCCCAGGACGAACGCCGCTCCCGAGTGCAGGTGTCGCTCGACGAAGCGCCGCAGCCGACTGCCACCCGCCGGGATCTCGTGCTCGCCCGCCAGGTGCAACGCGCGATGCAACACCCGCGTCGCCACGGTCGGCGCGGCCACCGTCGCCAGCGCTTCGCGGACGACCCGGGCGGCCATCGAGGTACCCCCGACCTCGGGAGCGCGCGACGGAGTTTGCGGCACGGATGGAAGTATGCCGCAATCGTGAAACGCTCGCCACTGGTCTACGCGCACGAATCGCGATAGGGCCGGGCGATGGAGCGCATCGTAGGCGTCGACGAGAACGGGCTCGGGCCGCGGCTCGGGCCCCTCGTGGCCACCGCCGCGGCGATCGAGGTCGAGCGCTACGACACCGAGGCGCTCGCGAAGCTCGGCACGAGCCTCGGCATCGGGGACAGCAAGCGGCACTCGGCGTTCGGGCACATGGCGCACGCGGAGGGGTTGGCGCTCGCGCTCGCGGCGGGTCGTGGCGCGCCCCCGAAGGACGCGGACGGGTTCCTGGCCGCGCTCTCGCTCGACGGGCTCCTCGCGTTGCGCAGTCCGTGCCCCGATCCGATCACCGCGCGGCCGTGTTGGGAGCTTCCACTGGCGTTGCCGGCGTTCGGCGGTGACGTGGAGCGCGGTCGCGAGCTGCTTCGTTCGCTGAGAGAAGGCGGCGTCGTGCTGCGCCGCGTCCGCACGACGCTCGCGTGCGCGGGCGTGCTCAACGCGTGGCTCGCGACCGGTCGCACCAAGCTCACCCTCGATCTGCACCTCTTCGAGCGACTGATGCTCGACGCACGCGCGGCGTCGCGAGGCCCGGTTCACGCGATCTGCGGCATGGTCGGCGGCCTGCGTCGCTACGGGCCTCACCTCCAGCAGCTCGGCAAGATCGGGGTGGTGGAAGAGGTGAAAGGCGCGAGCCGCTACCGCGCGAGCGGGGTCGGTACGGTCGACTTCGAGGTCAAGGCGGACGATCGGCACCTCCCGGTCGGGCTCGCCTCGATGGTCGGCAAATACGTACGCGAGCTCGCGATGGCGCGCCTCGTCGGGTGGTACCGCGCGCAGGATCCTGAGCTCGGGGCTGCGAGCGGCTACCACGACCCCGTGACGGCGCGATTCGTGGAGGCGAGCGCGCCCCTGCGACGACGCCTCCCGATCCAAGACGACTGCTTCGAACGCCGAGGCTGACCGCACGACGAGGCGAGCGCGCCCCTCCGACGACGCCTCCCGATCCAAGACGACTGCTTCGAACGCCGACCGCACGACGAGGCGAGCGCGCCCCTCCGACGACGCCTCCCGATCCAAGACGACCGCTTCGAACGCCGAGGCTGACGCGACGTCGCTTCATCGTGTGACATTCGCGTCCACGTCCCTGCCCGGCGTCGCGCATGCACCTACCCTGATGGCTCGGTTGGGTGGCTCCGGTTCGGAGCCGTCGCGCGCGACACTCGGGTACCTGGAGGCGCTCGTCATGATGACGGCCGGCATGGTCGCTTTCGGCCTCTTTTGGATGTCGATCGGGCTCTCGATCCTCTTCTTCGACGTGCGTGCGTGGCGCCGCGCGGGCCCGTTGCAGGTGAAGCCGCGACCAGTCAGCGAGCTCGCGGACGGCGACGTCGCCAAGCTCGTGGGCACCGTGCGGCTGCTCGACGAGGACGAGGAGGCGGAGCCTCTGCGCGCGCCGGTGAGCGGACGCCGGTGCGCCGGCTTCGAGCTCCGCGTCGCGCGCCGAGGGCTGATCCGTTGGCGACCGCTCGCGACCGCCCGCGAGGGTCGCGGCTTCTACCTCGACGACGGCACCGGCGCGGTGCTGGTGCCGCTCGACGACGAGGTGAAGGTCGAGCTCTGCACGGCGGCTCGCAGCCACGAAGGAAAAGGTGGTCGAGTGCGGCGCGCGCTCCGCCGATACGTGGCGCCCTTCGTCCGCGAGGGCGCGGTGCGCTGCGACGAAGGCCTGCTCGCGCCGGGGGCGATCGTCGCGGTGTACGGACGCATGCGCGAACGTCCGGACCCGCGCCCGAGCCGCGAGGGCGACTACCGTCGTCGCCCGTACCGCTTCGTGGTGGAGCCTTCGCACGACGGCCTGCTCGTGAGCGACGACCGCGCCGTCCTCGGCTGATTCACGCGAGCGCCGCCGTCAGGGACCGAAGCAAACCGCTGCCCAGCAGATTCTCGACCGCGGTCACTCCTCGACGAGATCCATCTTGATCCCGTTCGTCGTGAACGCCTGCTTCAGCAGCGACTTGTCGTTCGACTTGATGTACGCCTCTTCCGGCGCGACGCGGCCGGCCTTCACGTGCTCGAGCAGGTGATCGTTCATCGTCTGCATCCCGAGCCGACGACCCGTCTGCATGACGCTCTTGAGCTGGAAGGTCTTTCCCTCGCGGATGAGGTTCGCGACGGCGGAGTTCGCGATCATGATCTCGTAGGCGGCCGCGCGACCGCCACCGATCTTCTTGCAGAGCACCTGCGCGACGACGCCACGCAGCGACTCCGAGAGCATCACGCGGATCTGCTCCTGCTGATCGGGCGGGAACTGATCGATGATGCGGTCGACGGTGCTCGGGGCGCTCGTGGTGTGGAGGGTGCCGAAGACCAAGTGGCCCGTCTCCGCGGTCTCCACCGCGGCGCATCTCGCCGACCAGGACGATGTCGGGGTCCTCGCGGAGCGCGGCGCGCAGCGCGCTCTTGAACGACTTGGTGTGCGTCCCGATCTCGCGCTGGTTCACGAGGCACTTCTTGTTCGGGTGCACGAACTCGATCGGATCTTCGATCGTGATGATGTGGTCTTCGCGGTTCTGGTTGATGAAGTCGATCAGCGTCGCGAGGGTGGTCGACTTGCCGGAGCCGGTCGGTCCGGTGACGAGCACGAGGCCCTTCGAGAGCCAGCAGAGGTCGAGCACCTTCTGCGGGAGACCGATCTGCTCCACCGAGAGGATGTCGAACGGAATCTGACGGAACACACCGCCGATGCCCTTTCGATCCATGAAGAGGTTGGCGCGGAAACGCGACAGACCTTCGATGGTGTGCGCGAAGTCGGTGTCGCTCACGCGGTCGAACTCTTCGCGGTTCTTCTCGGGCGCGACCTCCATGAAGATCGGGAAGAGCTCTTCGTGCGAGAGCGCCTTGCCGCCTTCTTCGAGCGGCTGGATGGAGCCGTCGACGCGCACCATCGGCACGACCTCCGAGCTCATGTGGAGGTCGGAGGCGCGCATCGCCTTCATCACGCGCAGGTAGTAGTTCAGGCGCGGCTCGCCCGGCTCGAGCTGAACCTGCGGGCGCGGCTTGGTGCCGCCGGTGATCACGGGCGCGGGCTTGGCGGCGGGGGCGAGCGGCGCGGGGGCGGCGGGTGGCGGGGCGGGCTGTGCGGGGAGCGGAATCCCGGCGCTCGGCGGTTGCGCGGGCATCGGGGTCGCGTTGCCCTCCAGCTCCGGCAGCGGCTTGGGCGAGGCTTGCTCGGGCGAAGGCGAGATCTGCACGCGCCAGATCCCGGCGCCGACCGAGTCGAGCTGCACGAGCACCGTCATGCCCGCCGCCGAGTCGTGCACGAACTGGGTCTTGCCGGTGGCGCGCAGGGCCTCGAGCGCGCGGGGCGGCGCGGCGGCGGCGCGGCCTCCTGCACGAGCTGCGCGACCTGCGCGTGATCGATCGGCTTGTTGCTGAGCCGCTCGCCGGTCGGGAAGTGGAACTTCACGGGGTTGCCCGAGACGAGCTCGATGCCGGTGGCCCCGTGACGGACGAGGTGCTGCACGTAGAAGTCGATCCGCAACATCGCGCGCGATGCTACTCGACGTGCGTTCGCGGCGGAACGTTCGAGTGAGGGTGTGTCAGCGGCGGTCGTCCGGGTCGTCGTCGGCAGGCGCGGTGTCGTCGGTGTCGGTAGCTGCGTCGGAGTCGGTGGAGTCGGAGTCGGTGGAGTTGGAGTCGGACTCGGCGGAGTCGGTGGAGTCGGACTCGGTGGGCTCGGCGGAGCCGGGAGCCGTGGCGGACTCGGGAGCCGTGGCGGAGTCGGAGCCGGAATCGATGTCGGCGCTGGAAGCGGACGCGGAGCCGGTGTCGGGCGGACCGAGGGGGGTCGCGCCCGCGAGCGCGGGGACGGAGGTCAATCCGGATTCGAGGTCGGCTCCACCCGTGAACATGCGGCTCGCGCGGTACGCCTTCACCCCGCGTATCACGAAGATCTTCACGACCGCCGCGGCTGGGACCGCGAGCAGGATGCCGAGGAAGCCGAGCAGCTCGCCCGCGACCATCAACGCGAAGAGGACCCACACCGCGGAGAGTCCGACCTTGTCGCCGACGATCTTCGGCGTGATCACGAAGCCCTCGAAGAACTGGATCACCGCGTAGACCGCGACCACGCCTCCGAGCTGGCCGAGCCCCTGATAGTCGAACGCGCACATCAAGAGCGCGAGCCCGAGCGCGGTCGCGCCGCCGACGTACGGGATGAAGCTCAGCAGGCCCGCCACGATGCCGATGGGAACCGCGAGGCGCACGCCGACGAGCTTGTACCCGACGGCGTAGAGCACCGCGAGCGCGAGCATCACGAGCACCTGGCCGCGGACGAACTGCGCGATCACCTCGTCGATCTCGCGGAAGAGCGCGACCACGGAATCGCGGTGACGCGGCGGGATCTGCTCGTGGATCCCCGCCGTCATGCGATCGAAGTCGTAGAGCAGATAGAACGCGAACACGGGCACGATGAGGAGCGCGGCCACGGCGCCGAGCGCGTTCGCGGTGCCGCCCACCACGCCACGCACCATCGCGGAGAGCGGACCCACCGCCTGCCGCGCGACGCCCTCCGTCTCGGCCGAGAGCTGCTCGAACGCTTCGCTCAGGGAGTGTGGCACCGCGATGCCGTAGCCCTCCAAGACCGGCTCCCAGCTCGCGAGCAGCTCCCGCGTCTTGGTCGGCAGCTCCTTGAGCACCTCCGACACGTCGCGCACCACCGTGGGCACCACGAGCAGGAGGAACAGGACCAGCACCGCGAGCACGACGGTGAGCAAGACGACGATCGCGGCGGCGCGCGGGAGGCGCAGCTTCTCGAGCCGGTCGACGACCGGATCGAGCATGTACGCGATCAGGAACGCGAAGAAGATCGGCGTGAGCACGTTGCGGAGCGCGACCACCAACGCGCCGAACGCGAGGATTGCCACGGCGGCCACGGCCCAGCGTGGAAAGAGGGGCTTCGAAGTCGCGTCCATGCGCGATCGGTATCACGACCGGCGCGGCGCGAGGGAGCCTCGCACGTGTGTGGCTCGCCGCGCGTCGCTCGGGCTTTCGAGCCGCTCAGGCTTTTCGCGGCTTCACCCAACCCGCGCTCGCGCGCGCTTCCACCGCCGCGACCGCGAGCTGATCCGCGCGCTCGTTGAGCGGGATGCCGGCGTGGCCCTTCACGTAGTGGAGCGCGACCCGGCCGTGCTTGGCGATCGCCGAGCGGATCGTCGCGACCAGCTCGACGTTCGCCTTCGCCTTCCAGCCCTTCGAGAGCACTCCGATCCCGTAGCTGCTGTCGGTGAAGACGCGGAGCGGCTTCCCGGCCGGCGCGGCCTCGACCACGCGGTGGATCGCGGTGAGCTCGGCGATGTTGTTCGTGCCTTGGCCGAGGTACTCGGAGAGCTCGCGGCGCTCGTCGTCGAAGAGCAGCACCGCGCCGATGCCGCACGGCCCGGGGTTGCCCTTGCAGGCGCCGTCGCAGTACGCGAGCGCTTCCCCGGCGTCCGGCGCGTTCGGGGGCGCGGCACCGCCCTTGGTCGCGCTCTTGCCGCCCGACTTGCTCGCGCCCTTGCCGCCGGCGCTCGCGCTCGCACCGTCCTTCGCGGCCACCCGCTCGGCCGGACCGCACGCGTCGTCAGGGAGGATCGTGTCGTCCGCGGGCTCGAGGTTGCGTGCCGCGGCGGCGTACGCGCGCCCGTCGTTCGCCTTGTAGCGGATCTCGATGCGGCCACCTTCGTCGACCAACGCTCCGCTCGCATCACATCGCGCGAACACCAGACCACCGCGGAGCTTCATTCGTCGCCAAGCCATCGCGCGGACGTAGCACGAAGCCACGGGGCGCACGCGCTTCGACACGCTCGGGATCGTTCGATCCGTGATCGAGCTCGGCCGCGCGTCGTGACTCCGCACCGACCAGCTTTCGGCTTCTCCGAGGGTCTGTCGCCAGACCCTCCCCCACGGGGCGTGAAGCCCCGATGGGGCCCCCACCCACGAGCCTTCGCTCGCTCCGCTCGCTGCGCGCCGTCCGGTAGGGCGGCTTGCGGTGATCGGACGAGCTTCTTTTCAGCTTCCCCGAGGGTCTGTCGCCAGACCCTCCCCCACGGGGCGTGAAGCCCCGATGGGGCGGTTCGAGTTTCAAGTCAGGTCCGCGGTGGCGTGGAGAGGTCGTCCCGTGCTCGACGTCGCTCCGGCCTTCGCGCACCCTGCGCGCCATGCGTGGGCGTCGCGCTTTCCTCGCGCTCGTCTTGGTCGGCGCCGCCGGGGCGGCCGCGTATTGGCTGCTCGGGGGCGTGCGCCTGCGCGAGCCGCTCGTGGAGAACGTGCCCGAGCGCGCGGCGGCGTACGCACGCGTCGACGTTCGCGCGCTGCTCCGCTCCCCGTGGTGGCGTCGCTTCGTCACCGAGCGCGGCGGCGATCAGGGCCTGCAGCGCATGCGCGAGCGTTGCGGCATCGAGCCGAGCGATCAGCTCCACGAGCTCGCGGCCTTCGTCGGCGCCGACGGTCCACGCTCGCTCGACCACGTGACCTTCCTCGCGCGCGGTCCGTTCGAGCACGAGGCGCTCGGCGAGTGCATGAAGAAGGTCGTCGAAGAGGACGGCGGCGGCCTGCGTCGCGTGGAGCTCGACGGAGTGCCCGCGGTCGCCGGCGCGCGCGGGGACTCGCGGATCGCGTTCTTCGGACGCGACGGCGCCGCGTTCGGCAACGAGCGGTCGGTGCGCGAGGTGGTCGCGGTCGCGAAGGAGGAGCGCGCGAAGATCGCGGGCCCTTTGCGTGCGCTCCACGACGCGGTCACGCAGGGCGAGCATCCGCCCGAGCTCGTCGCGGTCGCGGTGCTGCCCGAGCATTGGCGCGAAGCGGTGCAGCAGCGCGTCGAAGCGCCCGGAGTCTTCGGCGAGGCCCTCGACTCGCTCCGTGCCGTCGCGATCGCGGCGCGCGTGAGCCGCGGCCTCGCGCTCTCGGTGCGCGTGCGGCTCGACGACGCCGCGCTCGTGGCGCCCTTGGTCGAGCAGCTCCGCTTGCAGCGCGACGCCGCGCTCGACGATCCGCTGCTCGCGCTGAGCGCGGCGGGTCCTGCGTTGCGTCGCGTCGCCGCCGAAGCACGAGGCGAGGATCTGGTGCTCGCGGTGGACCTCGACGACGCGCTGGCGGAGCGCCTCGTCGATCTGGTCGAGCAGCTCGCGAGGCGCGAGGTTCGTCGAGGCGCCCGCGACGCGACGCGGTCGACGAACCCGAGCGACGCGACGCGCGCGGAGTGAACCTGGTCTGACGCACGCGCGCTGACGCGAGTGAAGTGGGTGACGCGACGCAAGCGCCGCTCGGGCATGCCGTGCGAGCGCGACACACGCGCGGCTCGCGGGATCAGGGTGCGCCGAGGCCGATCTCGCGCGCCTCCGCGAGCCCGTCACCTGACGTGCGGATCGACCAGCCGGCGTCGACGCGCCACCGATCCGGTCCGCTCCGTGCGCGCGCGCGTCCGAGCAGCGTGTGCGCCTCCACCTCGCCGTCGACGTGCCGAAGCCGCACCACCGCGTCGTGGATCTCGAGCTGCAGCTTGCCCGCGCGGAGGTGCACCGGCGGTCCCTCGGGCACGCGGTAGATCGCCTCGCCGCGCGGCTGCACGACGTCCGCGACGCCACCGGGTCCGAGGTGCCACTCGAGCTCGCCGCCCGACTCGAGCACCGCCGTCATGCGCGAGTGCACCTCGACCGTGGTTCGCTCACGCGCGACGACGTGACCCTCGGTGCCGGTGTCGAGGAGGATCGCGACGGTGCCGAACACCACGACCATCGCGCCGAACGCCAACGTCGCTCGGCGCCACGCGGGCGTGCTCGCATCGTTCGTCCCCATCGCCGCGCGGTGATCCCACGAAGCGGGGCGGAGGTCGAGAGTCGTGGCGTCGACGGAGACCGCCGAGGGATCGGCGTCGGAGGCGACGCGGCGGCCGGCTCAGCGTACGCGCGGTTCGCGAGGTTTGCGCGGGGTTCGTGGTTTGCTTCGGGTCGGAGGGGACGTCTGCGGCCGCTCGGCACGTCGCTCGGAGGAGCGCTCGGAGAGCAAGACCTCACGCAGCGCGGCGGCCGCGGGCGGGAGGCGTTCGACGCCGAGGTGCGCCACGCGTAGCTCGCGCACGATCGGGGTACGCGCGTCCGGCACCCGCACGAGCAAGCCACGCGCGAGATCGTCGAGCACCGCGTTCTCGCTCACCAGCGCCACCCCCACACCTGCGCGCACGTTGCCCTTCACGGCCGCGATCGAGCCGAGCTCCATCACGATCTCCGCACCCGGAAAGAAACGTTCGAAGAGCGCGCGGGTGGTCGCGCCCCGTCGAAACGTCACGTGCGGCGCCGTCTTCGGATCGACCCCCGGCGCGCACACGAGCACCAGCGGATCCGTGCGCCAGAGATCGTGCTCGACGTCTCGCAGGCCCCGGCTCGGCGCCTCCTCGCGCGCACCCACGCCGCGCCTTCCCGTCCGCGGCTGACGCCGCACACCCTCGCTCACGATCGCGAGATCGAGCTCGCCCGCGTGCAGCGCGTCGAGCGCCTCGTCGGTCGTCGTCTCGCGCAAGAGGAAGCGTACGCGCGCGTGCTCGCGGCGAAACGCGGCCAGCGTCGGCGGCAGCAGGTAGGTGCACGCCGTCGCGCCTGCGCCCACGCGGACCTCGCCGGCGTGCAGTCCTTCGATCTCCTCGATGGCGCGCCGGGCCTCGTCGATCGCCGCGAGCGCCGCGCGCGCACGCGACACGAGCGCGTCGCCGGCCGCGGTCGGGGCCGCGCCGGTTCGCCCGCGGTGGAGCAACCGCGCCCCGAAGTGTGCTTCGAGCCGTTGCATCGCCGCGGTGAGCGCGGGCTGCGAGAGGTGCGCGCGCCGCGCGGCTTCGCGGAAGGTCCCGTGCTCCACGATCGCGAGGAACTGCTTCAGCTCGTCCATCATCGTCGTCTCCGCTTCACCGCTTCACCGTCGCATCGGGACGCCGTCCGTGCGTGCGCTCGGCGCGTCGCCGTTCGGCGCATCACTTCGCCATCGGCTCGTGCGATCGGCGCGCTCCCAACGATAGACGATGCCAATCGAAAGCGTCGAAACGTTCGATTGGATGAATGTCTCTCGGGGTCCCAGGATCTCTCCCATGAGCTGGCTCGACCCCCTCGCCATCGCGCTCCTCGGCCTCCTCGCGGGCGCGCTCACCACGCTCGCGGGGCTCGGCGGCGGCGTGATGCTCACCCTCGCGCTCGCGCTCCTCTGGGATCCCCAGCGCGCCCTCGCGGTCGCGGCGCCCGCGCTCCTCTTCGGCAACGTGCACCGCCTCTTCCTCTTCCGGCGCTTCCTCGAGTGGCGCCCGCTCGTGCCTTTCCTCGCGGGCTCGATCCCCGGCGCGCTCCTCGGCGGTTTCGTGGCGGTCGCGTTGCCGGAGACCGCGCTGCGCGTCGTGCTCGTCGCCGCCGTCACCCTCGCGGTCGCGCGCGAGCTCGTGCAGCGCTTCGAGTCGCCGCCGGCATCGCTGCGCTGGCTCGCGTGGACCCCGTCCGGCGCCGCGATCGTCCCCGTGACCTTCGGCGCCGGCTTGTTGACGGCGACGGGCGGCGCGGGCGCGCTCTTGCTCAGCCCGCTCCTGCTCGCGTGTGGTTTCCGCAACGAGCGCTTCGTGGTCGGTGCGTCGGTCATCGCGGTCTCGATCCACGTCGCGCGCATCTCCGCCTACGGGCTCGGCGGGCTCGTCGATTTGGCGGTCGTGCGCGACGCCGCGATCGTCGGCAGCGCCATCCTGCTCGGCAACCTCGTGGGCAAGCGGGTGCGCGCGAGCCTCGACGAGCGCCGCAACACGCAGGTCACGTACGGCGTGATGGTCGCGTGTGTGCTGCTGAGCGTGCTCGGCGTGACGGGGTGATCGCGAGCGTCGTGATCGCGAGCGTCGTGATCACGAGCGTCGTGATCGCGAGCGTCGTGATCACGAACGACGCGGCGCGTGATCGTCGATCGAAGGAGCCCCTCTCGCCCGTCCTCGCTCTGCCGTGAGACGCTTCGGCGGTGGACCTCGTCACCGAAGTCGCCGATCGCGCTGCCCGCCGCCTGATCCGTTGGGAGACCGAGGCCGTTCGACGGCACACGCCCGAGCTCCCGCCCGGACCGCTCGCGCCCGAACGCGCGCAGCTTCTCTCGTTCCTGCTCACGCCGGGTCCGTTCCTGCGCGCGTGCCGCGAGCGCTACGGCAAGGTCGTGACCATCCGCGTGCCCGGCCTGCCGCCGATCGTGCAGTTCAGCGATCCGGACGCGGTCCGCGAGGTGTTCGCGACCGGCGACGACGTGATGCACGCGGGCGAAGCGAACGCGGTGCTCGAGCCCTTCCTCGGCGCGTACTCCGTGCTCGTGCTCGACGGAGCGCGCCATCGCTCGCAGCGGCGCCTCTTGCTCCCACCGTTTCGCGGCGATCGCATGCGCGCGTACGGCGAAGCGATGCGCGACATCACCGCGAGCGCGATCGCGAAGTGGCCCCGCGCGCCCGGCGGCGGCGCGCGTTTCGTGCTGCAACGCGAGACCCAGGCCATCACGCTCGACGTGATCCTGCGCACCGTCTTCGGCATGGAGGACGGCGCCGATCAGGATCGCATGCGCGCCCTGCTCGCGCGGGCGCTGCGCATCCTCGACAACCCGCTCTACATCGTCCGCACGTTCCAGAAGGACTACGGGCCGCTCTCGCCGTGGGGGCGTTTCCTCCGTCTGCGCAAGGAGATCTTCCACGAGATGGACGCGCTCGTGACGCGCCGTCGACGCGAGGGGCTCGGCGACGACATCCTCTCGATGCTGCTCGAGGCGACGCACGAGGACGGCACGCCGATGAGCTCGGAGGAGATCCACGACGAGCTGCTCACGCTGCTCGTGGCGGGCCACGAGACGACCGCGACCGGCATCACCTGGGCGCTGCATCGGCTCTCGATCCACCCCGACGTGCTCACGCGCGTGCAGGCGGAGCTCGACGAACGCTTGGGGAAGGGCCCGATCGATCCGGATCGCGTGCGCGAGCTCCCCTACCTCGACGCGGTCTGCAAGGAGACCCTCCGCATCCACCCGGTGATCCCGGGGATCGGTCGCGTGCTGCAGAAGCCCACGGTGGTCGGGGGGCACGCGCTGCCGGCGGGAGTCGCGGTCGGATGCAGCATCTACCTCGTGCACTCCGACCCCGACACGTGGCCCGATCCGGAGCGCTTCGATCCCACACGCTTCCTCGACAAGAAGCCGACGCCCTACACGTACTTCCCGTTCGGCGGCGGGCTTCGTCGCTGCATCGGCGAGGCCTTCGCGCTCTACGAGATGCGCATCGTGCTCGCGACGATCCTCCGTGAGCTGGAGCCGGTCGCAGCGGTCACCCACGTCCGCGAGCAGCGCCGCAACATCACGATCACGCCTGCGGGTGGGCTACCGATCCGGATGCAGCCGCGCGGGATGTGAGCGTCGGCACGGTCGCACGTCGGTCGAGTGCTCGCCGACCCCGCAGGCGGCGCCTCCCCACGCCCGCGATCGTCGTGTTTTCGCGGCGTGCCAGGGGCGCCTCGCTCGAACCCTCACGTGTCGGCTCCGGGTCAATCCCGACAACGCATCGGCTCCGCGCTCGCGCGCGGCCCGATAGTTTCGTGGAATCGTTCAGCTTCGCGGACTACGTCCGCTTCGCCTCGAACGATTCCACTTCAAGTCATGCGCGCTTCATGAAGTTCGCTCGCAACGCCCGGAGACCCGTGTATTCTCGGAGCGATGTCCGACGAGGAGCGCGCCGAGCGACCCGGGACGCCGAGCGGTCTCGGCGGCTCTGCGCCCGCGTCCGACGCTCCGGCCTGGACCCCGCCCGGCAAGCAGCTCTCGGAGGCGGTGCTCGACGAGGTCGGGCTGCCGCAAGCAATCCGACGGGGCAACGGGATGCCGAGCGCGGCCACCAAGGCACCCGCTTCGCCCGCCACTGCGCCCCGGTCGACGTCGGAGGCCCCGCCGCTCGGCTCGCAGCCGCGCGCGCGTCGCATCTCGCTTCCGCCGGTCGACGAGCGTGCGCTCGAGCCGCGCCCCGAGGCGAGCGAGACGCGTCCGATCGCCGACGCGCCCGCCCCCGACACGGGGCTCCGACGGCGTCCCGGGGAGGTCGCGCCGCGCGTGCCCGGCGTGCCGAGCGTCGAGAAGCCGCGCTCGCCGCGCTTCACCCCGCTCGCGGACGCCCAAGACGTGGCGCGTCGGCGTCGTGGGGTCGATCTGCCGGTCCTCGGCGTCTTCGGACCCTACGAGATCCTCGGCCGCCTCGCGATGGGCGGCATGGCGGAGATCCTGCTCGCGCGCCGGCCCGGCTCCGAGCCGCTCGTCATCAAGAAGATCCTCGCGCAGTACGCGCGCGACGAGGACTTCGTCGAGATGTTCCTCGACGAGGCGCGCATCGGCTCCGCGCTCGATCACCCGAACATCGGGCGCTTCCTCGACTTCGGTGAAATCGACCGCCAGCTCTTCATCGCGATGGAGTGGGTGCACGGCATCACCCTCGGGCGCCTGATCCGCCGCGCGCGCGACAAAGGTGGGCTCCCGTTCCCGCTCGCGTGCGAGATCGTCGCGCGGGTCGCGGACGCGCTGCACTACGCACACACCGCACGCGACGCGGCAGGCAACGTGATGGGGCTCATCCATCGCGACGTCTCGCCGCACAACGTGATGATCGACTTCGACGGCACCGTGAAGCTGCTCGACTTCGGCATCGCGAAGGCGGAGACGCAGGGCCACCACACCCAAGCGGGTGTGGTGAAGGGCAAGTTCGCCTACATGGCGCCCGAGCAATGCCGCGGGAAGGCGCTCGACTTCCGCATCGACATCTTCGCGCTCGGCGTCGTGCTCTTCGAGTCGCTCACCGGACGCAGCCTCTATCGGCGCGAGACCGAGGCCGCGACGATGCACGCGATCGTCGCCGAGCCGGTGCCTTCGCTGCTCGAGAAGATCCCGAACGCGCCGCGCGAGCTCGAGGCGATCTTGCGCACCGCGCTGCAGAAGGATCCCGCGGCGCGCTTCCCCACCGCGGCCGCGATGCGCGACGTGCTCCAGCAGTACGTGCAGCGTACGAGCGAGGACGTCGGGCCCGCGCGCGTCGCAGGCCTCGTGCAGCAGCTCTTCCGCGACGAGCTCGAAGCGCCGCTCGTCGACTCCACGCCTTTCGGCGCGAGCTACGACCTCGGTACTGGCCGCGGGAGCGCCGACGATCTGCGTGGCGACGAGATGCCTTCGTCGAGCGGACAGAGCGATCTTCGGTCGACCCTCGCGCCGCCCGGTACGGGAGCGCGGCGCGCGCGTGCGGACGAGCCCGCGCCCGAGGCGGCGCGTGCGTCGGCCCCGAGCGCGGCGCCACGGATCGCGTCGAGCGTCGCGTCGTCGGTCGCGGCTCCCAGCGGACCTTCGAGCGCCGGACCTTCGAGCGCCGGACGTTCGAGCGCCGGACCTTCGAGCGCCGCACCTTCGAGCGCCGGACCTTCGAGCGCCGCACCTTCGAGCGCTGGACCTTCGAGCACCGCACCTTCGAGCGCTGGACCTTCGAGCACCGCACCTTCGAGCGCCGCGACGCCGTCGTCTCCTCCCGAGTCTCGTCTCTCGATGGACGATCTCTTCGGCGATGGCGTGATCGACGACGTCGCGCCGGTCGCGTCCGCGACGGAGCCGCCCACGCCGGATCGCGGCCCCGCGCCGAAGCCCGCCGCGCCGCCCGGCGACGATCCGCTGGGACTCTTCGCGGATCTCCCGGTCCCCGACATCGAGGTCGAGATCCCCGACCCGACGCGGGTCCCCGAGGCGGCGCCGCGGTCCGCGCGCACCTCGGAGCCCACGCGCGCTCCGCTGCGGGCGGAGCGACCGGCGACGACGACGTCCGATCGGCCTGAGCGGCGTTCCTCCGCGCAGCCCGTCGCGCGCCCGAGCGATGCGCGGCCGATCGAGACGGGGCGTCGCAGCGTCACCCCGACCCCCGCGCCCGTCGCTCCCCCTCTGGTCGAGGCGACGCCGAGCCATCGCTTCTGGAAGGTTCTCGCGGCGGTGCTGCTCGTGGCGGTGGTCGCTCTGGGCGGCCTCGCGCTCGCCGTCGCGACCGCGCCTGCGACGACCTCGCTCACGATCACGACCGAGCCTCCGGGCGCGCCGGTCCGCCTCAACGGAGGCACGGCGGTCCGCTCGCCGGCGACGTTCACCGACGTCACTCCCGGTGCGCAGCGCGTGGTGGTCGACGGCGCGAGCGGTCCACGTTGGGAGGGCTCGATCGAGGTCGAGCCTGGCACCGCACGAACGCTCCGCATCGTGCTCGAGTGACGACGTGCTCGAGTGACGACGTGCTCGCGTGACGACGTGCTCGCGTGACGACGTGCTCGCGTGACGACGTGCTCGCGTGACGACGTGCTCGCGTGACGACGTGCTCCCGTGACGACGTGCTCGCGTGACGACGTGCTCCCGTGACGACGTGCTCCCGTGCGACGTGGCTCGAGCGCTCGAAGACCCCTCGAGCGCGCTGCGGTGCGGAACCTGACTCGCCGTAGCCGCGCCGCGCGGACGGAAGTACCATTCGCCTCGTGGGTGGGAAGGACGATCCGACGCAGCGGCTCAAGCCGGTGCTCGATCCCGACGCGCTGCTCGAAGCGGCGGGGCTCCCGCGCCCGCCTTCGGCTTCCGGCGTGAGGCCGCCGTCGAGCCCCGCGCGGCCGACGGTCGGTCCCCCGCGGGCCGCGCGCCCCGCGCCGCCGCCGCCGAAGCCGGAGCCCCCGAAGAAGCCGAGCGCCGCGCCGTCGTCTCGTGACACGTCCTCCGCGTCACCGAGGTCTCCCGAGCCGCGGCTGCGCGACGACGGAACCATCCCGACGCCGCTCACGAAGGATCCGACCGCCGATGCCCAGGAAGCGCGTGCGACCCCGCGCGCAGCCCCCGCCCAGGGCCCCGGCTCGCTCACCGTGTCGCGTCCCTCGCCGATCCCCACCGACGCGATCCCGCGCGGCGGCGCCGACCTGCTCCCGGTCATCGGCACCTTCGGCCCTTACGACATCCTCGGGCGCCTCGCGGTCGGCGGTATGGCGGAGGTGCTCCTCGCGCGCCCTCACGGCGGCACGGGTCGCCCGATCGTCGTGAAGAAGATCCTCGCGCACTTCGCGGACGACGACGACTTCCGCGCGATGTTCGAGGACGAAGCGAAGCTCGGGCTCCTGCTCGATCATCCGCACATCGCGCGCTGCACCGATCACGGCTCGGTCGGTGGCCAGGCCTACCTCGAGATGGAGTGGATCGACGGGGTCCCGCTCGGACGGTTGATCCGTCGCGCCCGCGATCTCGGCGGCGTCTCCGACCGCGTCGCGGTGACGATCGCCGCGCAGGTCGCCGACGCCCTCGATCACGCGCATCGACTCTGCGACGAGACCGGTCGCGCGCTCCAGCTCGTGCACCGCGACGTGTCGCCGCACAACGTGATGATCTCGTACGACGGCGACGTGAAGCTGCTCGACTTCGGGATCGCGAAGGCCGAAGCGCGCCAGCACGAGACGCGCGCGGGGGTGGTGAAGGGCAAGTTCGCGTACATGGCGCCCGAGCAGGTGCGCGGCGAGAAGATCGACGCGCGCGCCGACGTGTTCGCGCTCGGTGTGGTGCTCTTCGAGGCGCTGATCGGCAAGAGCCTCTACCGCCGCGAGACCGACGCCGAGACGATGACCGACATCCTCGACGCGCCGGTGCCTTCGCTCGCAGCCTATCGCGCGAACCCTTCGAGCGAGCTCGAGGCCGTCCTCCGCAAGTCGCTCGTGAAGGAGCCCACGTCGCGCTTCTCGTCGGCGGCCGCGTTGCGCGATGCGCTGCTCACGTGGCTCCGTGGTCACGGCGGTGTCGCACGGCGCGAAGAGATCGCCGAGCTCGTAGGCCGCTGCTTCGCCGCCGAAGCCGAGCGTGGTCCGCGCGTCGACACCATGCCCTTCGGGCAGAGCGTCGTGCTCGGCGCGCCGCCGCGGACGAGCGAACCGAGTGGAACCCGCGAGCTCGAGCTCGAGCTCGGCGAGATGGATCTTCCGCCGCTCGATCTCGATCGGAAGACCGGTCGACCGCCCGCGAAGGCGGCGCGTCCTTCGGATCCCTTCGGCGGTCTCGATCTCCCAGATCTGCCGCTACCCGAGGTCGCGCCGCCGGCGTCGCGCTCTCCGCTCGCGCCGAAGGTGGGCTCGTCACCCGTGACGCCGCTCGCGAAGGGCGCGCCCGAGCCGTCCGCGCGCGCGCCGCTCGCGGCCTCCGCGCGCGCGCCGCTCGCAGCCTCCGCGCGCGCGCCGCTCGCAGGAGCCTCGTCGAACCGCGCTGCGCCTGCCCGCACCTCGTCGCGCGGATCTACGGAGGGTCGTGGTCGCGCCCTCGTCGCGCTCGCCGCCGTGGTGGTGGTCGCGCTCGCGGCGGTGGGCGTCTTCGTGTGGAAGCCGTGGGCCGAAGCGAGCGATGCGCCATCGACCGCGAGCCGTGATCGCGTGACACCCTTGCCGAGCACTGGCAGCGCGATCCTCGTCGCGAGCACGCCGCCCGGCGCGAACGTGGAGCTCGACGGTGCGCCGCGCGGCGTCACCCCGCTCGAGCTGAACGGCCTCGTGCCCGGCACCTACGTCGTCCGCGTGAGCGCGGAGGGGCACGCGCCCTTCGAGCAGTCGGTCACCCTGACCGAGCGCGCGACCGAGACGGTGATGGCGCGCCTCGAACGTTCGACCACGATCGATCTCGCGAACGCGGACGGCTTGCTCACCTTCGAGACGCGCCCGCCCGCGGAGGTCTTCGTCGGAGGCACCACGAGCCTCGGTCGCACCCCGCTGCGCCGTACCCGTGTGCCGAGCGGTGCGCTCGACGTGGTGCTCGTGGACGCCGAGGGAACGCGCCGACGAACGCGTCTGTCGATCCTGCGCGGCGAAGAGACCCGCGTGTTCCTCGAGCTCTCCGAGCTCGATCGTCAGTGAGCGCACGCGACGTACACCGACGCGCACGACGTATGGCTTCGCGACGGGAGCGCGTCGGCTGCGTCGTGACGCCTGCGCGTGTCGTGACGCGTTCGCTCGCGTCGTCGCTCACGCTCAGACCTCGCGCAGCCCGAGCTCTTTCATCTTCGTCTGCAGGCTCTTGCGGCTGATCTTCAGCACCTTCGCCGCGTGGGTGACGTTCCACTCGGTCTGCTCGAGGGCGCGCACGATCAGCTCGCGCTCCAGCTTCGCCGTCGCCTCGCGTACCGCTTCCTTCAGCCCCGCGCCCTCCGCGCCCGCGAGCGGCGCGAGCGAGAGCGGTCCGATCGGCGAGAGCGGGGCGACGAGCCCATCCGGCGTGGGCGCGCCGACCGCGGGCGCGTTCTTGCGCAGCTCGGCCGGCAAGTGCGCGACGTCCACCAGCTCGCCGTCGCAGAAGAGCATGCAGCGCTCGACCACGTTCTCGAGCTCGCGGATGTTCCCGCGCCACGCGTGCTTGAGCAGCTGCGCGTGGGCCTCCGACGTGAAGCCGCGCACCGGACGCTTCAGCTTCGCGGCGAACTTCTCGACGAAGTGCTCCAGAAGGAGCGGGATGTCGCTCGTACGCTCGCGAAGCGGCGGCAGGTGCACGTGCACCACGTTGAGCCGGTAGTAGAGGTCCTCGCGGAATCGCCCCGCCGCGATCTCCTGCTCCAGATCGCGGTTGGTGGCCGCGATGAGCCGCACGTCGACGCTCAGCGTCTTGATGCCGCCCACGCGCTCGAACTCCTGCTCTTGCAGCGCGCGCAGCAGCTTCACCTGCATGCTC
>JALOQC010000549.1 GCA_025453555.1 Myxococcota bacterium | reverse complement strand
CGAAGCCCACGAAGACCTACTCGCGCGCCGAGCTCCAGCAGACGATGGACGGCTGGCTCGAAGCGAACCGCCGCGCGGAGGCAGCCGGCGACTGGATCACCTACCTCGGCCCGTTCTACACGGACGACGCGGTCTACCGCTGGAACGTCGGCCCGAACGAGGAGTTCGTGGCGCGGGGTCGCAAGGAGATCGAAGAGGTCGCGATCGGCTATCAGATGAAGGGCTTCGACGGGTGGAGCTACCCGTACGAGAAGGTCCTCATCGACGAGAGGCTCGGGGAGCTCGTCGCGTTCTGGCGGCAGGTCGCGCCGGTGAAGCGCGCGGACGGCAGCGACTACGAGGTCGCGGGCGCGGGCGGCTCCTGGTTCAAGTACGGCGGGGACGGGAAGTGGAGCGAGCAGCGCGACTTCTTCGATCTCGGCAACGTGATCGCGCTCTTCGGCGAGCTCGCGGCGGACGGGCACTTGAGCCCGGTGATCAAGCAGAAGATCCAACAGAAGATCAGCAGCAAGACGCTGCTGCCGGGCCATCGTCACCTGCGTCCGCCGCCGTCGATCGCGGACAAGGTCCGGCACGGCGCCGCGCTCGCGAAGCTCTTCTTGCTCGGGAAGTGATCGCGGCGGACACCGATCACGACGGAAAAGTGACGGCCGCGGCGTGAGCTGCGGCCGTCGTTCGTCGTTACCCGCCGGCAACCGTCAGTTGGTCAGGAAGCCGACCGCGATCGCGAAGGCGAGCAGCACGCCGATCACCGCGAGAAAGACCACGGGGCCCTTCTCGCTCGTCTGCGTCACCGGCATCTCCGTCGGCAAGTCCTTCGACTTCGCGGACGGCCGCGCCTTCGGTTCGCGCTCCGACTTCTTGCCCTGGTCCGCGGGGTCAGCCGCCGACTTCTCCGCCGCGCGTGCGGCCACCGGAGGCTCGCTCGGCTCGGCCGCTTCGTCCGACCCCGCCTGTTCCGAATCGTCGAACCCTTCGGCATCGGCGCCTTCGTCGAGCTCGTCGCCCGACTCGTCCGCGCCCTCGGCGCCTTCGCCGACACCGCCCTGCTCGAGCTCGTCGTCCACGCGGCGCGCGACGCGCTTCTTCGGCTTCTGCTTCTTGCCTTTGGCCATGGTTCCTCGTCGGTCGCGCGTGACGTCGGAGCGCGACGCGCGCGTATCGCCCGAAGGCGGGGACCCTCGGGTCCCGAAGAAAGGTCCCGGCAGACGAGCCGCCGGAGGTCGCGTACGAACACGCGACCCACTGCACATAGCAGGTCGGGTGCGCCGGGGGAACCTGTGGACGGTCGATGTCGCCGCGCCCCGCTTTGCCCGCGGCGCGCGCTTCCACACAGTCAGCCCGGCGCAGCGCTCGCTACCGTCCGCCGCGATGACGACCGTGATCAACCCTTCGTCGCTCGCGGCGCCGCGCGGATACTCGAACGGGCTCGTGATGCCGTGTGGGCGGATGCTCTTCGTCGCCGGGCAGATCGGCTGGACGAAGGAAGCGACGCTGGTGCCGGGCGGGATGGCCGCGCAGTTCGCGCAGGCGCTCGCGAACGTGGCGGACGTGGTGCGCGAGGCCGGCGCGCTCCCCGAGCACGTCGGGCGCCTCACGATCTACGTGACCGACAAGCGCGCGTACCTCGCCGCGACCAAGGAGATCGGCGCGGCGTACCGCGCGGTCTTCGGAAAGCACTACCCCGCCATGGCGCTCGTGCAGGTGGCGGATCTGCTGGAAGACGGCGCGATGGTCGAGATCGAAGCCACGGCCGTGATCCCCGATTGAACGAGTGGGCGAGTCCCGCGGAGGAACGACGACGATGATCGGAGCGACGAAGAGCTTTCGGAGCGAGGTGGACGCCGACGGCGTGGCGACGATCACGCTCGACCGACCGGACCGCATCAACTCGCTGACCTTCGAGGTCTACGGCGAGCTGCGCGACACCTTCCGCTGGCTGAAGGAGCACGGCCCCGAGGTGCGCGCGATCGTGCTGCGCGGCGAAGGGCCGAAGGGCTTCTGCTCGGGCGGCGATCAGCACGAGATCATCGCGGAGCTCTTCTCGCGCGACATGCAGGGGCTGCTCGAGTTCACGCGCATGACGGGCGCGCTCGTGCACGCGATCCGCACCACGCGGCCGCCGGTGGTCGCGGCGCTGCACGGCGTGGTCTGCGGGGCGGGCGCGGTGATCGCGGCCGCTTGCGACGTGCGCATCGGCGCGCCCGACACGCGCTTGGCGTACCTCTTTCCGAACGTCGGGCTCTGCGGCGCGGACATGGGCGCGGCGTACTTGCTCCCGCGCATCGTCGGGCTCGGGCGCGCGACCGAGATCCTCTTCACCGGCGATTGGGTACACGCCGAGCGCGCCGAGCAGATCGGCCTGCTCAACCGCGTGGTCCCGGCGGAGCGCCTCCGCGAAGAGGCGGACGCGTTCGCGCGCAAGCTCGCCAAGGGCCCCGCGTTCGCGCACGCGATGACCAAGCGCATGCTCGAGTACGAAGCGCACGTCGATTTCGCGACCGCGATCGAGGCCGAGGCGCAGGCCCAGGCGATCTGCATGCAGCACCCCGACTTCCGCGAGGCCCACGAGGCGTGGAAGGAAAAGCGCGCGCCCCGCTATCGATGAGCTCGCTGTCGATGAGCGCGACCAGGAGCAGACGATGAGCGTGTCGATCCCGAGCCACCCGACGTTTCCGTACGAGCCGGCGTTCGTGCCGGACGCGCTGCTGCAGAGCGCAGCCGCCCCGGCGCTCGCGCTCGCGCACGAGGCGGTCGCGATCGAGCACGCCGCGCCCTCGCCCAGCGAAGGGCTCCGTCGTCTGGTGCGCTTCTTCGGGGAGCGCGGGCTCCTCTCGCTCGTCACGGACGCGCGCTTCGGGGGACGCCACGAGCGCATGTCGTCGATCGGGCTCTGCCTCGTGCGCGAGCGGCTCGGACACGCGTCGCCGCTGGTGGAGCTCGCGTTCGCGATGCAGGGGCTCGGCTCGTATCCGATCACGCTCGCCGCGAACGAGTTCGGCGCGGAAGAAGTGGCTCGCGTGTGGCTGCCGAAGGTCGTGCGCGGCGAAGCAGTCGCGGCGTTCGCGCTGACCGAAGCCGACGCGGGCACCGATCTCGGCGGCCTCGCGACGCAGGCCGCGCGGCGCGGCGATCGCTACGTGCTCACGGGCGAGAAGCGCTTCATCTCGAATGCGGGCGTGGCGGACGTCTACGTGGTCTTCGCCCGCACGAGCGACGGCTCGAGCGGCGGTGCAGCCAGCAGAATCAGCGCGTTCGCCGTCGACGCGAGCGCCAAAGGATTGTCGGTGCGACCGCAGTCGGTGCTCGGCGGGCACCCCATCGGGGAGCTCGTGCTCGACGGCGTGGAGGTCGACGCGTCGATGCGGCTCGGCGACGAGGGACGCGGCATGGCGCTCGCCCTGGGCACGCTGCATCGCTTTCGTCCGACCGTCGGCGCGGCCGCGCTCGGCTTCGCGCAGCGCGCGCTCGACGAAGCCGTCGCACACACCAAGTCGCGTCATCAGTTCGGCGCGCCGCTCGCGGAGCTCCCGATCGTGCAGGCGAAGCTCGGCGAGATGGCGTGCGAGCTCGAGGGCGCGCGGTTGCTGGTCTACCGCGCGGCCGCCGCGATCGACGCGGGTGGCGATCGCGGCGAGGTCGCGCGCAAGGGGAGCATGGCGAAGCTCGTCGCGACCGAGGCCGCGCAACGCGTGATCGACGCCGCAGTGCAGCTCCACGGGGGCGCGGGCGTGCTCACGACCGGTGTGGTGGCGCGGCTCTACGAAGAGGTTCGCGCGTTGCGGATCTACGAGGGCACGAACGACGTGCAGAAGGTGCTGATCGCGCGCGAGCTGCTGCGCTGATCGGGTCGAACGCGCGCGACGCACGGCGTCGCCCGGCACGACTTCGTTCCCTCGCACGACGCCTCGGCGGTACCCTCCCGCGCGTGAGCTGGCTCGACGAGCTCGGTGAGCGAGGCGGCGCCTTCCCGGAGGTCGCGCGGCGCTTCTGCGCGTGGCGTC
>JALOQC010000131.1 GCA_025453555.1 Myxococcota bacterium | reverse complement strand
GCGCCGAGGCGCACGAGCTCGGACGCGACCGCGAACCCGATGCCGGTGCCGCCCCCCGTGACGAGGGCGACGGTGTCGTCGAAGAGGCCAGAAGCAAAGATCGTCATCGCGGCGCGTTCTACCACGATCGCCCGCAGATCACCGCGCGCGAAGAGACGCACGAACCACACGTCAGCGAGCGCCGTGCGCCGTCCGCAGCGACCGCCGTCCGCTGCGACCTCCGTCCGCTTCGACCTCCGCGAGAGCTCAGCGGTCCGCGAGCGCCCGCACCAGCTCGCGCAGCTCTGCGGTGTCGAAGGGCTTCGACAAGCTCGCGTCGACCTCGAGTCGGCTCGCGATTTCCTCGCGGATCGCGCTGGCGCTGACCAACACCACCGCGGGACGTGCGTTCGGGTAGCGACTCCGTAGCTCCACGAGGAACTGCTCGCCGTCGAGCTCCGGCATCATGAGATCCGCCACGATCACGTCCGGCAGGGGCTCGAGCGACTCCAGCCCCTGGCGGCCGTCCGCGGCGGCACGCACGACGAAGCCGTCGTGCTCCAAGAGCCGAACCATCAGACGACGCAGGTCGGGGTCGTCCTCGACGATCAGCACCGTGGCCGGAGCGCTCACCGTCTCCCGTCTACCTCCGAGCCCCCGCCGGAGGCAACCCCCCATCGCTGCGGCCGGCTCCGAAATCGACGGGTCGTTCGGTTCGGTCGCCGGACGGCGACGCTCACGCGCCGCGGGTCGCTCGGCCTGGCGGCCGGGTCCGAAATCGGCAGGTCGTTCGGTTCGGTCGCCGGACGGCGACGCTCACGTGCCGCGGGTCGCTCGGCCTGGCGGCCGGCTCCCAAAACGGCGTTGCACACCGCGCGGCGGTGGGCGCAGCATTCGACTCCCATGTCCCCCGAAGACCGCAAACGGTTCGTTCAGATCGTCGGGCAAGTGCTCATCGCCGACGGCATCCTCGGTGACGCCGAGCGCGAGCATCTCGATCGCGTGATGGACGAGCTCGGGATGCCCGATGCCGAGCGCAAAGAGGCCCTCAAGGGCATCGACCTCGACAGCGACGTGGCCGAGCGCGTCGCCGCGCTCTCGCCCGAAGCGCGTGGGCAGCTCGTGGGGGCCGTGGAGCGCGCGGTCTCGGTGGACGGCGACGTCCCGAAGAGCGAGGCGTACCTGCTCGAGAAGATCCGCGAGCTCGTGGGCTGAGCCCGTGAGCCCGCGCGCTCGCTCCACTTCGCCGAGACTCTCCGCATCGACGCGACGAGCGCGTGGTGACTACCGCGGAGAGACGCGGACGGGGAGGAGCTGACGTGGCGACGCGCCGAGCCAAGACCCCGCGGCCAGTGACCGAGGTGTCGCTCCGCGAAGCCGCGACCCGCTACCTCGGCGATCGGGACGCGAGCCGCGCGCGGCTTCGACGCGTGTTGATGCGGCGCGTCGACGCCGCCGTGGAAGCCCACGCGCAGGACCGAGAGCAGCTCGTCGGCTGGGTCGAGGCGGTGCTCGACGACTTCACGCGCCTCGGATACCTCGACGACGCACGCTTCGCCGCGTCGCAAGCGCGCGCGCTTCGTTCGCGAGGCGCATCGAAGCGGGGCATCGAGGCGAAGCTCCGCGAGAAGGGCGTCGATGCGGAGGTCGTCCGATCGCAGCTGGCCGAATCGAGCGCCGACGACGAGCTGCGCGCCGCGCTCCGCCACTTGCGCAAGCGTCGCCACGGGCCGTTTCGACGCGACGATCGCGAGGGCGATCGAACCAAAGAGCTCGCGGGTCTCGGGCGCGCGGGCTTCTCGTACGACGTGTCCGCGCGCGCGTGGGCGCTCTCGCTCGACGAAGCCGAAGCGATCCTGCGCGCCGGGTGATTCGAGCGTGACTCGAGCGTGATTCGAGCGACCGCGAGCGACCGCTCGCCTGGATCGCTCGCACGATCGCTCGCACGATGGCGCGACCGACGATGTGGCTGAACGTGGTCGAACGTGGTCGAACGTGATCGACCGCCCACGATGCGCGGTCGACGGGGCGACCGGCCACGCTTGCGCTCGCACCCCGGGCACCGAAGAATCTCCGCCATGTCCGAGCTTCACGACGCGAACGGCGCCACCTCCTCGAGCCCTTCGTTGCGTTGGTGGAGCGCCGGCACGCGCGGGCCGCGGATCCTGTTCGTGATGGGCTTCGGCATGCGCGGCGACGTGTGGCGCCCGCAGATCGACGGCCTGCGCGGCGATCACCGCGTCGCGTGGTTCGATCACCGCGGGGTCGGTGAGAGCCCGCGCGGGAGCCAGCGCGTCTGGACCATGAAGCACATGGCGGAAGACGCGGTCGGCGTGCTCGACGCGCTCGGCTGGGACGACGCGCACCTCGTCGGCGTCTCGATGGGCGGCATGGTCGCGCAGGAGACCGCGATCCGTTTCGAGCCCCGCCTCCGTAGCCTCACGCTCATCGCGACCCACGGAGGCGGCCCGCTCCACGCGAAGCTCCCCACCGTCGAGGGCATGCGTTGTTTCATCCGCGCGAACACCAGCCGAGGCCCCGCGCGCATCGAAGCGCTCAAGACCTTGCTCTACCCGCCGGCCTTCGCGGCGCGTTTCGATCCCGCCACCCTCGGCGCGCGCATGCAGGCGCAGTTCGGGCGTCCGGTCGCGAAGGAGACGCTCGTCGGGCAGCTCCATGCGGTGCTGCGTCACGACACCGCGAGCCGCCTCGGTGCGCTCACGCTTCCGACCTTGATCGTGAAGCCGTCGCTCGACGTGCTCATCAAACCCGCGAGCTCGGATCGGCTCCACCGCCACCTGCCGAACGCGCGGTTGCTGGAGCTTCCGGAGGCCGGTCACGGCGTGACGTTCCAATGCGCCGCCGAGGTCAACGAGGCGATCCGCAAACACGTCCACGACGCGGAGATGGTCTCGCTCGCACGCCGCGGTTCGTCGGTCCACGCCTGATCGCGAACGCGGCAGCCCGAGCGGATGCGCGCGCTGCCCGAGCGGCTGCCCGAGCGCGCGAAGCCCGAGCGCGCGAAGCCCGGAGCCTCCACGAGGCCCGCGCGCGACTGCCTCGGGATCCGAATCTCTTTTCCCGGCGCGCGGTCGAACGCTCGTGCAAGCTCTCACGCAGAGTCTCGAACGCGCCGCGTCTGCGAGCTCGTGAGGGATCTGGGAGGACCGAATGAGGAATCGAACGAGGCTTCGGGCGACGCTCGCGTCGGTGTTGGCGCTCGGGGGCGCGCTCGTCGCGAGCGGCTGCGTGTCCGGCGACGACGTCGTGTGCCCCCACGACTTTCGTGGCCCGGTGTCCACCGCGTACGGAGACCCGCGTCTCGACGGGCTCTTCCGCGCGACCGGTCAGTTGAGCGTCGCCGCGCGTGAGCTCGACGCGGAGGTCCTCGCGGCCTGCAACGGCATCGCGGCCGATCTCGGCGCGGCGACCGCGTCGGACGTCGCGACCGCGTGCGAGAACGCCGCCACCGCGATCTCCAGCACGATCACCAACGCCTCCGCGACCGTCACCATCGAGGTGGTCCCTGCGGTCTGCTCCGTCGACGTCGACGCCTACGTCGACTGCGTCGCCGAGTGCGACGCGAGCTTCGACGTCGAAGCCACGCCGCCGCGCTGCACGGGCGGCATGCTGAGCGGCTCGTGCTCGGGGTCGTGCAGCGGGAGCTGCACCCTCGAAGGCCGCGTGGCCTGCGACGCCACCTGCCGCGGCACCTGCGAAGGGAGCTGCGACGCGCGCATCGAGGGCACCTGCGAAGGCACCTGCATGGGCGCGTGTGAAGGCACCTGCAGCGCCACCGCCGACGACGGAAGCTGCATGGGCACCTGCACGGGGACCTGCCGCGGGAGCTGCGAAGGCGAGATCGTCGCGCAGTGCTCGGGCACCTGCCAAGGCACCTGCGAAGGCGAGTGCCGCGCGGACGTGAGCGGGAGCTGCGAAGGCACGTGCACCGGGAGCTGCGACGTCGCGTTCGAGCAGCCGCGCTGCGAAGGTGGCGAGCTCGAGGTCGACGCCGACGTCGACTGCCAGGCGAGCTGCGAGGCGGACGCGAGCCTCGACGTCGAGTGCTCGCCGCCCGCGATCGTGGTCAGCATCGAGGGCGCGAGCGCGGAAGAGCTCGAGGCGCTCGCGGCGACGCTCCAAGAGCACCTGCCCGAGCTGCTCGCCGCGGCGCAGAAGCTCGAGCTCGTGATCTCGGCGGGCGCGGACGTGGCGACCGGTCTCGGCGACGCCGCGGAAGCCGCGCTCGACGCGGGCGTGCAGGCCAGCGTGTGCCTCGCGGAGGCAGTCGACGCACAGATCGAAGCCGCCGCGAGCATCCAGATCACGTTCGAAGCGACGGTCGAGGTCAGCGGCTCGGTGAGCGCGAGCGCGGGCTGACCGCGCCGAGCCGGATCCACGCGGAGCCGGATCCACGCGAAGTCGCCACCGCTCGGTCGATCGAGCGGTGGCGACGCTCGCGCACCGCACGCGTGGTAGAGACGCCGCGTGAGCCGTCGCGACCGCCCGAAGAAGAAGAGCTCCTCCTCGAAGCGAGAGCCCCCGCGCTCCGCGACCGACGACGACGCGCGCGCGGAGTCCGTACGACGCAAGCGGGAGGCCTCCGAGCGTGGCTCGAGCTCGGCCGAGCGCGGCGCTCACGACGGGTCCGAGCGCGGTGAAGAACGTGGCACGCGCGAAGGTTCCGAGAGTGACGCGAGCGAGCGCGCCGGTGCGAAGGAGACGTCGAACGATCCGCGCATCGAGCACGCGACCCACCGCGATCCGAGCACCCACGGGTGGCTCGACGACGCGCTCGTCCTGATCGCCGCCGTGCTCGCCTTCGCGCGGAGCGTGCCGAACGACCTCGTGCGCGGCTGGGACGACGGACGTTTCCTCGTGGACTTCGCGCCCGTGCAGTCGATCTCCTGGGACCACCTCGTCGCGATCTTCCGCGAGCCCCACTTCGAGGCCTACCACCCGCTGCACCTGCTCTCGTATTGGCTCGACGTCCCCTTTGCGGGCGCACACGGGCCCACGCTCCACGCCACGAGCCTCGCGCTCTTCGCAGGCGCGCTCCTCCTCGTGCGGCGTGTGTTTCGCGCGCTCGGCCTCGGCCGGAGCGCCGCGCTCGTCGCGACGCTCGCCTACGGCCTGCATCCCGTGAACGTCGAAGCCGTCGCCTGGGCCACCGGTCGCAAGGAGATCGTCGCGCTGCTCTTCGCGAGCGGCGCGATCCTGATGCACCTGCGCAGCACCTCGCCCTTCTCCGGCGCCGCCTGGGGCAGCCGCGTCCTCTACGTGCTCGCCGCGCTCGCGAAGACCACCGTGCTGCCGCTGCCGATCGTGCTGGTGCTGATCGACGTCTTCCTCCGCCCCACGTCGCCGGACCACGGCGCCCACTCGACGTCGCGCGCGTCACGCGTCGGTCGCGCGTTCTTCGCGCAGCTCCCCACCCTCGCGATCGGGCTCGCGCTCGGCATGCTCGTGCTCTCGATCTGGCAGTCGAGCGAGATGGTGCGCCCGCCCCTCGACGGCTTCGGTCCCGTCGCGCTCGTCGCCTCCACCATCACCCACCACCTCGGCCACGCGCTCGCCCCCTTCGGCTCGAGCCCCGTGTATCCGATCCACCGTGACGCATCGGCGTTCGGCGCGCTCGACTACCTCGGCCCGCTCGCGCTCGCGATCGCGATGCTCGTCCCTTCCCCCCGCGCACGGTTCTCGATCCTCGCGTTCCTCGTGCTGCTGCTGCCAGTGTCGAACCTCGTGCCCCTCTACTTCGAGGTCCAGGATCGCTACCTCGCGCTGCCGCTCTTGCCGCTCGCGTTCGGGCTCGGCGCGTTCGTCGACCACTCGAGCTCCGCGAGCACCAGCAAACCCATCGGCCCTGCGTCCGCGACCTCGCGTGCGCTTCGCGCGCTGCCCTCCCCACGCGCCGTGATCGCGCTCGCCTACGTCGCGCTCCTCGCCACCCTCACCTACCGCTACTCCACCGCGTGGGCGAACGACGGCACCCTCTGGCGCCACGCGACCCGCGCGCAGCCCCAAGCGGACTACGCGTGGCTCAAGCTCGGCGAGACCCTCCGTGACGAGGCCCTCGCCGCCGATCCCACGCGCGACGACACACGCCTCACCTTCGATCGTTCGATCCACGCGTACGATCGCGCGATCCGGATCGCGCCGACGCTCGTGATCCCACACGTCGCGCGCCTCCGCGCGATGACCCATCGCGACGAGCTCGTGCACGCGATCGAGCCCTCGCGCGCGGCCGAGCTCGCGACACGTTTCGGTCGCGCCCAGGCGAACGCCGAAGCCCTCAAGGAGCTCGCGAGCGAGATGCTGGAGCTCGGCTACCACGACGCGGCCCTCGTGCCCCTCGCGCGCGCGCTCGATCTCGATCCGATCGCCCCCGAGCGCCTCGAGCACGCGGCGCGCGTGCAGCTCGAGAGCGGCCACGAATGGCTCGCGCGCTTCTACGTCTCGCGCCTCCCTGGTCCGCCGATCGATCCCGCGCTCGCCGCGCTGCGCTGACGTCGGCCGTTCGAGTCGCGAGCCGCCTCACGAGACGCCTCTGCCTGCGCACGCATCACGAGCGCGGCAGCACGTCGCGCCAATCCACGTCGCCCCGCCGCAACGGAGGCAGCTCGCGCTCCGACGCGCGCGCAACGATCGCGAGCAGCTCGTGCAACGCGTGCGCGGTGCCCCCGTAGACGAGCTTGCCACCCTCGACCTCGAACACCGGCGACAGATGCTCGCGGCCTTCGTGGGTCCACGGGATCCCGACGAGGTGCGAGCGCGCCAGCACCTCGCGCACCGAGAACAACACGACGCGCGCGACCTCGTCCGGGCTCGGCACGAGCACCGCGTCGCCCGGCACCACCGCGACGAACGGCTCGAGGCGGAAATCGCTCGTGTAGAGAGGGATGCTCGAGAGCCGACCGAGCACCCGCGCGCCTCGAAGCCCGATCTCTTCCTCCGCCTCGCGCAGCGCGGTGTGCTCCAGGTCGCGATCGCTCGGATCCGGTTTGCCGCCGGGGAACGAGACCTCTCCTCCGTGATGACGCAGGGTCGCGGCGCGCTCGGTCAGTACGACCTCCAGATCGCCGTCGACGAAGCGAAGCGGAACCAGCACGCCAGCGTGCAGGTGGTTGCGCCTCCCCGGCAGCGCAGGCACGTCGATCCGTGCGTGCGCGGCGAGCAGAGCAGCGAGGCGCGGAAGATCGGGCAAGCTCACGTTCGAACCGGGCCAGAGGATAGCAGCGTACGCCGGGCGCGGCGCACGCCTCACACGCCGCGAAGTTCCACTCCACGCGACGCGGGCACGTGGCAAACGACCACGCCGCTCGCACACGCCTTTCCCCCGCGGTGAAGACACCCCTATCCTCCGACGTCGAGAGTGGCTCGCGTCGTCCGCGTGATGGGATCGCGTCGGCGCGCATCGAGGAGAGGGGACGGAGTCCCCGTCCGGAAGTGCCGTCCGGAGACACCGCGGCACGGGCGTTGCTGAACAGGCTCGCCATCGGGAAAGGATGGAACCTCTCATGAAGCATCTTGGATTGGCGCTCGGTCTCTTCTTCGCGCTCGGCTCTTCCGGCTGCATCGTCGTCTCCGACGGAGCCGATCTCTACGAGTCGTGCTTCGACACCAACGACTGCGACGACTTCGGGGCGTATTGCACGTCGATCATCGCGGACTGGCCCGAAGGTCGCGCGCAAAACAACATCTGCACGTTCGGCTGCGTCGACAGCGAGGACTGCCCGTTCAGCAACGGCGACCCCGGCCTCTGCGTCGACTTCGGCGGCGGGTTCCAGTGCTACGAGGACTGCAACACCGGCCTCGACTGCGACCCCGGCTTCGACTGCGGCGACATCGGCGGCGGCTTCACCATCTGTTTGCCGCGTTGAACGGAGGATCCATGCGACAGCTCTTCACCGTTCTCCCGCTCCTCGCGCTCTTCGGCAGCGGCTGCATCATCGTCGACGACGACGATCCGCCGGTGACGGGCTGCCGCTCGGACCTCGACTGCCCCGGCGGTTACTACTGCGCCGCCGGCGGCTCGTGTCTACCCGAGGTCGCGGCCGTGCCCGTCTACGACCCCTGCACCGTCGTCGACGAGTGCGAAGCGCTCGCCACGCGCTGCCAAGAGATCGTGGCCGAGTGGGACGACCGCACCTCGCGCAACAACATCTGCACGTACGAGTGCGTCGATTCCACCGACTGCGTGGTGTCGCCAAACGGCCTGCAGGGGCTCTGCGTCGCGTTCGGGGACACCCCGTTCATCTGCTACGAGCAGTGTGAGACGGGCGGCGACTGCGGCGTCGGCTTCGACTGCGCCGACATCGACGGCGGCTTCCGGATCTGCGTGCCTCGCTGATCGCGCGATTCGATGCTTCGGTCGCCTGACGGCGACGCTCACGTGACGTGGCGTCGCTCCGCATGGCGGCCGGCTCCAAAAACGTCGACTCGATCGCGACCTCGTGTCGCAGAACGGCGGTTCCCTGCGAACCGCCGTTCGCGTTTCTGTCGCACGCCGCACGAGACCGCACCTTTCGTGGGCTCACGCGCAGCTTACGAACCCTCACGCGCCGCGAGGTCGACGCCGCATGACCGAGCCCGCGTCAGCGTGGGATCGACGGGCACGCGACGCGTCGTCGATCCTCGCTGCGAAGTCGCGAGCGAGCCCCGCCCCTCTTGCGCCCCTCACGCGCGGGCCCGAGCATCCGCCGCATGCGCGAGATCCACGACGAGGTCACCCTCACGAGCTTCCTCGGCTCCGCCACCAGCCTCGCGAACGTCGTCGTCCAGAACCTCGATCTGCGACCTCACGCCGCGAAGCTTCGTGCGCTCGACGTGCGAGACGGGGTGCTCCTCGGCTGTCTGCTCGAACCGCACGACCTCGCCGACGCGGTCGTGCGCGGAGCGCTCGTCTTCCCGCGCCTCGACGGCCTCCCCTACGAGCCCTGGCGCACCACGCTCTACACACCCGACGAGCTCTTCGCGGGCTTCTCGGTCGACGATCCGTGCACCTATTGCGACACCCTCGACGCGCGGGTGTACGCGCACTTCCGCGCGACCGGCGGCGCGGACGAGGCGCCGATGCTCGAGGCCTTCGCGCGACGGCTCCACGATCACGGCATCTCGGAGGCGCTCGAGACGCTGCTCGCGCGGCACGAGCGCGTCGTCGCGTTCATGGGCGGTCACGCGATGCGGCGTGACGATCCGACGTACCTCACCGTGGCTCGCATGGCAGCGACCTTCGCGGGCGAAGGAGTGATCGTCGCGACGGGCGGCGGCCCTGGCGCGATGGAGGCCGCGAACCTCGGCGCGCGCTTCGCGAAGGCGGACGACGCCGAGCTCGTGAGCGCAGTGCGCATGCTCGCGGAAGCGCCGCTCTACAAAGACCACGAGTGGCTCGTCGCGGCGTACCGCGTGCGCTCGACCTTCGCGTCGGTCCTGCGCGCGTCGCCGACCCCCACCCTCGGTGTTCCCACCTTCTTCTACGGACACGAGCCGCCGAACGCGTTCGCGACCTGGCACGCGAAGTACTTCGCGAACTGCGTGCGCGAAGAGGGCCTCGTGAGCCTCGCTACGAACGGCATCGTCTTCGCGCCGGGCAGCGCAGGAACGGTGCAGGAGATCTTCCAAGACGCGTGTCAGAACCACTACGGCACCGTGCGTGGCCTCGTGTCGCCGATGGCGCTCTTCGGTGTCCGGTACTGGACCGAGAAGCTGCCGGTGTTGCCTGTGCTCGCGCAGCTCTCGCGCGGCACTTGGGAAGACCGCGTGGTCGCGAGCGACGACCCCGCCGCGATCGTCGCGTTCCTCACCACGCAAGGCCCGAAGAGGCTCGACCGCGCGTCGTGGTCGTTCTGCGGCGCGTACTGTCGTGAGTGATCGCGGCGCGCTCACGAGCTCACGAACCACCGGCTCACGAACCACCGGCTCGCGAACCACCGGCTCGCGCACCGGCTCACGAACCACCGGCTCGCGAACCACCGGCTCGCGAACCACCGGCTCGCGAACCACCGGCTCGCGAACCACCGGCTCGCGAACCACCGGCTCACGACCCACGAGCTCACGAGCTCACGACACCGGCGATCGTTCGGCTCTACGCTGAAGCTCGTGGACGACGAGACCACACTGCTCCAGTGGGGCTTCGCGGGAGCGGCGCTGCTCGCGGCGCTGCTCGTCAGCCTTCACGCGCTCGGCTCGTGGCGCGATCCGCGTTCGTCGCTCGGTTGGATCGCGCTCGCGTGGCTGTCTCCGCTCGTCGGTGCGCTCCTCTACCTACTTCTCGGGATCAACCGCATCCGTCGTCGCGCGCTGCGGCTGCGGGTCTTTCACGCCGCACCGCACGCGGGTGGCCTCGCGCCCGAAGCGGTCGGTTCCCTCGCGCCGCTCGCACGCGCGGTGGGCACCGTGAGCCCGCGCCCGCTCGTCGCCGGGAACGAAGTCACCGCGCTCGCGAACGGCGACGCCACCTACCCCGCGATGCTCGCCGCGATCCGCGACGCGAAGCGCAGCATCGTGATGCAGAGCTACATCTTCGAGGCCTCCGGTCCCGGCGAACGCTTCGTCGACGCGCTCGCGGACGCCGTCGCACGCGGCGTGCAAGTGCGCGTGCTCGTCGACGCCGCGGGCGAACGCTACGGCGCCCCCCGCATCACGCATCTGCTCAAACGTCGAAAGGTACCCGCGCGGCGCTTCTTGCCCGCGTTTCCTCCGTGGCGTTGGCCTTACGTCAATCTCCGAAATCATCGAAAGATCCTCGTCGTCGACGGCGCCATCGCGTTCGTCGGCGGGCTCAACGTGCGACCCGACCACGTGCTCACCGACGCCCCACGAAACCCCACGCGCGACTACCACTTTCGCCTGCGCGGCCCGATCGTGAAGCAGCTCTTCGACGCCTTCGCGGACGATTGGCGCTTCGCGACCCGAGAGGTGCTCGAAGGCGACGCATGGACCACGGACGAGCGCGCGCACGGCGACGCGTCGTGCCGCGTCATCACCGACGGGCCCGACGACGACATCGACAAAGCGTGGCTCGCCATGTTCGCCGGCATCACGCAGGCGAAGGAGCGCATCGTGGTGCTCACGCCGTACTTTCTGCCGGAGCCGCCGCTCCTCGCGGCGCTCGAGATGGCCGCGCGGCGTGGCGTGCGGGTCGACGTGGTGATCCCGGAGCACAGCAACCTGCGCTTCGTCGACTGGGCGATGCAGCACCTGCTCGATCGCAGCGGAGACCTCGAAGGCGTGAACGTGTGGCGAACCGCGCGCCCCTTCGATCACAGCAAGCTCTTGCTGATCGACGACGCGTGGGCGCTCGTCGGCAGCGCGAACTGGGATCCGCGGAGCTTGCGCTTGAACTTCGAGATCCTCGTCGAGATCTACGACCGTGCGCTCGTCGAAGAGCTGCGGATGGTCGCCGACGCGAGGCTCGCGACCGCGCATCACCATCGACGTGAGACGCGCTGGCTCGCGCGCTACCGCAACGCGGCGGTGTTCCTGGCGCAGCCACTCTTGTAGGCGTCGCGAAGCGAAGGCGTAGGCTCGAGCCCGGACGTTCACGCAGAGGACGGGCTCGACGCGCCACGTCGTGCGGAGCCCGTCGCGCCACCTCACGATCCGCGTCGACGCGGCCTCCCCGATCGACCACCCTCGCGCGCCATGACGGTCGACTTCTCCTCGCTCCCCGACATCGCCGACGAGCACCCCGAGCTCGCACCCGAGGAGCGTTGGTACGCCGCGCACGTCAAGGCGCGCGAGCTCGCGCTCGAGGCCGTCTTCGGAGCCACCGAGCCGCCCGACACCGTCCTCGCGCCCGACGACGAAGAGGTCGCGCGTGCGTGGCCCGGTGGAGGCTTTCATCGCTACCCGCCGCGCGGCGAACGCACGAGCTGGCTCTACGTCACGCACGGTCTCTCGCAGCCCTTCGAAGAGCGCGACGTCCAGGCGCTCCACGAAGACCCGGACGCGCTCTCGGGCCTCGGCCTCGAGTACGTCCTCGCGAGCGCCGACGACGCCGCGTGGCCACTCGAGCTCCTGCTCGGTCTCGTGCGCCAGGTGCTGCTCGACGACGAGGCGACGCTGCTCGAGCCCGGCCGCCTCCGCGCCTGCAACACGCCCATCGGAGGTCGCGGCGCGCTCCGTCACGTGCTCGCGACCTTGTCGCCCGAGTACGAGCTCGATCTGCTCCTGCCCGCCGGCCACTGCGTGCTCGTGCACCTCGTGGGCGTGACCGATGGCGAAGCCGCGCGCGCGCAGACCGAGCCGGACATCCTCGGGAGCCTGATCCTCGAGCGTGTGCTCTACGCGTTCGGCGTCGGTGGCCTGACGGACCCCGATCGCGACTGCCTCACCACTCGGGAGGACTTCGACGCCGTGTGGATCGACGTGCGCGCGGAGGTGCTCGCCGAATCCGACGAGTGACGCGTCACCGACGCACCTGCGCGTCCCGGCAACGAAGGCGGATCCTTCGACGCCCCCTTCGCTCACCACCAACGCTCACCACCAACGCTCACCACCTGCGCCGTCCGGCCGACGGGTGGATTCTTCGAAGACTTCGGTGCCGATCCTTCGAAAACTCGGGCGATCATCCGAGCGTGGTGATCCGAGCGTGGTGATCCGAGCGTCGTGATCTGAGCGTGATGAGATCCGAACACGGATCCCGCGAAGACGCGGCAGCCTTCGAGGGATCGGTGGTCAGAGCACGCCGAGCTGCGCCTGGAGCGCGCGCTTCTCGTCGACCGAGAGCTTGCGCATCTGGAGCTGGCCCGAGCGCGGATCCTGACCAGTGATCAGGTACCAATCGCCCGTCGGACGGTGCTCCGCGAGCGCGAACCCGCGCGGGTCCTCCGCGATGAGCGAGAGATCCTCGGGACGAATCGCTCCCCCGGGAGCGGCGGGCGCGGGCTCCTCGGCCTTCGTCGGCCACGCCTCGTCGTTCGCCTTCGCCGGGAACTCCGGCTCCTTCGGCTCGGACGGCCACCCTTGATCGTTCGCCTTTGCGGGGAACTCGGGCGCTGCCGCCGGTCCAGGCGCCGCAGCGGGTGCGGGCGGCGCGGCAGGCTTGGGCGGCGGCGGCGGTGCGTACGCCTCGACGAGCTCCTGCAGCTTCCACTGGAACTCGAGGCGCTCGCGTCGCGCGGCCGCCGCGAGCAGCTCCAGAGTCGCGTGGCGAAGTGGCCCTTCGAGCCAGCTCCGCAACGTCGCGATCCCTTCGTCCCAACGATCGCGCTCGTGTCGGATCGATCGCAGCAACGCGTCGATCGCATCCTTCAGCTCGCCCTCGGTCTTCGGCTGCGCCATCGGCTCGGTCATCGCGGCTTCGATTACGTCCCCCCGCGAAACGACGCAAGCGTTTCCTGCCGCGCCGCGTGCAGTCCCGTTCTCTCCGCACCGCCGCCCGGTCGCTCCGAGGCCCGTGGCTCCGAGCGCGCTTCCACCTCGCGAGAGACGCGCGGTGTGCTCGAAGCGCGCACGTGGGTGGTCGGTCGCCCGGCCCCGTGTCACCTGGGGAGATACAACCCCGACGCCCCATTCGCCCGTAATCATTTGGTTTTTGGCTGTGCACGCATCCTGCACAGTGTACGAGCATGCGTCGTTTGCTCCTCCTGGTGCCGATCGCCCTCGCCCTCGCGTGCGAGCCGGGGCGTCTGTCGCGAACGGATGTGCCGGCGGGCGACGCCACCGTGCCGCTCCCGCCACCGGGCACCGACGCCGCGACGCCTCCGCCTCCGCCGCCTCCGGGCACCGACGCGGGAGTCGGCATCGACGCGGGCACCCCCACGCCGCCCGGGGTCGACGCGGGTCCGCCGCCACCCCCGCCTCCGCCGCCGCCCACCGACGCGCCGCCCGGCTTCGGCCCCGTCAACGGCCTCGAGCTGACTGGCCTCGAGATCTACCAGACGATCCGCGTGCCCATCGTCGAGAACGGGGCGGTCGTCCCGCGCACGATCCCGCTCGTCGCCAACAAGCCATCGCTGCTCCGCGTGTACGTGCGACCCACTGGCAGTTGGAGCGCACGCTCCGTGATGGCGTTCGTCCGCATCGACACCGGCAGCGAGGTCCGCACGCTCATGGAGAGCGCGACGATCTCCGGCGCGTCGTCGGTCAACACGCCTTCGTCGACGCTGAACCTCGAGATCCCGCGCGACGCGCTCACGCCCACCGCGTCGATCTCCGTCTCGCTCCTCGAGACGAGCGGCGCCGGCAGCGACCTCGCGCGTTTCCCACGCGACGGCGGTGAGCTCGCGCTCGACGCGATGCAGAACGGCGGCATCGACGTGGTGGTGGTGCCGATCCGCTACGACGCCGACGGCAGCGGTCGCATGCCCGACACGAGCGAAGGCGCGATGAACGCGCTGCGTGATCAGCTCCTCGCGATGTGGCCGGTGAGCGACGTGCGGCTGCGCGTGCGCGAGTCGGTCTCGACCAGCACCACCGTCGCGCCGACGAGCGGTCAGGCGTGGGGCTCGCTGCTCGACGGCGTGGGCAACCTCCGCCAGAGCGATCGCGCGCCCGGCAGCGAGTACTACCTCGGGCTCTTCTCGCCCGCGGCGTCGTTCCGCGAGTTCTGCGGACGCGGCTGCATCGCCGGCATCGCGCCGCTCAATCAGGGCAACTACCAGAGCCAGCGCTACGGCCTCGCGCTCGGCTACGGCGACGAGAACAACCGGTTCAGCGCGATCCACGAGCTCGGTCACGCGCACGGTCGCCCGCACGCGCCGTGCGGCGGGGTCAGCGGCTCCGAGCCCGGCTACCCGCACGCGGGCGGCGCGACGGGCGTGTGGGGCTACGACTTCCGCAACGACCGCCTCTACGACCCGTCGACGAAAGACTTCATGGGCTACTGCGAGCCGCAGTGGGTGAGCGACTTCGCGTACCTGCGGCTCCACCAGCGCGTCGTCTCCGTCGCGGGAGGCAGCACGCTCTCCTGGCGTCTCGCGCCGCACCACGTCTTCCGCGTGGCGCCCTTCGCCGCGCCGAGCTGGACCGGACTCGTCGAAGAGCGCGTCGCCGACGCGAGCGACGGCGAGCTCACGATGATGAAGGCGCGCGATCGTTTCGGTCGCGACCTCGGGTGGGTCGGCGCGCGCCGCGTCGACACGAGCTTGCCCGGCTTCGCCAGCCTCCTCGTACCGGACGTGGAGGACGCGGCCTTCTTCGAGACCCCCTCCGGACAGATTTACCGCGTCGCCTCGAGCGGCGAGTCGGCCCTCCATCCCAATCCTCCCGACGACTCGAACGTGCGCTGACGTGTGTAGGCAAGGTCGGCCGTGGTGGGCTGGCCGTGCTGGTGAGTGTGTGTGGTCGAGGCCGCGCCGGTGGTGAGAGCCACCGGCGCGGCGCTCGTGTTTCGTGCCCGTGGCACCCGCGCGCTCGCTCACCACCAGCGCGCGTCGATCGTGTGGCGCGTGGTCGCTCCGCTCGGGGCTCTCGTCCACGTCGGGGCTTTGCGCGCTTCGACGACGAAGCGTCGGAGACGGCGGCGGGTGGCTTCCTCGTCGGTCTCGGGGAGGCCGGGATAGACGCCGCCACCCGGGATCCACGCATGCAGCGCGAGGGCGTAGCTGCGCTCACCGACGCTGACGACGAGCTCGAGGGGATCGCGCGCGGGCAGGCTCGGGTGGAGGCCCAGCGTGGGCACGAAGGCGCGGAAGCGGACGCCGACCACGACCGTGCTGCGCGCTCCGTCGTCGACGAAGGTGGTGGGCGCGCGGACGGCGGAGTCTCCGTCGCGCACGCCGACGATCACGCGACCGACGCGTTCGCTCGGGCCGGTGACGCGGACTTCGAGGCGCGTGGTGGATGGATCGACGAGGCGCGTGGTGCCGGCTTGTTCGCTGAGGTCACCGACGAGCGGCCAGTGCTCGATCGCGCGGCGCACGGTCAGGGTGACGGGCGCATTCGGATCGCCGAGCTCGACCTCGCCGAGCACGCGATGCGGATCGCGGAAGAGCTCTTGGGCGAGGACGGACGGGAGCGCGAAGCCGGCGCGCTCGAGGTCGCCGAGGACCTCACGCAGATCGTTCTCGAGGAAGAAGGGGAGCGCGTAGCGATCGTGGAGCTCGGCGCCGAAGTCACAGAGCGTGATGGGGAAGTCGCTCGTCGCGAGGCGCGCGAGGATCGCGCGGAAGAGCGCGGCGCGCGCGATGGCGTGGGCGCTCGTGGGCGCTTGGCGGAAGGCACGCAGCTCGATGACGCCGAGCTTTCCACGCCCGGGGAGCCAGGGGTTGAAGAGCTTCTCGACGTTGATCTCGCTGCGGTGGGAGTTGCCGAAGCGGTCCGCGAGGAAGGGCGCGAGGCTCGACCAGAGAAGCGATGGATCGACGCCTGGGGTCGGAGCGATCGGGGCCGTGCTCGACGTGGGTGTCGGAGTGGTGGGCGTCGCGCTCGGAGTGGTGGGCGTCGCGCTCGGTGCGGCGGGCGTCGCGCTCGGTGCGGTGGGCGTCGCGCTCGGTGCGGTGGGCGTCGCGCTCGGTGCGGTGGGCGTCGCGCTCGGTGCGGTGGGCGTCGCGCTCGCGGTGGTGGCTGCGCGGACGAGACGCGCGAGCGTGAGCTGGAGCTCGCCGAAGAGCTCGCGCGCGCTCTCGTCCGCGCGCGGAGATTGGCTCGCGCTGCCCGCGGCGTGGCCGCCGAAGTAGTAGCTGAGCGACGGATGTTGGTTGAGGTACGCGACGAGCTTCGGGAGCAAGGTCGGGAAGCGGAAGAAGGGGCTCGCTCCGGTGGAGGGACCCCCGAAGGTGAGGTGTCCGCCGCCGCCGCTGTCGGAGAGCTCGCCGTTGAAGTGGCGTCGCTCGGCCGCGAGGCCGACGTCGTGCGCGGCTTCGTGGATCGCGTGCACTTGTGCGGCGAAGTCGGAGAGCTCGGTGCACGGCGCCATGTTCACTTCGACGACGCCGGGATCAGGCGTGAGCGTCGCGAAACGGACGCGGGCGTCGACGGGGGGTGGGAAGCCGCGGAGGATGAGCGCGCGGGTGCCGCTGGTGCGGCAGGCTTCGGCGAGGGTGGCGAGGAAGCGGAGGAAGGCGTCGACGTCGGAGCCGAACCCTTCGAGGGCTTTCGTCGCGTTCGTCGTCGTCGTCGAGTGCGTCGACGTCGCGTTCGAGGGCTTGGTGGCCGAGCCGCGCGCGGAGGCGAATCCTGGCAGCTCGAGGACGGTGCACGGGCCACGCGGCGTGTCCTCGACGCCGACGCAGACGAGCACGAACCCCTCCATCGCGAGCTCGTCGACGAGACCACTCTCCGGGATCGCGCGACCTTCGAGCGGTGCGCGCAGGCACCGCGCGTCGCGGGGATCGGTGCCGACCACGAGACGGTGCGGCAGCGCTCCGTCGATGTCGAAGGCGGCGCCGCCGAGCGCGAGAGCGAGCGCGTCGCGGAGCTCCCGAGCACGCGGGGAATGGAGCGCGGATCCAGCGACGAACGCGGGATCTTCGAAGGTCGCGGGGCAGAGCGGCGTGCCGTCGCGCAGCGCGTAGAGCCCGAGCGAGAAGCGGGGCGCGTCTTCGCCCGGGTATTGGCGACCGAGGGTGCGGAGCGCGAGCTGGCGGCGTCCGTTCGGGAGCGGAGGCTCGCTCGCGCGCGCGTCGGTGCTCGTGTCGATGCGCGCGTCGCCGCTCGCTCCGGCGCGTGCGTCGGGCGTACGCGGGCGTTCGGTCGCACGTCGCGCCGACGGTGCGGTTCGCTCGTGCAGCGCGACCCAGAGCGCGATCGCGCGTGCTTCCTTGGTGCCTCCGACCGCGGCGCCGATCCACTCCGAATCGCTGGACGTCGGATCGGTGAAGGTCGGCTCCGCGCCGAGCCAGAGCTCCAGGCCGGCCTCGCGCACGCGCGCGTCGTGCGCAGCGATCGCGCGACGAAGCTCTGCATCGAATCCGCTCGTCACCGGCATCGCATCACTGGCCCGCTCGTCACTGGCGTCCGCTCGTCACCGAAACCGTTCGTCACTGCCACCGCAGATCGAGCGTGTACGGCGCCTCGGGACGCAGCACCGGATCGCGCGGCGTGATCGGCCACGCGGAGTGGCCGTCGGTCGTGAAGCGCTGCGCGCGACGCGCCTTCGCCTCGTACGCCGTGAGCGGCGGCTCGTCGTAGCCGCGGCCCTCCGGGTGCCACACGTGGTAGGTGCACGCGCCGAGCGCGCGGCGTCCCCAGACGTCGACGAGATCGAAGCGCAGCGGGTGCTGGATCGGGATCGTCGGCTGGAGGCAGAACGGCGGCTGCCACGCGCGGAAGCGCACGCCGATCACCTTCTCGCCGATGGTGCCGGTCTCGCGCAGCGGGAGGCGCACGCCGTTGACGCAGACCACGTGGCGTCCGTCGTCGCCGGGCGCGAGGCCGCGCACCTTCACCTGCAGGCGCTCGACCGAGGAGTCGACGTAGCGCGCGACCACGCTGCCCGCGGGCTGTTCGCCGAGCGTGTACCAGGGCTCACCCGCTTGGCGGATCTCGATCTCGACGTCGTCCGCGAAGTACGTGCCCGCGATCGGGAAGCGGAGCTCGAGGAAAGGCGAGAGCCACGCGGCGTCGAAGTGCACGCCGTGCGCGCGCAGATCCGCGGCGACGTCGCAGGCGTCCTTCCAGAGGAAGTGCGGCAGCATCCAGCGGTCGTGCAGATCGGTGCCCCAGGGGATGAGCGGGCGCTCGTAGGGCTCGGCGACGAGGCGCGCGGTGATCGCGCGGACGAGGAGCATCTGCACGCACGCCATCTGCTCGTGCGGCGGCATCTCGAACGCGCGGAACTCGACGAGGCCTTGGCGACCGCCGAGGTTGTGCGGGTCGTAGAGCTTGTCGATCGAGATCTCGGTGCGGTGGGTGTTGCCGCTGACGTCCGCGAGGAGGTTGCGGAAGAGACGATCGGTGAGGCCGGGCGGGATCCAGCCGCCTTGCTCTCGCGTCGGCACTTGCTTCAGCGCGAGCTCCAGCTCGAAGAGCGCGTCTTGACGGGCTTCGTCGATGCGCGGCGCCTGCGAGGTCGGGCCGATGAAGAGGCCCGTGAACAGGTAGCTGAGAGAAGGGTGGTTCTGGACGTAGCGGAGCAGCCCCGCGAAGAGCCACGGTCGCGTGAGGAAGGGCGACTCGACCGCCGACGCCCCGCCGAGCGTGAGGTGGTTGCCGCCGCCGCTGCCGACCTCACGTCCGTCGAGCTGGTACTTCTCGAGCCGCAGGCCCGCGTGGTTCGCGGCGTCGGTGACGGTGTGGAGGAAGTCGCGGAGGCCCGCGTGGTTCGCGGCGTCGGTGACGGTGTGGAGGAAGTCGCGGTACTCCGCGAAGCTCGACGCGACGGGGACGTTCACCTCGATCACGCCGGGATCGGGCGTGACGGTGCAGGTGCGCATCCGCGGATCGTTCGGTCGGTACCCTTCGAGGCGCACCGAGACGCCGAGCTGCTCGGAGACCGCTTCGATGGCGGTGACGAGCTCGAGCCAGTCCTCGGTGTTGCTCGTGGGCGGCAGGAAGACGTTGAGCACGCCGTCGCGCGGCTCGACGCAGAGCGCGGTGCGGATGCCTTGGAGCGCGTAGGCCTGCGCGCCGGGGGGCTGGTGACGACGGGTCGCGAGCCACGCCGCGGGGTCGAAGGGGATGTCGGCGTCTTCGTCGATCTGGGTGAGATCGGGTTCCCAGGGGACGAACGAACCGCTCGAGAGCTGATTGAGCGGCAGGCGCAATCCGACCGGACTGTCACCCGGAAGCAGATAGAGACGCTCGCGACGGAAGGTCCATTGATCGCCGACCCAGGCGCCCTCCGGCTTGCCGAGCGGGAGCACCCAGCCGACGGGGACCTCGAGGCCACGCCCGAGCACGTTCGCGAGTCGACGGCGGTCTTCGTGGGCGTCCAGATCGTGGTCGTGCGGATCGACGTCGTGAGGGAGGAGCGCCTCTTCCTTCACGAAATGCCAGGGATCTTCGTACGCCGCATGCTGATTGGGAGGCACACCGAGCAGACGCGCGACCGCGAGACCGAGCTCGTAGGCATCTTCGAGGGTGGGCTCCTTCTGAGCGGCGCCGACGCTGCGCGGCGGAGTGAGCGCGAGCTTCTTGGGGTCCTTCCAGATCGGCGCTCCGTCCGCACGCCAGAGGATGTCGATCGCCCAGCGCGGCAGGCTCTCTCCCGGATAGTGTTTGCCCATCCGGTGCAGGACCGCGGTACCGGTGCCGAATCTCTTTCGCAGCTCTTCGGCGAGGCGGAGCCCCTGCTCGAGCTTGGTCTTTCCGAGCGCTTCGGTCGCCCACTCGGGCTCCGTCGGGTGCTCGCGCGAGGTGAAGGTCGGCTCGCCGCCGCACGTGAGCTTCACGCCGAGCTTGGCGAGGGTCGCGTCGACGTCGTCACCCGCGGTCTGGATGCTCTGCCACTGCGCGTCCTCGTAGGGCTTGCGCGGGCGCGGCTCGTGGCCGAGGCGCTCGACGGTCATCGAGAACGCGAAGTCGGTCGCGGGCTCACTGGAGGTGCCGGTGATGGCCGCCGCGAGCTCGGGATCGCTCGCGACCGCGAGGGGGATGTGGCCTTCGCCGCAGAGCAGACCGCTCGTTCCGTCGAGGCCGATCCAGCCCGCGCCGGGCAGGTAGACCTCGCACCACGCGTGCAGGTCGACGACGTCGTTCGAAACGCCCTTGGCGAGATCCGGGATGTTGCCTTCGTCGGCGAGCTGCACGAGGTAGCCGCTGACGAAGCGCGCCGCGAGACCACGCGAGCGGAACGCCGCGACGAGGAGCTGCGCGCTGTCGCGACAGGAGCCGCGGCCCTCCGCGAGGGTCTGCTCGGGCGACCACACACCGGGCTCCATGCGGATGACGTACTGGATGGTGCTCGCGATGCGTTGGTTCATCGCGACGAGGTAGGAGACGGTGATGCCTTCGAAGGGGACGCTCGCGACGAGCTCCTTCAAACGCGAGTCATCGACGGGCGGGGCGCGAAAGGGCGCGAGCTCCTTCTCGAGCGCGCCAGCGTACTCGAAGGGAAGCTCGCGCGCGTCGTCGTCGACGAAGAAGTCGAAGGGGTTGATGGAGTGGATGTCGAAGGTGCAGTCGACGAGCACGTCGACCTCGCGTAGGCCGCGCTCCGCCGGGAAGGTCACGCGTGCTTCGCGGCTGCCCCACGGGTTGTACTGCCAACGCACCTGCGGGCCGTGCTTGCTGCCCGCGGCGTGGCGACCG
Organism: Myxococcota bacterium; assembly: GCA_025453555.1. GTDB lineage: Bacteria > Myxococcota_A > Polyangia > Polyangiales > Houyiibacteriaceae > JACKEH01. The sequence continues at coordinate 12,469 of JALOQC010000131.1, read as the reverse complement.
AAGCCGTCGAGCTCGGAGTCGATGCGCAGCGCGTACGAGAGCAACGGCGTGCGCGCGTGTGGTGCGGGACGCAGCCGGATCACGTGCGGCCCGAGGAGCGCGGGCTTGTCGTAGTGGTACGTGGTGCGGTGCTGAATGCGGACCTTCATGCGCTCCTCGCGCGGCGAGCGGACGGCGCTCCCGTGCTTGCGTGGCCTACACCGAGCGGGGCCTCCGCGACAATAACGAGCGACGTTTCGGGGGCCGTTGTTTCGACGGTGTTTCGGCGGGAGCGTCGTGAACGAGCCTCGGGGACGAGCTCGAGACGCGTCAGCTCCGCGCATCACGGTCGCACGTCGTCTTCGGTGCCGAACACGCCGTCGGGTCCCGCGCTCACCGCGATCACGTCGTCGGCTTCGCACTCGTGGACGAAGTCGCCGTCCCACGGGTCGGCGCTGCGACCGTGGCGCTGGAGGTAGCCCGCCTCGACGAGCTCGTCGGTGCTCGTGGGACAACGCGCGTGATCGAGCCGGAAGCGCAGCGCGGCGGCCGAGAGCGACGAGGCGTCGGTGCGCGCTCGTTTGGCCTTCGCGTCGCGCAGCGCGCCGAAGACGGAAGCGCCGACCGCGCCCGCGACGAGAGCCATGATCGTGATCACGACGAGGATTTCGATCAACGTCATTCCGAGCTCGCGTCGTCGTCTTCGTCGATACGTGGGAGCTCGTGTCGACGCGAGGGAGGACTGCGGATGAGGCTCGGCGTGCGGGTGCATGACTGCGACCATCGCAGCGAGCGTGCCGAGCGGCGGCAGGCGGGCGGTCGAGAGAAAGGTGTCCGCGCGAGGGCTGCGGCGACGACGGACTGTCATGCGTCGGTCGAGGCGATGACGGCCTGACGGCGTCGCAGGACGATCACTCGGCGGCCGCGACCGGCTCCTCGTCGTCGAGGCGCACGATCAGCTCGATGAGTCGATCGCCGCGCCGCGGCTTGCGCGCGCATGCGCGTGCGCCGGCGAGGCGCGCGGCTTGTTGGATCTCGTTCCCGTCCTCGGTCGACAGGAGCACCACGCGCGTGCTGGCGCGGATCGCGAGCAGACGTCGCACGACCTCGAGGCCGTCCATGCCGGGGAGGTCCTCCGCCACGAACGCGAGGTCGACCGGCCAATGTTGCGCGAGCGCGAGCGCGCCGTCGCCGGAGCTCGTGCCGACCACCCGGTTGCCCGCGACGGTGAGCCAGCGCGCGAACTTGTGCTGCAGATCCGGATCCGGCTCCACGACGAGCACGCCACGCGGCGCCGTGAGCGGCATGCTGGACGGATCGGGCGGGCGGCTCGCTTTGCGTTCCCGACGGGGTGGGCGCGTGGGCATGGGCTCGGTTCGAAGGGTCGGTCGCGGTTCGACGACGACGCGGGGCGTCGGGTCGGCGGGTTCGGTCGCCGGCGAGGGCTCACGGGCCGTCGGGCTCGCCCCGTCGGTCGTTCGCAGACGTGATTTCAGTGCGGATGCGAGAAGCGAAGCCTACGGCGCAATCGCTCGACGGGGCGGGCCCCGGAACGAGCCGAACAGTAGGGCATCGGAGGGGGGCACCGCAAACCGCGACGACGTGGGGTGTCGGGCTCCCCACTCGTGGACGTCGAGTGGCCTCGCACGCGCGACGTGCGATGCCTGCGCGATGGTGCGAAAGCGCGAGCTGATCGCGGAGGACTCCACGCCGGACGGGACGCCCGTCACGCTCACGCGCGAAGCGGGCGCGTTCGTGGTCGCGGTCGCGGGGCAGAGCCTCATGGCCTCCGACGTCCACGGCTCCGAAGAGCACATGAGCGAGCTCGCGTGCGCACCGCTGCGCGATCGGAAGGGCGTGCGTGTGTTGGTCGGCGGGCTCGGCATGGGATTCACGCTGCGGGCCGCGCTCGATCACCTCGGGCCCGACGCGCGCGTCGTGGTCTGCGAGCTCCTGCCTTGCCTCGTGGAGTGGAACCGCGGGCCGCTCGGGCCGCTCGCGGGACATCCGCTCGACGATCCGCGGACCGAGCTCGTGGTCGCGGACCTCGTCGACCACGTGCGCGCGGTGCGACGTGCGTACGACGTCATGCTGCTCGACGTCGACAACGGGCCGGAGCCGTTCACGCAGCCGAGCAACGAGCGGCTCTACTCGATCGACGGGCTGCGCACGCTGCGTGAGGCGCTGCGCCCGCGCGGGACCTTGGTCGTGTGGTCGGGCTTTCGCAGCGACGCCTTCGAGAAGCGACTGCGACGCGCGGGCTTCGAAGAGGAGGTCGTGCCGGTGAAGGCGCGCATCCGAAAGGGCGGCCAGCACTTCCTCTACGTCGGTCGCGCGCCGTGACGGCGAACGACACGCGGCGGAAGAGGCTCGAGCGCGGCTTCGAGCGCGGCTTCGAACGTGCGCGCCTCGTCCCGGTTCGTCGGGTTCGGCTGATGGGAATGCCGCGTCCGGGCTCCCGCGAGGGCGGCGACCGGGCCCCTGCTGCACTCGCGCGCGCGACCTGCTACAAATCGGGCTTCGTACCTGAGAGGAATCGAGGACTCGTTGCACGAAGTGAACATCTGCTGCCGAACTGAGAGTGGACCTTGCACTGCGCGAGGCGTGACCGCCCGAGGTGTGTCGTGAGTCGCGGCGACTACACGATGGACAAGCGCGCCCGCGAAGCGGAGAAGGCGCGCAAGAAGCGGGAAAAGGCCGAGCGACGCGCCGACCGACGCGACCGCGGCCCCGCCGAGATCGAGATCGTCTCCGCGGCGGAGCTCACCGGCGACCTGCCGACGATCTCCGAGGCGCTCCAACAGATCGAGCGGGGCGCCAGCGGCGGCGGATCGGGTCGCAGCGCGGCCACGATCCCGTGCCGACTCTTCGTGGGCGGCCTCAGCTGGAACATCGGCAGCGGTGACCTGCGCCAGATCTTCGAGGAGGTCGGCGAGGTCGTGGACTGCGTCGTGATGACCGACCGCGCAACCGGCCGCTCGCGTGGCTTCGGCTTCGTGACCATGGCGGACCGGAAGCTCGCGCAGAAGGTCATCGACGAGCTCAACGGCGCCGAGTTCGACGGTCGCCGCATCGTCGTGAACATCGCGACCGAGCGCTGAGCGCGCGCTCCCGTGAAAGACGAAGAGCCGGCCCCGAGGGGTCGGCTCTTCGCGTTTCTTTCGCGTCGAGCGCTCCCGCGCGCCCGGGCGTCGGAAGGTAGCGACGCTCAGCAGCGAGCGACCGTCGAGATCTCGGAACGTTCACGAGCTCCGCTTCGTCGACGCCCAGTCGAGGCCGAAGCGCGCGAGGTACTTCCGCAGTCGATCTGCGTCGTTCTTGCTCGTACGGCGCGCGAGGCTCTTGTCGAAGAGCGCGCGCCCCGCGTCGGAGATCGACGCGCTCACCGCGCAGACCTCGAGTACCTTCTCGAGCTGCACGCGATCGAAGAGGTCGAGGTCGCTCGCAGCCTCGCCGAGAGCCGTGTCGACCCGCGAGGGCACGTTCGCCTCGCCCTCGCCCCACGTCGCTCGCAAGCGCGCGATCTCGTCGTCGACCTCGACCCTCCGAATGCGACCGCCGGGCGCGAGCGTCGCCATGCGCACGACCGCCGCGCCGAGGTCACGGAAGTTGTGGGTCCACTTCGCCTCCGCGCTCGTGGCGAAGCGGAGAAACGCGAGGCGCGCGTCGGTCGTGAAGGTCACGCGACGATTGGCCTGCCGCGCGAAGCGCTCGAGCTCGAAGTCGAGGTTGGGCTCGAGATCGGCGAGCCGCTCGCGCAAGGTCGGAAGTCGGAAGTGCCAGAGGCAGATGCGCGCGAGGAGGTCTTCGCGAAAGCGCCCTTCTCGCACCTGCGCGAAGAGGTCGCGGTTGGTGCCCGCGATGAGCTGGAAGTCGCTCTGCACCGGGCGATCGGCGCCGAGCGGCACGAAACGTCTGTCTTCGATCGCCGTCAGCAGCATCGCCTGCTCGTCGAGGCCGAGCTCGCCGATCTCGTCGAGGAAGACGACGCCGCCGTCCGCGCTCTGCAGCACGCCGCGACGCTTGGCGCTCGCGCCGGTGAAGGCGCCGCGCTCGTGCCCGAAGAGGGTCGACATCGCGTGGTCGCCGCGCAGCGTCGCGCAGTTCACCTCGACGAAGGTCTTGCTGCTCTGCCCGCGCTCCGTCTTCAGCGCGTGGATGCGGCGCGCGAGCTGGGTCTTGCCCACACCGGTGGGCCCCGAAAGCAAGATCGGCGCGCGCGAGCTCTCCGCGACGCGTTCGATGCGATCGATGAGCGCATTGAATCCGAGGTCTCGCGTGGTGATACCGGCTTTGAGGAAGCCCGTACGTTCTTCGCGTTCGGCCTCGAAGCGCCGCGCGATCCGCTCGTAGCGCGCCAGATCGAGGTCGATGATCGAGCACGAGGAGCGCGGTTCGTCGGCCGCACGGGCGGAGATGTCGGGCGCAGCGCGATGCGGCGGTGAGGTCTGGAGCAGCGCGCCGGGAAAGAAGCCGTTCTCGGTCAGCAAGAACAGGCAGATCTGCGCGACGTGGGTGCCGGTCGTGAGGTGGACGAGGTAGCGCTCGCGTTCGGGATCGAAGGGGTAGTCGCGCGCGAAGGCGTGGAGCGCTTCGTAGACCTCCTCGAAGTCCCACGGATCCTTCACCTCGAAGTCACGCCGACGAAGCTCGGTCTCCGGCGAAAGGCGCGCCGCGTCTTCGAGGAACACTCGCAGATCTTCGTTCGGTCGACAGAGGAGCTCGAAGCGCGCGATCAGCAGATCGTCTTGCTGGAGCAGCCCGAGCGAGGGGCGCCAACGCTTCCAGCGCTGCGCGCCCTTCGGCGAGTCGAGGGTGGTGCCGTAGAAGCCGATCACCACCACCGGTCGGGAGTCGTTCGTCACGTTCGTCACGCGATTCCGCGCTCCTCGTTGCCGACCCGCTCCGTCCGACGACGAACGGTCTCGACGCTCGGCTTCGGCTCCAAGGAGCTCACCAACCGCACGCCGCTCGTGCGACCCCAATCTGCGCGATCATCGCGTCCCAGTCGCGTTGGATCGAGGGCAGCGCCGGCTTGGTGAGGCGCTCGAGTCGCCGCGCAGTGCCGGCCGAGTCGTTCTTCCATCGCTGCGCGGCCTCGGAGAGCTCGACCGCGAGGTCGAGGTAGACAGGCTCGTCACCCGGCGTCCCGAGGTCCATGTCGTCGAGCGCTTCGGCGTCTTGCGAGAGCACCCCCTCCACGTGCGCGAGGCGAAGCCCCGCGTGAGCGCGCGCCCAGCGACATCGCGCCGCGTCGTCGCCGAGCCACGTCGCGACGGCCTCCATCGCGCGCGCCAGCGCGTCGAGATCGTCCGTCAGCGCGGTGCGGGCCTCGGAGCGGTTCGTCCAGACGACGGTCCGCGCCAAGCGAGCGCGCAGACCGGCCGCCACGTCGGCATCGACCGGCTCGACGAAATCGGCCGCGCGGTTGAGCGTCGTGCGACGGGACGAACGCAGATCTTCGAGGTCCGACTCGTTCGGCGAGGCGCTCGAGTGCAGCGCGAGGAGCACGTCCGCGAAGCCGGCGTCGATCGCATGCACGCGTTGTGGATGAGCTCGCGCGATCTCCTCACGGTTCGCGGGCGGCGGCACGTACGGCGGCGGCAGCGCGCCGATCGCGATCGTCGGTGTGAACGAGTCCTCGACCGCGCGCGGCGACGAGCCGAGGATCTGGAGCTCCGAGATGCAGGCCTCCTGCCAGCGCGGGTTGCTGCCGGGGCGCAGCTCCACGAGCTCGAGGCGATACACGCCGCCCGGACCGTCGAAGTCGGGAGGAGCATCGGGATTGTCGAGCAACTGGAGCCGTTGCGATTCGACGTCGAGCGTCGCCACACCGAGCTCGGTCCCGTCCCGCGAGACCTTCACCTTCGCGACGCGGTGATTGCCGGTGAAGAGGTCGGTGGTGCCTTGGAGCTTCGTGAAGCCCACCGTCATGTGGATGGAGAACACCCGCGCGTCGGCGGGAATGCGGACCTCGATCCACGCGCCCTGCAGATCGCCCGTGCGCGAGTTCCAGGCGGTCTCGAGATCCCCGTCGACCAACGCCCGCACCTGCGTCTCGCGGTCTTGGTAGGCCGAAGAGGTCGCGAGCTCGGTGCGGACCGAGTGCAGGAGATCGACGAGCGAGTCGAGGTCCGCTTCGTCCGTCGGTGCCGCCGCGGGGGTCGGGTCGGGAGTGGCTCCCTGTGTCGGATCGGTCGGGCTCGGATCGGTCGGGCTCGTCGTACCCGTCGTGCTCGCGCTCGCAGTGCTCGTCGTACCCGCGCTCGTCGGGCTGGCCATCGTGCTCTCGTCCGTACCCGCCGCTTGCGTGGGCGGACTTTCGTTCGAGATCGCGGATGGCGCGCTCGCGGTTTCCCCACCGCACGCCATCAGGATCCAGACCACGCGTGCGACATGGCGAACGTTCGGCGTAGGTCGTCGAACCTTCGCGTGCCCTCCACACGCTTCCCCCACTTCGTCGCGTCGCATTCGTTCCCCCTTCGAGTCGAGCCGCAGGTCGAGCTGCTGGTAGGTCCGAGATGGTGAGCGAAGCGTGCGCTCGCCGGAAGTCTCTCGCTGCGCCACGGCGGAGTCCGCTGGACGCCGCGAGACCGCGGGGCGTCGGCCTTCAACGCAGGGGATCCACGCTGCGCACGATCCCCAGCCCGAAGACCGTGAGCATCAGCCGGTCGGTCGGGTCGACACTCGCTCGAACGTCGAACACCGCGTCGGCGGACACGGGCTCGTCGTCGAGGGTCGGCACTCCGATCGCGGCCCAGCGCTCCGCGGCGCGGCGGAAGAGCCAGAGGTCGAGAACGGTCCGCGTCGTGCCCGAGTCGGGCGAGATGTCGGATGTGACGGAACCCGCGGTGACGAGATCGTCGCGCGACGTCGTGGCAATGGGCAGGTACGCGACCTCGGCGGTCGTTCCACCACCGATCTGGACCCACGTGCGGCCCGCGTCGTCCGAACGACTCGGGTAGGTGTCGCTCCGGTTGCAGTCCGATCCGATCGGGAAGTAGCGCGTGCTGTGGCCGAACACGACGCCATCGCTCGTGGCCGCGACGGGGACGTGGTCCAAGAAGCCATCGACCACGACCGCACCCTCCGAGTCGAGCAGGGGACCCGGCAGCGGTAGCCTGCTCCACGTCGCCCCGGCATCGAGGCTCTCGAGGAGCGTGCCCGAGCACTCGCCGCGCGCATGCGCGATCAGCCGACCGGCCGAGGCCACCAGCGAAGAGACGCTCGTCTCGCTCGGGAGAAAGATGGGCTCTCCCCACGTCGCGCCACCGTCCTCCGAGAAGGCGACCGTGGGTCTGCGATCTCCCGCGACCGTGGTTGCATACGCGAGGCGTCCCTCGCCGACGTCGAAGAGCTCGATCGCCCCCGGAAGCTCGCGCTCCCACGTCCACGTGCGCTGGCCGGAACGGAAACGAACCTGATCGCTGCCTACCAAGCCCACGAGCTCGCCGCTCTCGAGTCGGACCGCACGAAGGAGGCCGCCGCCGCGCTCGTTCGAGACACGCGCGAGCAGCATCTCGATCTCACCGTCCGCGCGCATCACGAGCGTCGGGCCGCGGGTCTCGTCGGCGAGGTAGATCTCGTCGCCGCGGAGGTACGCGCGGGTACGCGGGATCTCCACGTCGAGGAACGAGCGCCACGTGCGACCGTCGTCGTCCGAGCGCAGGCGGCTCTTCGGGAAGGTGAGCGTTCCGTCAGGGAGCAGCTCGAAGTCCATCCAGTCGACGTCGGGCCCGGGATTCGGTCCGATGGTCTCGTAGTTCGCGCCACCGTCGTACGACGCGACGGTGTTCGGCCCTTGGACGATCAACACGTTCCCCGCGCGCGTGATCCACACGGGGTTGAGATCGCCGAGCGCGCCTCCGAGACCCATGGGCACCGCGGGACCCAAGCTCCAGCTCTGGCCACCGTCGACGCTGGTGTGGAAGCCGAAGCGCGTCACCGCGACGAGCCCCGCCTCGGTCGAGTGCAACGACGCTCGAAAACGGAGCGGCGCGTAGGTCGTGGCGAGCGTGGGCAGCGTCTCCCACTCGGCATCCGGATCGGAGAGGTCGAGCCGGAAGAAGTAGCCCACCGAGCGCTCGTCCGCGAGGCTCGCGCCCGCCGTGATCTCCTCCACGAAGTGGTAGAGGAAGCCTTCGTGGACGGCCCAGCCGCTGAGGTCGTCGCGCTCGCCGGCGAGGTTGCGGAAGGTGCCGGCTTCCAGGTCGGCGAGGGTGAAGGCGTTCAGCCCCGTGCGCGCCACGCCGGTGGTGTCGCTCAGGAACACGAAGTCGGCCGGGAGGCGGCCCTCCGGCACGAGCTCGATCGCGCGCCACGTCGCGCGTCGGTCGAAGCTCACGTAGCGGTTCATCACCACGGTGTCGCCGCGGGTCCAGACCGCGCGCACGAAGGGGAACGGCCCGTGGGGGGGTGGCGCGACCGACTCGAACGCGACCCGCTCGGGCTCGCCGGTGCCGGGCAACACGTCGTCGCCGCCCCCGCAGCCCAGGCCGAGGACGCTCGCGAGGAGCGTCGAAGCCAACAGGGCGTGGGAGAATCCGTGCCGGTGGTGCCTTCGAGCCATTCAACGTTTCTATGGGCGTTCACCCGTCGAAAACGTAATTTATCTCACACAAAGTTCGACATCCCTGAAGGATTCCATCCGACAGCGTTCGTCCTGCAAGCGTGGCGGGCGCGAACGGTCGAGATCGGCCGGGTCAGGGCCTCGCGATACGCGCAGATAAACTGCGATAGCACACCATCGCGATGCCCAGGCGCCCGAACCGTCCAACCCTCGCTTTCTCCGCGATTTCGCGATTCCATCCGCCTCAACAGCTCTCGGCACGCCTCTCGCTCTACCCTCCTCCAACGGCCGACCACGTCGGCCTCGACACTGGAGACTGAGCCATGGACACGCGTGATTACGACGTGATGACGACCCCGGACGGCGGCCTCGTGAAGATGTGGACCCGTGGGGTGGTGGTGGAGGACGCGGCGCGTGTGCAGCTCGCGAACGTCGCGTCGTTGCCCTTCATCCACAAGTGGGTCGCGGTGATGCCCGACGTGCACTGGGGCATGGGCGCGACGGTGGGCTCCGTGATCCCGACCAAGCAGGCGATCGTGCCGGCCGCGGTCGGCGTGGATCTCGGCTGCGGGATGATGGCGGTGAAGACGTCGCTGCGCGCCGAGCACCTGCCCGACGACCTGAAGGGCGTGCGCTCGGCGATCGAGGCCGCGGTGCCGCACGGCCGCACGCTCTCGCGATCGACCAAGCGCGATCGGGGCGCGTGGGGTGATCCGCCGGACGTCGTGTCGGACGTGTGGGCGCAGAAGCTCGCATCCGAGTTCGTGGTGCTCTGCGACAAGCACCCGAAGCTCGCGCAGAGCAACCACGTGACGCACCTCGGAACGCTCGGGACGGGGAACCACTTCATCGAGCTCTGCCTCGACGAGGCGGGCGACGTGTGGGTGATGCTGCACTCCGGCTCGCGTGGGGTCGGGAACCGCATCGGCTCCTACTTCATCGAGCTCGCGAAGGAGGACATGCGCACGTGGCACGTGAACCTCCCGGACGAGAACCTCGCGTACTTGCCCGAGGGGACGTCGCACTTCGACGACTACGTCGAGGCGGTGGATTGGGCGCAGCGTTTCGCTCGCGAGAACCGCGAGGTGATGATGCGCGCGACTCTGGCGGCTCTGCGCGGCGTGCTCGGTGACTTCACCACGGCGGACGTGGCGGTGAACTGCCACCACAACTACGTCGCGAAGGAGCACCACTACGGCGCGGACGTGTGGGTGACTCGCAAGGGCGCGGTGCGCGCGGGCGCGGGTGAGCTCGGCATCATCCCGGGGTCGATGGGGACGCGTTCCTACATCGTCCGCGGGAAGGGAAACGCCGAGAGCTTCTGCTCTTGCTCGCACGGCGCGGGTCGCGCGATGAGCCGTGGCGAGGCGAAGCGGCGCTTCACGCTCGAGGACCACGCGAAGGCGACCGCGGGCGTCGAGTGCCGCAAGGACGAGGACGTGATCGACGAGACGCCGATGGCCTACAAGGACATCGACGCCGTCATGGCCGCGCAGGCCGACCTGGTCGACGTCGCGTACGTGCTGCGACAGGTGGTGTGCGTGAAGGGATGAGGCGTTCGGCGCCTCTCTCGTGATCGAAGCGATCGTGGGCAGGCGAGCGAGTGCGTTGGCGTGCGAGCGCCGATCGGAGCGATCCGGTCGGCGTTCGTCTTTTTCTCGGACTTCGTTTCGTCGTTCTTCGACGGTGCGTCCATGACCCGCGCGAGGATGCGATCTCCGGCACGCGACGACTCGAAGCGCCAATCGCATGCAACCATCCGTCACTCAAATCGCCAACCGCACGCGGGTATCCTGCATTCAAATCGCCAACAGCACGCGGATCTCCTGCACTCAAAGCGCCAATCGCACGCGGCTCTCTTCGCCCGCGCGGATCGTGACGACGTGCCGACGCTCCGGCTTGCCCGGCGCGCGCAGCGTGAGCGTGTGGGTGCCCGCGGGGAGCGAGACGTTCGTGAAGGGCGTGGTGCCGAGCTTTCGGCGGCCGAGGAAGACGTCGCACCAGGGCGTGGTGGCCATCGCGAGGGTGCCGGTGCCGCGCGGCGTGACGACGGGATTGCGGGGACGCGGCTCGCGTCGAAGCACGGCGGAGAACGTGGCGACCCCGCCCTCGAGCGCGAGGACCGGCGCTTGGTGCTCTTGGTAACCGTCGAGCCGCAGCGTGACCACGTGCTCGCCCGGAGCGACGCCGACGTCGAGCGGAGTCCGACCGACGCGCTCGTCGCCGACGAGCACCACCGCGCCGCTCGGCTCGCTCACCACGCGCAGCCGCGCCTCCGTCGTGCGCGCCTGAAGCAGCACGTCGACCTCCGTCGCGGCCGTGACCTCGAGCGTGCGCGATGCGACGACGCGCCCCTCTTCGAGCGCCTCCACCACGTGCGGCCCCGGCTCGACCGCGAGCCGCAGCGGCGCCGGGCCGTGCTCGACGGTGTCGACGCGAAGCGTGAGACCGGCAGGCTCCGTGGTGATGCGCAGATGCGCCGGTGGCGTCGGGAGCCGCTCGACGACGGGTCGATCCGGGTCGGACGGGAGCTCGAGCGGTGGTGGCGCGATGTCGTCGGGAGTGCGGAAGACGAGCCAGGAGAGCAGCCCCGCGATCGGAACGAGGAGAAACGGAGCCCAACGCCGCGCGCGATGCGAGCGTGGCGGCGGCGCGACCGAGGGCACCTTCTGCGTGACCGCGACCGGTACGTTCGTGGACCAAGCCGGTGGTGATGCGCTCGACGACCTGCTCGGCGACGGGGCGTTCGACGACGAAGTGAGCCCGCTCCGCGACACCGGCGAGAGCGCGCTCGACTCGCGCAGATCGCGAAACCCCGCCGCGAACGTCGGATCCACCGGCGTGTCCGAGAAGCTCGCCTCGCCGCTCGGCGGCGTTCCGTCGAGCAGCGCGGTGCCCACCGACGGTGGAGCGATCGGCGCGGTGCCGGGCGGTCCGTTCGGGGTGACCACGCCCGTGAGCGGCACCGTACCGGCCGCGCGTGGACCGCGCCGATCCTCCTCGACGACGTCGGGGAAGAGCCGCCGCACGTAGCGCCCGAGCTCGAGCGTGTCCGAGGTCTCTGGCACCGCGCGCAGGAAGCGCTCGAGGTCCGCGCGCAGCGCGAGCGCGTCCGGGTAGCGCTCCTCGCGCCGCGCCGCGAGCGCGCGCGTCGCGATCTCGCGGAGCCCGGGCGGCAGCATCTGCAGACGCTCAGGCTCGGGGATCTTGCCCGCCGCCGCGAGCGTGCGCGCGTGCACCGGGTCTTCGTGTGGAAAGAGCGTGTCTCCGGTGAGCACCTCGAAGAGCAGGATGCCGACGTTGAAGAGATCACTGCGTCGGTCGAGCGACTCGCCGCGCGCTTGTTCGGGCGAGAGGTACGCGGACTTGCCACGCACCATGCCGACGCGCGTGATCTCCTTGCGGCCTCGCTGAAGCTTCGCGACGCCGAAGTCCGCCACCTTCACCGCGCCCTCGAAGCCGAGGAGCACGTTCGAGGGCGTGACGTCGCGGTGCACGAGCCCCAGCGGTCGTCCCCTCGCGTCGGAGAGATCGTGCGCGTGCGCGAGCCCCTCGCATACGTGCGAGAGGATCTTCGCCGCATGATGCATCGGTACCGCGCCGGGCCGCCGCGCCGCGATCGCCTGCTCGCGCGCGCGGACGATCAGCGCGCGCAGATCGACACCGCGCACCAGCTCCATCACGAGGTACGCGGTGCCCCCGACCTCGCCGAAGTCGTAGACGTGCACGACGTTCGGGTGTCCGAGGCGCGCGACGATCCGCGCCTCCTCGCGGAACATCGCCATCAGCTCCGGATCTTCGGAGAGATGCGGGAGGATGCGTTTGACCACGAGGTCGCGCGCGAAGCCTTCGGGTCCTTCCTTACGCGCGAGAAAGATCTCGGCCATGCCGCCCTTGGCGAGGCGGCGGACGAGCACGTAA
>JALOQC010000548.1 GCA_025453555.1 Myxococcota bacterium | reverse complement strand
GCTGTACCGAGGCCGCTCCCCGTGGCTGCCTTCGATCGTGATCAGCCCCGCACGGTCGAGCTCACCAAGGGCCCGGGCCGCAGACGCCCTCGCAACGCCGCACTCTTTGGCGATGACCCGAATCCCCGGGTGGTAGTCGAGGTCGGCCACGATCTTGCGGAGCCATGCGAAGATCACCTTCGCGTTGCCAGAGAGCTTCATCCGGCGGACGCACGCGAAGAGTGGATCGAAGCCCCCGTGTCCGGCCGGGATCGACTGCGGTCGGTCGGAGCTCATCATTCGGCCTTTCGAGGCTGCTCTGAGCGCACGTCGTCGTCGCTCGAGGTTGGTTCGAGCGCGGCGATGAGCGGCGCGCAGGGGTCAAGGTGGGCAAGGTCCATCAGACGCCGAAGCCCCTGGGCCTGCACGCGGGCTCGGTCGGCGCGGACCTCGAGCGCTTCGCGCAGGGTGCGGACGCGGATCGCGAGACCCGCCGCACACGCGAGCACCCCGCTTCGCACGAGGTCGTTCACGATCTCGCGAGCGGTCGGGACGGTCACGCCGAGGTGTTCCGCGAGGTCGCGCCAGGCGATCGGGGTCCAACGCTCCGGCCACGCGCGCCGGTGGTAGAAGAGCACCGCCTCGATCTCGATCGGGTAGTGGTAGACCCCGAGCGCGAGCACGTCGGGAGCGGGCATCGCACCGCCTTCGATCACCCGAAGCGCCGTCATGCGACCTCGCTTCGGGCGGGCGCGCCCTCGAGCTCTTCGCGGTCCTCGAGCCGATCGAGCGCGGCGAGGATCGCGACCTGTCGATCGCACAGACGGTGGTGCGCGCGTCGGATCGCTTCGAGCTTCCGAAGTAGCGCGGCGCGCTCCCGCGCGGTGCGGCTCGCGAGCGCCGGCGCCGTCGTCGTCGGCGGCAGCTCACGCGCGGCCCACGTCACGCGGTACTCGGAGCGCGCTCGGTTCACGAGCGAGTACGAGAGCGCGCGGCGAGCGCGGAGCGAGCGCAGGATGCGGCCCGCAGACTCCGGCGCGACTGCGCCCGCACGCTCGACCACGAAGGCGCGAAGCTCGTCGAGGTGGAAGGTCCGGCCGACCCGCTCGCGCGCGAACGCGAGGACGTGGTGGTCGAGCCGATCGCCCACCCGCACGAGCTCGCGCTCGTTCCCCGGCTCAGGCGACGCGACGGGCGCGTCGAACGGCAGCGGCGCTTGGAGGGGGTCACGCTGCACGGCGGACCTCCTCGAGCTCGATCCAGCCCGCGCCCTCGGTCCAGATGCTCGCGCGGTAGACGCGCAACCGGAACACGTCGACGAGCGCGCCCAGCGTCGCCGGACGCGGCCCGCTCGAGGTGCCCTCCGGCACGCGCGAGAGCAGCGTCGGGAACCGCAAGGGGGTCGTGCGCGTGCGACGATCGAGCGCCTGCAGCGCGAACGCGAGCGGCGCCTCGACACCGCCGAGGGCGACCATCGGAGCGCCGCAGCGGATCTTCGCCGACGCGACCAGACGCGCGAGGCCTTCGAGCTCTTCGGGCCCGAGCCGGCGGCGGCGACCGCCAGGGCGCGGCGACGTGGGCGAGCCGTCGTCAGCGCCCGCGGCGAAGATCGTCGGGTGCCCGACGGCGAGCAGCTCGACGCGTTGGTCGGCGACATCGGAGACGTGCTCGAGCGGCGTCGAGAGCAGTCGCTCGACGAGCTCGGCCGGCGTGCGAAGGCGCCAGCCGCGCCACGCGCGCCGCGGGATGGTCGAGAGCCGTGCGGTGGTGTTCGTGGGCGAGAGGTGGGCGCGGAGCGCGAGCCGACCGCGCTTGCCGGTCCACGCGGCGAGGTGGTGCGCGCGAAGCCACGCGTCGAGCGCGGCGCTGACTTGGACCTCGCACACGCTCGCGTCGGGATCGGCGACGAGTCGCGTCCCGACGAACCCCTCAAGTACGATTTTGAATGCCGATTCTTCGGGGAAACTCGCAGAACTGGCTACGGGGGAGGTGCGAGCTTGATCGGGATTCCGTAGATCAAGGGCTCGGAGTTCCACACCCGATCCTCCCTGGGGCCCCGCGGTTTGCGCCCGCGGGGCTTCACTATTTGTGGCTTCGCTCACGGCGGATCCTTCCTTCGTCCGCCTCGCTCGATCGGTGGTTACCGACTTTCGACGAGGAGCCGTTCGCGGCCTCGATGTGGTCGTCGACCTCCGCGCCGTTGGTGGCGGCATCGGCGAGCGTCACGGCGGCCTGCTTCAGGCGATCGAGCACCAGCCGACGCGTGGGCCCGGCCGGCAGCTCCGCGCAGACCAGCGCGGCGACCATCTCGATCGAGTAGACGAGCTTGAGCGCGCGACGCGGTAGCCCTTCCTGCTCGAGCGAGTCGACGTCGAAGCCGACCTCGAGCAGCGCCGCGCGGAGCTCTTCGCGCGCGTCGTCGTTCAGGTCCGCCCCGATGCGTTCGAACGGCGGACACGGGCGCGTGCGGCGCCACAACCGGCTGACGTTCAGGCGCGCGATCGCGTTCGCGATGTTCATCGGCCCGCTGCTCCTCGAAGCGCGTGCGTGGGCACGCTGGTGGGTCCGGGAACGCCCGGGAGCTTCACGAGCAACCACAAGGGGCCCACGCTCGACGAGGACGGCATCACCACGCACGACGGCCTCGCCTTCACGCACTGCGAGCGCGCGCGGCGGTGAGAGGCGCGTCGGCTTGCTCGCCCCCGAGTGACGCGGGCACGTCGGCCGATCGCGCCCGTCGAGCGTGCCGCACACGGGACACGTCTCACGCGTTGCGTGCACGTCGCCCTCCTTCCGCGTCACGCACCACGCGCGAGCGCATCGTCGCGACGACGCGACTCGTGGGTGCGGCGCCCTCGAGCTCGAGCGCGTCGAGCTTGTCGGCGAGCTCGCGCAGTGCCTCGGTGAGCGAGGGCGCTTCATCGGAGTCGAAGTCGCGGCGCGACCAGCCTTCGGCGATCGGGGCGCTCGGTGCGCCTGCGACGACTCGGATCGCCCGCGTGCCGTCCTCGAGCTCGCGTGCTTCCGCGGAGACCTGCAACGTCGCGGCGCGCGTCCAGCTCGCCCACGCGTCGGAGAGGGGGCGCTCGTTCATCGCGACGGCCCTCCGAGTGAACGCGCGGACAGGTGTCCCGCGCGCGTCGACGCCGCCTTCCGGGCGAGCTTGGGGACTTCCAAGTTCAACACCATGGAGAGGTCGCCCGCTCGAGATGCCGCGCGCCGGTCGCGCGATGCCGCGTTGGCGAGATAGCGGGTCACGCGGCCTCGCTCTCCCGAGGCGGCACCAAGAGAGCATCGGTCGAGACGCCGCAGGCGGCAGCCAACAACGCGATGTGCTTCGCGGTCGGCTCCATCTTGCCGGTCTCCCAGCGCCAAACCGTCACCGTCGAAACGCCGATCGCCCTCGCGATCGCCCCCTGGCTGAGGTTCGCGTTGAGACGTGCGAGCCGAAGTCGGTCAGAAAACGCAGAGGCCATCCTTGCGGTTTAGCAATCGCGAGATCGCGTGCCAAGAGGTGGCGAACGCATATTGCGAGCACGCAATCGCGTGCGAGGGTTCACCATGGCTGCGAGCAACGTTGGCGTAAGGATTCGAAGGGCACGGGAAGCGGCTGGACTGTCGCAAGCCGAGCTCGCTCGAAGGCTAGGGGTCTCAGCGGTCACGATCTGGCGCTGGGAGACCGGCAAGATGGAGCCCTCGCTCAGTCACTTCGGAGCGCTGGCCTCCGAACTTGGCGCTGACGACTTCGACGCCGCGGTCCAGTGGTTCCAAGGGGAGGCGACCCCGGAGCCCGAATGGCGTGAGTTTTCCGAGAAACTTGGACAACGAAGCGCAATCCAAGAGCACGCGATGCGTGTGATTCGCGCGGAGCGCGAGAAGGTGGCGCCAAGCCAGGCGGACATCGATGCGCTAACCGCGCACGTGCTCGACGTGCCAGCTGTCCGACTCGCTCTCGACATCCGTGCCGGTGGACCCTGGGCCCTGAGTCGCACTCTGGAGCTAGCTCGACTGATCCTTGCGTCGCCACCCAGCGACAAGGAC
>JALOQC010000130.1 GCA_025453555.1 Myxococcota bacterium | reverse complement strand
CCACAGCCGAGACAGAACTTGTAGTGGTCTTGGTTTTCTTTGCTGCAACGCGGGCAGACGATCACCGGGTCCTCCTGGGAGTCCGCTCGGCGTCGAGCGGATCGGAGTGTTTGAGACACGAGTCCAGAGCGGGTTCCGGAGGCCTCGAGCGCGCGGAGCATACCGACGCCGCGAGATCGGGGTCAAGCGAGGCGCGCGCGGGAACCGACCGCATTTCGGAGGGTTGGGCGTCGTTGCGCGGTTCGTCGCCGCAAGGTCGGCGTGCGAGTCCGGCGTTCGTGCGGTGCGCGAGCAGGCGTTCGTACGAGCAGGCGTTCGTGCGAGCAGGCGTTCGTGCGAGCAGGCGTTCGTGCGAGCAGGCGTTCGTGCGAGCAGGCGTTCGTGCGTTCGTGCGAGCAGGCGTTCGTGCGAGCAGGCGTTCGTGCGAGCAGGCGTTCGTGCGAGTCGGCTCAAGCGACGGCGGCGGTCGCCTTTCGCTTCGCTTCGTCCTTGCCGTCGCCGAGCTTCGCGACGAGCGAGGTCAGGACGAAGCCGACCACGACGAGACCGAGCGCGCCGAGGATCTGGACGAGGGTCGGCGTGAAGAGCTCCGTGGGGTACTTGTCCGGCGTGAGGTCCGCGAGGAGCTCCTCCGTGACCACGCGACCCTTGAAGCGGGAGCCGAGCTCGGGGGCGACACCGACCTGGAAGGGCCAGAGACCGAAGACGGACCCACCGAGCAGGCCGAGCAAGAAACCGAGGGTGGGCTTCTCGAGCTTCTCCAGGAGGATCTTCAGTACGTTGCTGACGGCGAGGATGCCGACCGCGACGCCGAGGCCGACCGGGAGCACGACGTCGAGGAAGGGTCCCATCAACGCGTCGAAGTCCTTGGCCTTCACGGCTTCCTTGCACTGATCGATCGCGCCGAGGATCGTCACGTAGACGCCCATGACGAGCAGCATGTAGCCGCCGCTGATGCCGGGGAGCACCATCGCGCTCGCGCCGACGACGCCCGCCAGGAAGAGGTAGAAGAAGCTCGCGCTTCCGTCTCCGCCGTCCGCGCCCTTCATCTGGAAGTACGCGAGCACCGCCATCGGCACGAAGCCGCAGACCGCGCCGATCCACGTCTGAGACGTGGCGGGCTTGGCGACCTTCCAGACGACCGGGATGCCGCCGAGCGTGAGCCCGATGAAGAGCGAGTACATGACCCAGCGGTGGCTCACCACGAGGTCCTTCACGGGGCCGGAGAGCGACACGATCGCGATCGCGACGCAGGTCAGGATCACGGCGAGCGTGAAGAGCGAGCGCTTGCGGAAACGCAGCCGCGTGAGCTCCGCGATCGCTTGGATGAAGCGCGGGTACACGCCGGACGCGAGCAGCATCGTGCCGCCGCTGATGCCGGGCACGAGGTTGGCGAGACCCATCAACGTGCCGCCGACGGCCGCGCGCGCGGCGAGTCGTGGGTAGGGCTCGTCGTCGACTTCCTCCGGTCGCTCCGCTTCGGCCTTCGTTCGCGACGCCTCGCTCGGCTTCTTCGCACCCGACTTCTGCTCGCCCATATGCCGCGCGGTGGTAGCGCGGGCGATTCGTGTGCGCCAATCGCAGGTCGGCTTCGCGCGAGCGGTCGTGTGTGCTTCTCGTGTCTTCTCCGCGGGGGCATCCGCGGGCGATCGACTCGCGGTCCGCGCGGGGGGCACGTATGCTGCGCGCGCCTTGAAGTGTCCCGAGTGCGGCGCGAAGAACCTGCCCGAGGCGGAGCACTGCATCGCCTGCGGTGAGCCGCTCGCGGGCGACGACGAGGGCGCGCCCGATCCGCGGCTCGGACGGGTGCTCGGCGGAAAGCTGCGGCTCGACTCGATCCTCGGGGAAGGCTCGATGGGCTGCGTCTACGCCGCGCATCAGCTCGAGCTCGACGCCGAGGTGGCGGTCAAGGTGCTGCACGATCACGTGGCGGCCGATCCGAAGGTCGCCAAACGGTTCCACCGCGAGGCGCGCACCGCGAGCCGGCTCACCCACCCGAACACGCTGCGGGTGTTCGACTTCGGGCGCGAGGACGAGGGCAAGCTGCTCTACCTCGTGATGGAGCTGCTCGACGGGCCCGACCTGCTCGAGCTCGCGATGGAGGACGGCCCCTTCACGCCACGTCGCATCGGGGAGCTCGTCGGGGGCGTGCTGGCGGCGCTCGAAGAGGCGCACGACGCGGGGATCGTGCACCGCGATCTCAAGCCCGAGAACATCTTGGTGGTCACCGATCACCAAGGACGCGAGCACCCGAAGGTGTGCGACTTCGGGCTCGCGAAGCTCGTGGAGCACGAGGGATCTGCGATCACGGTGACGGGCTTCGTGTGCGGCACGCCGGAGTACATGGCGCCCGAGCAGGCGCGCGGAGAGGCGCTCGACGCACGCGCGGATCTCTACGCGGTGGGTGGGTTGCTCTACTTGTTGTTGGCCGGGGAGGTGCCCTTCAAAGGGGCCTCCGCGCTCGCGACGATCACCGAGCACCTCACGCGTCCGGTCGAGCCTCCGTCGCAGCGCGCGCCGAATCGGCACGTGCCCTACGCCCTCGAGCGGGTGTGTCTGCGGGCGCTGCGGAAGAATCGCGACGAGCGCTTCGCGAACGCGGCGGAGATGCGGCAGGCGCTGGAGGACGCGGTGAGCGCGCTCGGGCCGCTCGCGGATCGTCCGCTCGGGAGCTTCACCGAGGATCCGACGCGACCGAAGCCGCCTTCGAAGTGGAAGCCTTGGCACGCGGCGGTGGCGGGAGGCTTCGTGCTCGGCGCGGTGGTGTGGGCGGTGACGCGTGAGCCCGCGACGACTCGGGGCGGCGCGGTGCGCGATCCGGACGCGGGAGAGACGCGCGACGCGGGAGCGTCGATCGCGCTCGGGCCCTCGACCCGTGACGGTGGAACGGGAGTCGAGGAGGCAGGCTTCGTGGCCGATGCAGGCTTCGTGGCCGATGCAGGCGCGACGAGCGACGACGCGACGAGCGACGCCGGAGGGACGAGCACCGAGTCGACCGCCCGGGACGCGGGGCGTCGGCGGGGCCCCGCAACGACGGGAACGACCACGACGAGCGCGGCGACCACGACGAACGCGAGTGATGCGCGGGCGACCTTCGAGGAGGGGCGAAGGCTCTTCCTCGCGAACGACGTGCGGGGGGCGATCGCGCGCTTCGAGGAGGTCGCGCGACTTCGACCGAACGATCCCGAGGTCCACAAGCAGCTCGGTCGCGCGTGGATGCGGGCAGGAGACGTGGCGAGCGCGCGGCGGGCCTATCGGCGGTACTTGGAGCTCGCGCCGAACGCGCCGGATCGGACGTTGATCGAGCAGATGATCTCGGATTGAACCGTCGCGCGTGTGATCGCGAAGACCCGCGAGCGTCGACGTGGTCGTGGTCGTGGTCGGCGTCGGCGACGTCGGCGAAGAGCTCGAACACGCGGGCATCGTCTCGCGCGCGCTCGCGTCTCCGTCGTGTTCACGTCCACGTTTACGTTCAGGTTCACGTCCACGTCCACGTTCACGTTCGCGTTCGCGTTCGCGTTCGCGTTTGGACGGACGACGAAGAGCCACGGGGACACCGTGGCTCTTCGCGCGACGCAGGTTCGATCGGACGATCAGGCGCGCGCGGGCGTGCGGACGACGGTGCGCGCCGGCTTCGAGAAGAAGCGGCGGTCCATCCACTCGGTGGTCGGCGCGGCGACGTAGATCGACGAGTACGTGCCGATGAGGATGCCGACGAAGAGCGCGAAGCTGATGTCCTTGATGACCGGCGTGCCCCAGATGAAGAACGCCACGATCGACAAGAGCGTGGTGCCCGAGGTGACGATCGTGCGCGACAGTGTCTGGCTGGTGCTCAGGTTGATGATCTCGCGGAACGTCTTGTCGTTGTAGCGACCCATGTTCTCGCGGATGCGGTCGTAGACGACGATGGTGTCGTTGATCGAGTACCCGATGATCGTGAGGATCGCCGCGACCGTGGTCAGGTTCACCTCCTTCTGCACGAGCACGTAGATCCCGATCGTGACGACCGCGTCGTGGAAGATCGCGAAGACCGCGCCCGGCGCGAAGCGCAGATCGAAGCGGAACGCGATGTAGACCATGATGAAGGCCACCGCGAAGAGCAGCGACTTCACCGCCGCGTCGCGGAGCTGCTCGCCCGCCTTCGGGCCGACCCACTCCACGCGCTCCGGGGCACCCGGAGCACGCTCGCCGAGGCGCTCGCCGAGCTCCTGGACGATCTCGTCCGCGATGCCGACGAGGAAGACCTCGAGGCGGACGTCGTCGGAGCCGACGAGGGGGGCCACGTCGCGCACGCTCACGCCAGCGCTTTCGATGGCCTCGCGCAGCGCGGTCTGATCGACGTCGCGGGCGAGGCGCAACGTGAGCTTGTCGCCACCCGGGGAGACGCGGAGCTCGCGGAGGACGTCTGCGCCGACCGAGGTGCCGACGGCGGCTTCGAGGCGCTCCGTCTGCTCTTCGGAGAGCGACGAGACCTCGCGGACGCGGATCATGAACTCGTTCTCTTGGCCTTCGACGCGCACGACGTCCGCGCCGGAGTGGCCGATCTCGTCGAGGATGCCGCGGAGCTCCGCGGTGTCGACGTCGCCTTGGAACGCGAGCTGGATCTCGGTGCCGCCGGCGAAGTCGATGCCGAAGTTCGGGCCAGGGAAGAAGAGCGACGCGAGGCTGAGGCAGACCAGGGTGATCGACGTGAGGATCACCGGGCGCGCCAGGCGCATGAAGTCGACGTAGGTACCGGGCTTGATGAATTCCATGACTTCCTCACCCGACCTTCAAACGCTTGACGCGGGCGCCGCGAACGAGCCAATCCATCGCGACCTTCGAGCAGAACACACCCGTGAACAGCGAGGTGACGATGCCGATCATCAGCATGACCGCGAAGCCCTTGATGGGACCGCTGCCGTACTGGAAGAGGACGATGCCGGCGATGAGGGTCGTGAGCTGACCGTCGATGACCGACGAGAACGCGCGCGCATAGCCTTGGTCGACCGCGGAGCGTGGAGACTTCCCGGCGCGCAGCTCTTCGCGCATGCGCTCGATGATCAGCACGTTGGCGTCGACCGCCATACCGACGGTGAGCGCCATGGCGGCGATGCCAGGTAGGGTCAACGTGGCTTCGAAGGCCGCCATGATGGCGAGCATGAAGAGCACGTTGAGGAGCACCATCACGTTCGCGACGACGCCCGCGACTTGGTAGTAGACGAGCATGAAGAGGAGCACGAGGCCGACGCCGACGAGCGCGCCGGTGACGCCCTTCTCGACCGAGTCGCGACCGAGGGTCGGGCCGATGAGCTGCTCGTTCGCGGGGCGGAGAGGCGCGGGGAGGGCACCAGCGCGGAGCACGACGACGAGCGCATTGGCTTCGTCCATCAAGCGGTTGTAGTCGCCCGTGCCGAGCGTGATCTGCGCGCGGCCACCGCCGATGCGGGCCTGGATGACCGGGGCCGACTCGGCCTTGCCGTCGAGCACGATCGCCATGCGACGCTTCACGTTGCGGCCGGTCATCTCCTCGAACTTCGAGGCGCCCGTCGCGTTGAACTGCAACGAGACGACCGGGCGGTTGCCTTCCTGCGGGTCGAAGCTCGTGAACGCGTCCTCGACGTCCTCACCGGTCACGTTGGTGGTCCGGAAGACGTAGAACGTGCGCCACGCCTCTTCCTCGCGGCCGAGATCCGACAGCTCGCTGACGGTGAGCTCGTTGACGACGAGCTGGTGGTCGTCGGGGACGGTGAGCGTCGCGAGGTGCGCTTCGAGGCGCTCGCGCGCGCTCGTGCACTCCGCGTCGCGCTCCGCGCACTTTGGCGCGCGCGAGAGGAGGAAGTAGGAGCTCACGCTCGGGCGGGTCTCCCCGGCGGGGGCAGACTCCGCCTCGACGGTCACGCCTTCGGGGAGCGTCGAGCGATCGAGATCGCGGAGGAAGGTCGTGCCCTCCTCGTCGAGCACCTTGAACTCCAGGCGCGCAGTGGTCGCGATGATCTCGCGGATGCGATCGAACGCGGCCTGGTCGGCGCCCGGGATCTCGACGATGAGATCCGACTCGCGGCCGATCACGGTCGCTTCGCGCAGCCCGAGCCCGTCGATGCGGTTCGAGACGGTGAGCTTCGCCTGCTCGACCGCGGTGGTCGTCAGCTCGGCGATGCGATCCTCGCGCATCGTCAGATCGAGCTGCAGCCCCTCGTCGCCGGAGAGGCGCAGGTCCGGGAACTTGCGCTCGAGCCACTCGGTGTCGAAGCGGCTCTTGTCGTCCTCGCTCGTGAAGACGACGCGGATGGCGCGACGGCCCACCCGCTGGACGGTCACGCGCTCGCCGACCGTCTCGAGCTGCTCGCGCGTGATCGAGTCCATCTCGTCCTCTTCGACCACGCCGAGGAGGGCGCCCAGCTCGCGCACCATCTGCTCGGAGTAGCGATCGCGCCGGTCGCGGATGTACTCGTCGACCTCGACCTCGTACATCAGGCGGAGACCGCCGCGGATGTCGAGACCCGGGCTGATGCGACGCTCGAAGCGCGCCTTCACCCAGTCGGGAGCGGAGACCCAGCCTGCTTGATCGAGGCTGGGCCAGAGGAAGAGCCACGCCGCCACGACGGCGGAGAGGATCAGGAGTAGACGGAAATACCAGGAACGATCCATCGATGGCCTCGACGCGCAGGGCGTCTCAATCCTCGAGCCGCAGTCTTCGCGCGCTGTTGCGACTCGTGCTCGCGACCCGTCACGAGACGAGCCGCATGTTCGTGACTCGGTTCGCGACTCAGTCCTTCTTCGGCTCCGCCGTCGCCATCGCAGTCCCTTCGGGGCCGGCGATGTGGGAGCGAAGGACGTTGATCTTGATCTTCTCGGCGATGCGGAGGGTGACCTCGCGGTCGTCGATCTCGACGATCTCACCGCGGATTCCGCCGCTGGTGCGGACGACCTGACCCTTGTGCAGGGCCTTGAGCATGTCGTCGTGCTCCCGCTGGCGCTTCTGCTGCGGGCGAATGATCAGGAAATAGAACACGGCGAACATGACGACGAGCATGCCGATCTGCATGCCGCCGCCCGCGCAGCCGGGAGGGGCGCCGCCGGCACCACTGGCGGCGCCAGCTCCGGCGCTCGCCTCGGGCTGCCACGTCGTGAGCGATAGGACCAAGGACGCGAGCACGAATTCTCCTCGAAAACGGGGCCGAGCGGGCTCTTTCGAGACACCCCGACCCCAAAGCGGCGGTGGCTTACTCCAACGCCCCGAACGCGTCAACCGAGGGATCGGGCCGCTGGTTGCCGGGCTCCCCGCCTGAGTCGGCCGCGGTGGGCGGAGAGCGGGGCGTCGGGGCCTCGCCGTTCGAGACGTGGCCGCTCGGACCTGCGTGGGTCGGTGCGACGGGCCGGCTGCCGAGTGACCCGCGGCCACACCCGCATCGGCTGCGACGCTCGAACCCTCGAAGCGACCGGGTGTGGCACGATGCGCCCGCCATGGGAGACGTGATCCGTGCCCGCGCGGCTTTCGCCGAGGTTGCCCCCCACGCCGATCGCGAGGCGCGGGAGCTCGCGGGTGCGATCGGGGCCCATGCGCCTTCGCTCTTCGCGTGGGTGCTCGCGGATCCCACGGTGCTCGACGACGTGCGCCGCCGGCCGCTCGACCGCGACGACGAGGGGGCGTCGCTGGCGGCGAGCTTCGCCCCGATCGCGGCCCTGCCGGACGGGCCCGAGCTGCTGCGCGCGCTGCGCAAGGCGCGGCATCGCGCCATGGTGCGGATCGCGCTCCGCGAGGTGCTGGGGCTGGCGGACGTGGACCGCACGGCGGGGGAGCTCGCGACCCTCGCTTCGGTCGCGCTCGACGCCGCCCTCCGCGCGTGCCGACGCAGCGCGGAAGAGAAGTACGGCTTCGCGCTCGACGCCGGCGGATCGCCGGTACCGCTGGTCGCGCTCGGGATGGGCAAGCTCGGGGGCGGTGAGCTCAACCTCGGCAGCGACGTCGATCTCATCTTCTTCTACGAGACCGACGACGCGGAGGTGCGTGCGGGGGAGGGTGCGCGTCCGAGCGAGCTGTCGGTGCACGAGCTCTTCACGCGCGTGGTGCGTCGCACGAGCCGCGCGCTCGCGGAGGTCACCGAGGACGGCTTCGTGTTCCGGGTCGACCTGCGGCTGCGGCCCGAGGGAAGCCAGGGGCCGCTCGCGAACTCGCTCGCGAGCGCGGAGCGCTACTACGAGAGCTTCGGGCGACCTTGGGAGCGCGCGGCGTTGTTGCGGGCGCGGCCGGTGGCGGGGGATCGCGAGTTCGGCGAGCGCGTGCTGGAGGCGCTGCGGCCCTTCGTGTGGCGACGCTCCGTCGATCCGTCGATCGCGCTCGAGATGCGCGCGATGGTGGAGCGGTCAAGACGCGAGCACCACGCGGGCGACGACGACGTGAAGCTCGGGCGCGGTGGGATTCGCGAGGCGGAGTTCTTCGTGCAGACGCTGCAGCTCGTGTGGGGCGGGCGGCATCCCGCGCTGCGCGTGTCGAGCACCATCGAGGCGCTGCGGCGTCTGCGCACGCTCGGGTACGTCTCGCACGGCGACGCGGACGCGTTGGAGAGCGCGTGGGCGCTGCTGCGGCGGGTCGAGCACCGGATCCACATGGTCGCGGGCTACCAGACGCACGCCCTGCCTGCGTCGCGAGACGAGCTCGCGCGCTCGCTCGGCTTCGCGAGCGAGAATGCGTTCGACGACGCGCTCGCCCGCGAGCGGCGCGTCGTGGCGAAGCTCTTCGACTCGCTCGTCGACGAAGGCTCGCGGGGCGAGAACCGCTACGCGAGCTTGCTCGAGCACGCGACGGAAGCCTCGCCGGACGAGCTCGCGGAGCGCGTGGCGGACGTCCTGCAGGTCGCGGATCCCGACGAGGCGGTCGCCCACGTGCAGCGGCTGGTGCGGGAGCCGGAGTCGCCGTTCGGGGCGCTCGGTCGCGCGCGGCGGCCGGGGTTCGCGGCGAGCTTGCTCTCGGAGGTGCGGCTCGCGCCCGATCCGCTGCTCGCGCTCCGCTTCCTCACCGATCTCTTCTTGCGCGGCGGCCCGGGGTACGACGCGATGCTCGAGTCGGAGCCGCGGCTCGCGCGGCGCGTGGTGGGGCTCTTCGGGCGCTCGTCGATGCTCGCCGAGCTGCTCGTGAGCCATCCCGAGAGCCTCGGCGAGGTCTTCTCCGGCGCGAGCGTGCCGACCGACGCCGAGATCGTGGCCGCGCACGACGTGCTGCCCGCGGAGCTCGACGATCTCGAGACCTTCGTGTCGCTCCTGCGGCGCATCCGGCGCGAGCAGCTCGTGCGGGTCGGGCTCGCGTTCGTGGGTGGGGAGCTCGGCGCACGCGACGTGCAGCGCCGGCTCTCCGCGCTCGCGAGCACACAGGTCGATCGCGCGTTCCGCTTCGCGTCGCGCGAGACGGAGGCGCGCTTCGGGCAAGCGCAGAGCGCGATGGCGGTGGTCGGCATGGGCAAGCTCGGAGGCGGCGAGCTCGGCTTCACCTCGGATCTCGATCTCGTCTTCGTATACGGCGAGGACGGGGAGACCTCGCGCGGGCGAAGCCACGTGGAGCACTTCTCGCGGATCGCGCAGCGCACGCTGCGGCTGCTCTCGCAGCTCGACGCGGAGGGGCCGGGCTACGAGATCGACACGCGGCTCCGACCGAGCGGCTCGCACGGGTTGCTCGTCGTCTCGCGTGCGGCCTTCGAGCGGTACCACACGACGGCGGCAGAGGGCTGGGAGCGGCAGGCGCTGGTGCGTGCGCGCGTGGTGGCGTGCGACGTGCCGAGCTTCGTCGACGAGACCGAGGTGCTGCTCGATCGCACGGCGTACGCGGGCGGGGCGCCGGATCCGACGCGCCTCGTCGAGCTGCGCGCGCGCATGCAGCGCGAGCTTGCTGGGGAGAAGTTGCATCGATACCATCCGAAGCTCGGTTTCGGTGGGCTCGTGGACGTCGAGCTCGCGACGCAGTGGCTGCAGTTGCGCCATGGAGACGACCCCCGCGTGCATCGTCGACACACGCTCGACGCCCTCGACGCGCTCACTCCCCACGTGGGGAGCGACGTGACGGAAGCGTGGCGCGACGGGTATCGGTTCTTCCGTGGGGTCGAGCAGGCGGTCGCGCTCCTCGACGCGAGCGGTGACGGGACGCTCGCGTTCGGTGGTCCGCGCGCGGCGGCCGTGGCGCGTTCGCTCGGCATTCGCGAGCGCGATGGGCGCTCGGCGTCGGAGTCGCTGCGCGCGGCTTGGGAGCGACGTGCGGAGGAAGTGCGCGCGTGCTTCGAGCGCTGCGTGGGCGTGGTCGGGGTCGACGCGCCGTGGCCGCGTCGCACGCCGTCGGAGCGAGCACCCGCCGGAGGGACGTCGGAACGCGCCGTCGCGGAGCGCGTGGAGCTCGACGCGCGCGCCGATCGAACGGAGCGAACGGAGCGAACGGAGCGAACGGAGCGAACGGAGCGATCGCCGTGAGGTCGGTGCTCGTGGTTCACGCCTCGCCAGCTTGGGCCGAGCGTGTCGCGGAGCGACTCGGTGCGGACGGCTGGGCGACCGAAGTGGTCGAAGGCGGCGAGCGCGCGCTCGATCGTTTCGTTCAGGAGCCGACCGACGCCGTGGTGGTCGATCTCGATCTTCGGGGGCGCGACGGTGCGGCGACGATCGAGTCGCTTCGTTGGGCTCCGGGCGGGCGCGCGCTCCCGATCGTGCTCACCGGAATCGCAGCGGCGCCGGACGAGCTCGCGGCGCTCGCGTGTGAGCTCGGCGTGCAGTGCGTGCCGAGCGGCGATCCGGACGAGATCGTGCGGAGCCTCGGGCAAGCGGTGCCGCGCCCTCCGAGCGCGGCGGTGGAGCTCGAGTCGTTCGACGACGATCTCTACGCGTCTGCGCCGCCGCGCCTGCCGACCGTGCCGCCTCCTTCGATGGATCCGGAGGCCGGACGTGAAGGCGTCGACGTCGAGCGACGCGCGCGCGCGCTCGCGAAGGTGGCGGAGGTCCGAGGGCGTCTCGAGGAGCTCGAGGTCGCGGAGGTGCTCACGCGTCTCGCGGATCTCCGCGCCACCGGTGCGCTCGTGGTGGAGCTGGACGGACACGCACGCACGACGACCGGCGAGAGCCCGAAGAAGGTCGTCTTCTTCCGCAACGGCGTGCCGATCCACGTGCGCTCGAACCTCGAGGACGAGTGCCTCGGTCAGCTCCTCGTGCGACGCGGGGTGATCGATCGCGCGACGCTCGACGAGTCGCTCGCGCGGGTGCGCGACGGAGACGGTCGGCAAGGCGGCATCCTCGTGGCGATGGGCGCGATCGAGCCGCGCGATCTGCGCGAGGCGCTGGAGCATCAGCAGGAGACCAAGCTCTTCGCGCTCTTCGCGTGGCGGACCGGGAGCTTCCAGTTCTCCGAGGCGATGACGCCGCCGGCGGAGACGATCACGCTCGAGCTCTCGCTCGCGGAGATCGTCGCGCGTGCGTTTCGCACCCAGCTCCCGATCGACGCGATCGAGGCCGCGAGCGCGGCCTTCCTGGATCGCTACGTGTGGGCGTCGGAGCTCGGGTGGCGCGGGCTCGCGCAGGCGCTCGAGGACGACGAGCGCGCGCTGCTGGACGCGGTCGACGGACATTCGACGCTGCGCACGTTGCTCGAGCGTCGCGGGTCCGCGCGCGCGGCCGCGCTGCGCGCATTCCACGCCGCGCGTTGTCTCGGGTGCGTGACCTTTCGAGAGGTCGCGCTCGATCGCGGGCGAGCTGCGGATCGCAGCGCGGCGGCGTCGAAGCGATTGCGCGAGCTGCTCTCGTCACTGCGTGCGGAGCGTTACGCCGAGGTCTTCGAGCTCGCGCCGGACACGGAGCTGGCGACGCTTCGGCGGCGCGGCGCGGCGTTGCGTGCGGAGGCGCGAAGGCTCCGCGAGGATCTGCCGATCGCCCTGCATCCGCTGAGCGACGAGCTGCATCATCGGCTCGGGCGCGCGGAGGCGGTGCTGGTGTCCGATCGGGAGCGGACGGACTCGGACGCGGTGCTGCCTTCGAGCGCGTCGCGCGCGAGCGCGGCGGCCACCGCGAGCGCGTCGAGCACACCGAGCATCCCGAGCATCCCGAGCATCCCGAGCATCCCGAGCATCCCGAGCGCGCCGACCACGCCGAGCGAGAGGTCGACGGCCGCGCCGTTTTCGCCCCTGCGTGCACACGACGCGGTGACGCGGGAGCTGCCGGCGGCGATGCAGATCCCCGTGCGCAGCGGGGCGGCGCAGGATCCGCCGACGCGAGAGCTCGATGTGCCGGGCGACCACGCATCGAGGTCGGAGCGAACGGACGAGCACCCGATTCCGCACGAGGCGTCCGCAGACGCATCCGGACACGCCACCCCGGAGCCTCGCGCCGCGGAGCGCAGCGCTTCGCCGGACGCGAGCTCGGCGGTCGTGCTCGACGCGAAGGAGGTCGGTCCTGGAACGGAGCTCGACGCGCGGGTCGAGCGGATGCTGCAGGCCGAGCGCGCGATGCGGCGGGCGCGGCGCGCGGTCGATCGCGATCAGCTCGCGAGCGCGCGCGAAGCGGTCGCCAAGGCGGTGCAGCTCGTGCCCGACGAGCCGGAGTTCGCGGCGGAGCTCGCGTGGATCGACGCGAAGCTCGCGCGCGACGAAGAGCGCGCCGACGCGCTCGCGCGGCTCGACGAAGCGGCGCGGCTCGCTCCGAAGAACGCGCGCGTCCACGTGCTGCGCGCGGAGGTGCTGCTCGCGATGGGCGCCGACGCGGATGCGCGCGCGGCGTACGAGCGCGCGCTGGCCGCGAATCCCGACGAGCCGAAGGCGCTCGCGGGCCTGCGTTCGCTCATTCGTTGATCGACCCGGTTCGGCGGGTCGTGGGCGGGCGATCGAGCGAACCGCGGCTTCGCGGGTCGTGCGCGATCAAACCGACGGAGGCGGCGGCTCGACGAAGTCGATGTGCACGAGGAACGCGTGGCATTGCGGGCAGACGAGGAAATCCTCGATGTCCGGCTTCGCGGGAGACTTCTCCCCCGCGCGCTTGACCTCGATGCAGAGCTGCGCGGGCAAGGTCATCCGGCACGAGACGCACGTCGGCCCGGTGACGATGGAGACCGGGAGGAAGCGGTCGCGCGTGCGGAGCTTTTCGTAGCGCTTCACCACCCGGCGCGGGAGCGCTTCGACGAGCTCGTCGCGCCCGACGACGACGGTCTCGCGGGCCACGCGCACCTCGGCGAGGCGTGCCTCGGCGGCGGTGGTCTCTTCATTCGCGATGTTCTTCGCTTCTTCGAGCTGCCGCTCGCGCGCCTCGAGCGTGCCGCGCTTGGCGTTCAACGTCTCTTCGAGCGTCGTGATCTCGCGCTCGCGGTCCGCGATGGTTCGACGGGTGGCCTCGACCTCGCGGTCGGCCGCGTCGGACTCCTTGAGGGTCCGCGACCGCGACGCCTTCGACTTCGCGCGCGAGAGCGCCTCGCGACGTTCGACGAGATCCTCCGCGCGCGACGCCTTCAGCGCTTCGGCTTCGGCGACCTGCGCGCGCTCGGCCGTGAGCAGGCCTTCGAGCATGTCCACGTCACGTCGCATCGCGGCGATCTTCTCTGGCAGGGTCCGGAGCTCCTCGTCGTAGCCCTTCGCGGCATCGTCGATCTTCCAGAGCTTCGCCAGGGCCGTCAGCACGTCGCGCACGCGTCTCTCCCGTCGTCCTCGAGGTCGCCCTCGAGCCGCGATACCGCGGAACGACGCGCGTTTACCGTGGGTGGGGTTGGCACGCAACCCCTCGGGCCTTCGACGGGTGGCCACGAGGGCGGCTCGGGTGCCCGAATGAAACGACCACCTGCGCGCGCGCGGAGGTGGTCGGGTGGGCCCAGCAGGACTCGAACCTGCAACGAACCGGTTATGAGCCGGCGACTCTAACCAATTGAGCTATGGGCCCTTTTGTGTTCGCTACGGCCTTCGGCCTTCGCTCACGAGGCGGGGAGGTTTCCCCGCACCCCTCTGGCGCGTGACGTCCTGCGCTTCGCTCCGGCCGCCCCTGCGCGCTGCTCTTCGGGGCTTCGCCCCTGGCCGCAGGGGGCCAGCCCGCACGTTCGGACTCGCCAACTACGTGTTCGGTCTCGGCTCCAGCACTCCCTGGTGGCAACGGCGCGCTCTCGATGAGCGTGGGTCGTTCGGTTGGACGTCTTCGCTGCGCATGCCCGGACGAGCGTGCGCAGCGACATCGCCTCATCCATCCATGAAGCTGCGGAGCTGCTTGCTGCGGCTCGGGTGCCGGAGCTTGCGGAGCGCCTTGGCCTCGATCTGGCGGATGCGCTCGCGCGTCACCTCGAAGTCCTGGCCGACCTCTTCGGCGCGGGGTCAGCGTCTTGAGCACGCGGCGCGTCTGATCCTCGAGGTTGCCGTTGATCACCGCCTCGACCGGCGAGACCACCGACTTGTCCTCGATGAAATCGCCCAAGCTCGAGTCCTCTTCCTCGCCGATCGGCGTCTCGAGGCTGATGGGCTCCTTCGCGATCTTCAGGACCTTGCGGACCTTGTCGAGCGGCATCTCCATGCGCTCGGCGATCTCTTCCGGCGTCGGCTCGCGGCCGAGCTCCTGCACCAGGTAGCGGCTCGTCCGGATGAGCTTGTTGATCGTCTCGATCATGTGGACCGGGATGCGGATCGTCCGCGCCTGATCCGCGATCGCGCGCGTGATCGCCTGCCGGATCCACCACGTCGCGTAGGTCGAGAACTTGTAACCGCGGCGGTACTCGAACTTGTCGACCGCCTTCATCAAACCGATGTTCCCCTCCTGGATCAAATCCAGGAACTGGAGACCTCGGTTCGTGTACTTCTTCGCGATGCTCACCACGAGGCGGAGGTTCGCCTCGACCAGCTCGGCCTTCGCGCGATCCGCCTGACGCTCGCCCGCGGAGAGCGCCTTGTAGGTCTCGCGGAGGAAGTCGATGGGCTGCCCCATGTCCTCCTCGACCTTCGCGATCGCCTTCTGGGCCTCCTTGATGGACTCGTCGGCCATCCGGAGGACCTCGACCGTCGCGCCGTACTTGCGGAGGAGCTTCTTCTCCTCGCCCGGCGTCGCGGTCAGCTTCTTCAGCATCGCGCGGATTTCCTTCGACTCCATGCCGCCGCAGCGCTGCTCGGCGTCGAGGATCGCCTGCTCCGCGCGCTCGACGCGGCGGATGTAGCCCTTGATGCGCGAGACGACCTTGTCGATCTGCTTCTTCGACAGGCCCACGTCGCGGAGCGCTTCGATGCGCTCCTTGCGGTTCTTCTCCACCGTCTCGCGGTGCTGACGGCGGGTCTTCTCCGCCATCTTCTTGGTGCCGTCGAGCTCGGAGTTGATGCGCGCGGTGTTCGCCTCGAGGCGCTTCACCTTGTCGACGAGGCGCACCACGCGGTTCTTGACGTCTTCCTCGTCCTCCTCTTCGGAGATGTCCTTGACGACGTCCTTGACGCGCAGCTTGCCCTTCTTGAGCGACTCGCCGATGTCGATGATCTCGGCGACGCCGACGCGCGAGTTGAGGATGACCTCGAAGATCTTGTTCTCGCCCTCTTCGATGCGCTTGGCGATCTCGACCTCGCCCTCGCGGGTGAGGAGCGAGACGGTGCCCATCTTCCGGAGGTACATCCGGACGGGGTCGTTCGACTTCGTGGTGTACGGATCCGACGCCGGCGGGAGGATCGACTCCTTCTTCTTCGACGACGTGCGCGCCGCCTTGAAGATGCCCTCCTTGCGGCGGGCCTGCGACGCGTTGTCGACGATCTCGATCGCCTCGCCCTCGAGGCGCTGCATGAGCTCGTCGATCTGCTCCGAGGACACGACGTCCGGCGGGAGCGCGTCGTTGATCTCGTCGTAGGTCAGGTAGCCCTTGAGGCGACCGCGCTCGAGGAGGCCCTGGACCTCCTTGCGATCGCGGCGCTTTCGACGACCCCCGAGGAGCTCCTCGATGTCGCTCACGCGCGCGGCCGAGGCTTCGTCGGCCTCGAGCTCTTCGCCGTCGAACGCGTCGTCGATCTCGACCACGTCGTCCAGTTCGACGTCCGCCTTGGCCGCCGGCTTGCCGTTGGCCTTGCCGTTCGCGGCGGGCGCTTTCGTCCCGCCACTCGACGTCTTGGCGCCCGACGCCTTGGACGCCTTGGCGACCGCGCCGTTGGCGTGACCGTTCTTGGCCGCGCCGTTCTTCGCGTGGCCGTTGACCTGACCGTTGACCTGTCCGTTCGCCTGACCGTTGGCCTTGGTGGGTTTGGCCTGGACCTCCACCACCTCGAGCACCTCGTCCCGGCCCGCCTTCGCGCTCGGCCGTTTCTTGGTGGGAGCCTTGCTGCCCCCAGGGCTCGTCGTCTTCGCCTTACGCGCCGTCGTCGTCGTGGTCTTCGAACCGCGAGCTTTCGTCGCCATCGTCACCTCTCGAGCCCGTTCTCTGAGCCGCTCCGCGAAGGAGCGCCTGTAGTTCCACCCGAAGCTCGTTTGCACGAGCCTGATCCCCGGCGCGGACCGCGGCCAAGATCCCGTCTTGGATCTGCCGCTTCCGCGCCGCGCCCCACCGCTTCTCGAGCAGGGGGATGCACGTCCGAAGGACCTCGAGTCCTTCGTTCTCGTCGGCGTGCTCCGGCTTGGCGAGCCGGCCGCCCAGCCAGGC
The DNA here is from genome assembly GCA_025453555.1 of Myxococcota bacterium. Taxonomy (GTDB): domain Bacteria; phylum Myxococcota_A; class Polyangia; order Polyangiales; family Houyiibacteriaceae; genus JACKEH01. Next base: position 7,213 of record JALOQC010000130.1, on the reverse strand, counting down.
GACCGCCTCGTTGTCCTGTACTTCCTCCAGCAGCGCCGGTGCCTCCACCCCCCCGCGTTCCTCCACCAAACGCGAGGCCGTGTCAAAGATGGCGCAGAGTTCCGGGCTCGTCAAAAGCTCGCCGAATCGTTTGGCTTCCGGGGTGCGCCAGAGATCGAGGTCCAGGATGACCCCGAGGCCCCCCAGCTCGACCTTCGAGAACTCCGTTCGGGGACCGCGACGTGCGGGGCGTGTGGGTGCGCTCTGCGCGTTGGAATCCGCTGCCAGTGCGCGTTCTTCGCGTCGCTGGCGCAGGCCGTCGCGGAGCTGGCGGCGCACCGCCTCGACGTCCGAGATCCCGAACCGGCGCGCGATGCGCTCGACGTGGAGGCGCCCTTCGATGGGGCTCGCGACCTTGGCGAGCACGGGCCCGAGGGAGGCGATCGCCCGGGCCTTGTCGCTGGCGTCGCGGATGTTGTGGCTGGCGGCGTCGTCGATGAGGTGCTCGACGATGCCGGGGGCGGCTTCGATGCGCGCTTGCAGCTCTTCGGCGCCGTTCTCGCGGAGGAAGCTGTCGGGATCCGCGCCCGCCGGCAGGGCGACCACCGAGGCGTCGAGGCCGGCCTTCGCGAGGACGTCGAAGCTGGCGCGCACGGCCTTTCGGCCGGCGGCGTCGCCGTCGAAGAGGAGCACCACGCGCTCGGCGTACCGGCGTAGGAGCTTCGCTTGGTCCTCCGTCAGCGCGGTGCCCATCGGCGCGACGGAGTTCGGGAAACCGCCTTGGTGGAGCGCGACGAGATCGAAGTTTCCTTCGCAGATCACGGCCCATCCGCGGCGCCGGATCTCGACGCGGCCTTCGTGCAGGCCGTAGAGGATCTGCCCCTTCTTGTAGAGCGGGTGCTCGGGGCTGTTGACGTACTTCGCACCTGGCTCGCGTTCGGGGGGCGCGTCTGGGGGAGGATCGAGCGCGCGGCCGCTGAAGGCGACGATGCGGCCCTGGTGATCGGTGATGGGGAACATCAGCCGATGGCGGAAACGATCGTAGAAGCCGTCGCCTTGCTTGCGGGGGACGACGAGGCCGACGGTCTCCGCGTCGCTCGCCTGGAAGCCGCGCTGCCGCAGGAAATTCACGAGGCCGTCCCAGCCGTGAGGGGCGTAGCCGAGTCGGAAGCTCTCCGCGGTCTCGTCGGTCACGCCGCGGGCACGCCAGACCGCGCGCGCCATCGGGCCGAGCGGGTGCTCGCGGACCTGCTGGATGAAGAAGCCGGCAGCGGCCTCCACGACCGAGACGAGGCGCTCCTCGCGCGCGCGGACCTTGCGGTGCTCTTGTTCGCGTGCGGGATCCGCGACCGGGAGCTCGACGCCCGCGCGCTCCGCGAGGCGCCGCGCGGCGTCGGGGAAGGTGAGGCCTTCGAGGCGCATCACGAACGCGAAGACGTCGCCCGAGGCGCCGCAGCCGAAACAGTGGAAGAAGCCGCGTTCGGGGTGCACGTAGAACGAGGGGCTCTTCTCGTTGTGGAAAGGACACAGGCCTTTCCAGCTCGCGCCGGACTTCACCAGCCGCACGTACTCGCCGACGAGCGCCTTGAGGTCCACGCGGACCCGCAGATCGGCGATGGCTTCGTCGGGGATCATGAGCGGCGCAGCATACGGGCGGATGCGCGGAGGCGCCTGCGCTCTCTCACGCAGGGGCGCTCGGCGGGGAGCGTTCGCGGATCGTCGTCACCTCCACGGTCGGGTCCGCGGGGCTCGGCAGTGCTCGTCGCAGACGGGCGACGAGCGGAGACGGGCGACGAGCGCGCGAGACGAGCGGAGACGGGCGACGAGCGGAGACGGGCGACGAGCGGAGACGGGCGTCGTTGCTCCGGGCGGCTGCGATCGGTACACCCGGCCGTCCGTGTCCGACTCACTGCCCGCTCCCGAGCGTTCATCTCCGGGCTCTGCCGAGCCTTCGGCCGGCTCGCGGCGGGCGATCGTGCGCGAGGTGTTTGTCGTCTACCTCGGCGTGTGCGTGGCGCTCTTCGCGGTGACGCGGCTGCGCGCGGTGCCGTGGCTCGCGGAGTACGTGCACCTGCTCGTCGGCGGGATCTTCCTCTTCGTCGCGCTTCACTACGCCGGAAAGCAGGGGGGGCTCGCGCGTTTCGGGGTCGCGCTCGGTGGCCTGCTCGGGCCTGGTGACGACACGGGGCGTGACGACGCGCGCCGTGATGTGAGGCCCGAGGAGACGGGCCGCGTCGAGACGAGCGGCGAGGATGGTGCGACGAGCTCGGAGAACGAGGACTCACGCACGACGAGCGCGGAGGCCGACGACGGACCCTTCGGGATCTTCGAGCTCGCGCGCGTGGTTCGGCGTGGCTTTCCTTCCGCGTTGCGGGAGATCGGGGTCGCGCTCGGCGTCGCCGCGGTGGTCTTCCCGCCGTTCGCGGTGGGCTTCTACCTCTGGCATGGGGCCGCGCACCCGTTTCGCTGGAACCTCCCGCCGGACTTCGCGTCGTTCGTGGCCGCGCAGCTCGTCGTGGTCGCGCTGCCGGAGGAGGTCTTCTTCCGCGGCTGGGTGCAGACGCGGTTGCACGACGCGTTCGCGCCTCGCCGCGTGCTCGGGGCGTGGCTTCATCCGGGCGTGCTGATCGTTCAGTCCGTGCTCTTCGCGATCGTGCACGTCTTCGCGGAGCCGCACCCCGCGCGCCTGGCGGTGTTCTTTCCGGGGCTCGTGTTCGCGTGGCTGCGTGGGTGGCGAGGCGGCGTCGGCGCGGCGATCGTCTTCCACGCGATCTCGAACGTCTTCTCCGAGCTGCTCGTGCGCGGCTGGCTCCGCTGATCGGCCCGCGGGCTGGCCTTCGCGCGGAGGATGCTACGCTCGTTCTCCATGTGCCGGGGCTCGATCCGACGTTGATCGCGGTGGTCGAGCGCGCCATGGCGAAGGATCCGAACGCACGCTTCGCGAGCGCGGCCGAGATGCGCGCGGCGCTCGATGCGCTCGGGCCCCTGCAGGCGAGCTCGCCCGCGCGCGTGCCGTCGATGAATCCGCCCACGCGCGGCGTCTCCGCGGTCGCGATGGCGGCGACGATCACGCCGGAGGCGATGTCGGCGCTTCCGTCGATGGCGACGCCCGTGGTGTCGAGCGCGCCGACGGGCGCGTCGGGTTCCAGCGGGGCGAGCGCGGCGCAGGTCACGCCCGCTGCGGTCCCGGCGGTGATGAGCTCGCCTCCGCCCGCGCGAAGCAGCGCGCTCCCTCGGATCGCGGGGTTGGTCGCGCTCGCAGTGATCGGCGGGGGCTCGCGTTGTGGCTGCGTGGTGCGGGCTCCGACGACGTCACGCTCGCGTCGGCGCCCAGCGACGCAGCGAGCGACGTCGCGTCGGATGCGACGTCGGCCGTGGAAGCGCGCATCGAGGCGGCGGCGGAGGCGCGCGCGCAGGAGATCGCCGAGCGTGTGCTGCGGGAGACGGCGGAGCGAATGGCGGAGGCGACGAGCATGGGGGCGGAGCCGAACGAGCCGAGCCCTGCGACGATGGAAGCGCCGTCGCAGCTCGGGGCACCGGACTCGGTGGTCGCGGCCGTGCGGGCCGCACGCGAGGCATCGGAACGCGCGGCGAGCATGCAGACGGAGACCGACATGCAAGCGCGCGAGCCGGCCTCGATGCGACGCGAGCCGAGCAATGGTGCGCTGCGGCGACTCGATGCGGGAGCACGCGATCGTGCGTCCGGGCGACTCGGTGCGCGTGACCTTCCGGCAGACGAACAACGTCGTCTCGATGGACACCTACCGCGCGATCACGAACGGCTGGACGCCGCAGCTCACGAGCTGCTTCGTGGGTCATCCGCCGGTCGGTGGGATCTTCACGATCGAGGTCGACGCGAGCGGTCGTGTCACGAAGCTCCGCCACAACCCGTTCTGCGAGACGCCGCCCGCGTTGATCTCGTGTCTCGAGCGTTTCCTCGAAGGCTCGTCCGTCGGCAACGACACCGGCGCGCCGGGCGAGATGCGCTTCGACATCAACCACGCGGCGGCTTCCCGCAACTGACGTCGCGCCGCGGCGGACCGTGGTCAGCCGCGGGGCTCGAAGCGGAGGCTCGCGGAGTTGATGCAGTAGCGCTTGCCGGTGGGCGGTGGTCCGTCGGGGAAGACGTGGCCGAGGTGGCCGTCGCACGCGGCGCACATCACCTCGACCCGGTGCATGCCGTACGAGAAGTCTTCTTCGTAGCGGATCACGCCAGGCTCCGACTCGAAGAAGCTCGGCCAGCCGCAGCCGGAGTCGAACTTGGTGTCGCTCTCGAAGAGCTTCGTGCCGCAGCCCGCGCAGAAGTACGTGCCGGGTGTCTTGGTGGCGTGGAGCGCGCCCGTGAAGGCGCGTTCGGTGCCCTTGAGGCGGAGGATGCGGAACTGCTCGGGATCGAGGACGCGCCGCCACTCGTCGTCGCTGCGCACGTCTCGCTTGGGCTCGGTCATGCGGGCGAGTCTGCGGCCACGGGCGTGGCGCAGCAACGGTGCGGAACGCCGCGATGGCGGGGCGCAGCGAACGTCGCATCCGAACCGAGCACGACGGCCGGGCGCGATGCGTGCGACTCGCACGTCACTCGTGCATCAGCGCGCGGCCGTTCTGCCACGCGCGGCTCGCGTTGGGAGGCGGCGTCACGCGACCGCAGAAGAAGCGATCACTCGTCCGCGTCGGGATCTCGGGCTGCGAGCATCCGCTCGTACACCGCGACGTATTCCTTCGCGGTCTGCGCGAGCGAGTGCTTCTCGAAGCCCGCGCGCATCACGCGACGAATGGTCGCCTCGCGCTCGCTGAAGGGGCGCCTTCGGAACGCGATCGCGCGCTCGAGCGCGGCCGCGAACGCGGAGGTTTCGTACGCATCGAACACGAAGCCGTTGCCGACGTTGCGCTCGAGCTCGAGCTCGTCGACCGTGTCCTTGAGGCCGCCGGTCCGTCGCACGACCGGCAGGGCACCGAAGCGTGGACCTTCCATCTGCGGGAGCCCGCAGGGCTCGTAGAGCGAGGGCATCAGCACGAAGTCCGCCGCGGCCTTGCCGAGCTCGGAGAGCTCCTCGCTGAAGGGTTGTCGCGCCACGCGCCCGCCGCTTCCGAGCGAGAGGATGCCGAAGCGTTCCTCCGTGCGCGCGTCGCCGTTCGCGACGATCGCGACCTGCATCTGCTTGCTCAGCGGTCCGAGCAAGACCTGGAAGAGCAGCTCGACGCCCTTCTGTCCGTAGAGGCGATTCGGCCAGAGGAAGAGCGGCGCGTCTGGATCGGGCACGAGGCCCATGCGCTCCTGGAAGCGGCGCTTGTTGACCTGCTTGCCTTCCATCACGTCGTCGAAGCCGAAGGGCGTGGCCCAGCGCGACTTGCGGGGATCGATGACGTCGTTGGGCGCGTTGAGGATGCCGAGCGCGGCGCCCTGCGCGTGCTTCTCGCGCAACGCGTGCAGCAAGCTCGGGGGCGCGATGTCGTCGCAGGCGCCACTCACGAGCTCGCCGAGGAAGGTCGGGCTCACGGTGTTGACGAGATCGGAGGCGAGGATCGCGGAGGCCGCGAAGTCCACGCGGTTCTCGTGCCAGTTCTTCTCGAAGGGACCGTCGGGGAAACGCTCGAAGTAGAGCTCCTTCATGAAGCGCCGCACGTCGATGCCGTCGCGATCGAGCTCGTGTGGGGTCGCGAGCTCCGTGAAGACGTTGTGGATGGTGAAGAGCGTGGAGATCCCGCGCTCCTTCGCGGCCGCGGGTACGAGGCCGGTCATCCAGTCGTTGCAGTGCACGATCTCCGGTCGGAGGTCGTCGAGGAGCTGGTTGATGATGTAGCGCTGGAACGCCTGCGCGCGCTGCACGCGGGGATGCGCCGCGCTCTCCGAGTACACCGCGGGCGAGGTCGAGAACGCGCTGTCGCGCACGAGGTGGACGCCGCGCTTCTGCAAGTGCGGGCCGAGGAGATCGAGCTCGCGCAGCTCCACGCCGCCGAGACCGAGGATCTGTCGCTCGTACTTCGGGATCACGACGTGGAGATCGAAACGATCGTCCTCGTGCAGGTAACGGATGAGGCCAGCGGAGATGTCGCCGAGGCCGCCCCCTTTGGCCGCGATCCAGTTGGCGGCGTTGCCCATGCCCTCCGGGAGCTCGGTGATCTCGGGGGTGCAGATCAGCACCCGAGGCCGTCCGCGACGGCGACGTGGGAGCTTCAGCTTCCGGGGGCGAGCCATGCGGCGCGGATGCTATCAGCACGAGGCGCACCTTCGGGAGCGTTTCGAGCGGACTCTCACCTGCTTCCTCCCGAGGCCGTGGCCGGGTCTCGTCGAGTAGGGCGGCGGGTGGTAATCCATCGTCGACGCCTCACCTGCGAGCCCCCGCCATGTCACGTTCCGCACCCCGGAATGTCCACCGCGCCGTCTTCGGTTGGTCCGCCGTCCATGCGTCGCTCGTTCACGATCGCGGCGGCGCTGCTCGCCCTCTACACCATCTGGGGCAGCACCTACCTCGGGATCACGTTCTCCCTCGGAGACGGTTTCGCGAGCTTCCAGCTCACCACGACGCGCTTCGTGACCGCGGGGCTCGTGCTCCTCTTGGTGGCGCGGCTGCGCGGCATCCCGTTCGGTACGCCGCGGCAGTGGCGCAACGCGGCGATCGTGGGCGCGCTGCTCATCGTGGGCGGCAACGGGCTGACGACGCTCGCGCTCGAGCTCGGCGCGCCGTCGGGGCTCAGCGCGACCGTGATCGCGACCACGCCGCTCTGGGCGGGGGTCTGGAGCACCGCGTTCGGCCGACGTCTCACGCGTATCGAATGGATCGGAATCGCGATCGGCGTGGTGGGCGTCGCGGTGCTCACGCTCGACGGACGTTTCCGCACGCACCCGGCGATCTTCTTGCAGTTCGTCGCGCCGATCCTCTGGGCGCTCGGGAGCATCTGGGGACCACGCGCGGGGCTCCCGCACGGGGTCGTGGCGGCGGGCGTGCAGATGATCGCGGGTGGGCTGCTCGCGCTCCCGATCAGCCTCGCGATCGGCGAGACCTGGTCGTGGCCAGGCGCGTTCGCGTGGGGCGTGTGGTCGTACCTCGTCGTGTTCGGGAGCCTCGTCGGCTACAGCGCGTACGTCTTCTTGCTCGGCGCGGTCTCACCCTCGCTCGCGACGAGCTACGCGTTCGTGAATCCGATCGTCGCGCTCGCGCTCGGGGTGTGGCTCGCGGGCGAGACGCTCGACACGCGCACCTTCGTCGCGCTGCCGCTCATCTTCGCGGGCGTCGCG
>JALOQC010000547.1 GCA_025453555.1 Myxococcota bacterium | reverse complement strand
GCGATCAGTCGCGGCGGCGGACCACGAACGTCGCCATCTGCTCCTCGGCCTCCACGCGACGGCGCGCGGCTTCGGCTTCGGCTTGGGTCTCGAAAGGACCGATGCGAACGCGGAAGAAGCGGCCGCGATCCTCGACGTCGGCTTCCTGCACGAACGCGTCGTGACCTCGCGCGCGCAGCGCGTCCGCGAAGAGATCGGCCTCTTCCGCCGTGCGGTAGCTGATCACCTGCAGCGTGTACGTGCCGTCACGGCCCACCTGACCACGCTCCCGAGACGGAGCGGCCGGCAGAGCGGCCGCGACCATCGGGTCGTGCGCGGCGGCGGCCTCGAGGGAGCGCTGCTCCGGGGTGGCGACCATCGCGGCCGGCATCGTCGTCGTCGCGGTGAGCAGGCCTCCGCGAGCGAAGAGCGAGGCGTGCTCCGCAGCAGCGGCGGCGAACGTGGCCGCGACCTCGGGGCGCTCGTCACCGAGCAGCGTCCGCGGGAAGGTCAGAGACGCGCGATCGACGTCCGGTGACTCCGTCGGAACCTGCTCGGCCTCCGCAGCGGCACGCGACAACGCCTCGGCTTCCCCGAGCGCGGCCAACGGGTCCGTGGCAGCGGCGGGGGGCGGCTCGGCGCCCACGATCCGAACCATCGCGTACACGAGCCCGAGCGTTGCCGCGCCCGCGAGGAGGAAGACCGCCGCTCTGCGCCCCTGCTCGTCCGGCTCACGTTCCTGAATTTGCTCGAGATCTCGCATCGCCGTGTCCATCGTCCGCCTCCGCGCGACCGGGTGGGTCGACAGGAGTGGATGTAGGACATGTGCGCTGGTGTCGTCAAAAAAGCGCGAGAGTGGGTGCGCTCGTCGATGTGCTTGCGGTCAGGGCACGCCGAGCGAGAGCACCTGGCCGGACTGGGTACCGACGCGCTGCCACACGAGGATCGAGTCGCCGGTCTGCGCTTCGAGTCGGAGCACGAACGCGCCTGCGTCGTCGGCGGTTTCAATCACGCCACGTTCGGTGCGTTCGTTGTAGGCGCTCACGAGCGCGCCTTCGATCGCGCCGTTGCCCGTGATGGTGACCACACCGTCTTCGTCGGGAGCGCTCGTGAGGGCCGCGGGAGGCGGGATGGGGAGGGTGGGCGACGCCCCGGACGAGCACGCGGCGGCGAGGGCGACCAGGGACGCCAGGCAGCTGGCGCGGAGGGTGTGGAGCCAACGGCGTCCGAGGATCGGCGCGACCCGTGCGGTCGGCGCTGCCCACGCGATCGCGTGCGAGGACGCCACGGAGGACCGGGGCGGGGGCGATGCGGGCGACGACAAAGCCGGTCGCTTCTCGGGTCGAGGTTCGGTCATGGAGGGCTCTCGGCTCGGAGGGCAGGCCGCCGCGTGCGCTGCACCTCGGGTGCCACGCGGAGAGGGGGCGTGACGAACGCGACGGCGGTCGGCGAAAAGGTGCGTAGCATCGGACACTTGGGGGGGCTCGCAGCGGTCGGAGGGTGAGTCGCTCGAGACTCGGCCGATCTCCAATCGGGGGTGAGTGGAAACCAAGATGCCAGCTCCGGGCGCTCTTGGCACGCCCAGGGCGATCCCTCGGCGATAGCGCCGCGGGGCGTCTCTGGGTCAGGCATCGAAGAGCCGCACGTTATGATCCGCGCACGTGTGCGCGCGTGCGCGCGCGTGGTACCGTGCGCCGCCCCGCGACCGCCGCGAAGCCGTCGAGGGGCCCTGCGGGTCGTCTCGCGGGTTCGAGCGGCGCGTCCCGCCCTCGGCCGGCTTCCCGCCGGCTCCGCCCGTCCGCGGCTGACCCCGCGGACCCAAAGGACCGTCCCACGCCCTCTCGCGGCGGTTGACCCCGCCACGCCAACCACCGTCGTACCGCCTTCCGCGCGCCGACGCCTTACCGACCGACCCACGCCGTCGCACGGCCTCGCGCCGACGACCCCCCACGAGGCTCATGGCTCAGAAGCTCCCCGTCACCATCGAAGACGAGATGCGCCGGTCGTATCTCGACTACGCGATGAGCGTCATCATCGGACGCGCCATCCCGGACGTCCGCGACGGCCTCAAGCCGGTGCACCGCCGCATCCTCTACTCGATGCACGAGCAGAAGGTGACCGCGAGCTCGGCCTACAAGAAGAGCGCACGCATCGTCGGTGACGTCCTCGGTAAGTACCACCCGCACGGCGACAGCGCGGTCTACGACGCGCTCGTCCGCATGGCGCAGGACTTCTCGATGCGGATGCCCTTGGTCGACGGCCAAGGCAACTTCGGCAGCGTCGACGGAGACCCTGCAGCAGCCATGCGTTACACGGAGGTCCGCATGTCGCGGATGGCCTCCGAGCTGCTCGCCGACATCGAGAAAGAGACCGTCGACTTCGGTCCGAACTTCGACGACTCCGAGCAGGAGCCGCTGGTCCTCCCGAGCCGCGTCCCGAACCTGCTGATCAACGGCACGAGCGGCATCGCGGTCGGCATGGCGACCAACATCCCGCCCCACAACCTGCGCGAGGTCGTCGACGCGGTCATCCGCGTGATCGAGAACCCCGACATCACGCTCTCGGAGCTGATGCAGGACGACCCGGAGAACGGCCGCCTCGGCGTGAAGGGCCCGGACTTCCCGACCGCGGGCTTCATCTACGGGCGCGCGGGCATCCGCCAGGCCTACGAGACCGGACGCGGCCGCATCGTGATGCGCGCGCGCGCGACCATCGAGGAGATGCCGGGCAGCAAGGGCCGCGAGCACATCCTCGTGACCGAGCTCCCGTATCAGGTGAACAAGGCGGAGCTGCTCAAGAAGATCGCGGAGCTCGTGAAGGAGAAGCGCATCGAGGGCATCTCGGATCTGCGCGACGAGTCCGACCGCGACGGCATGCGGATGGTCATCGAGCTGAAGAAGGACGCGCACGGCGAGATCGTCCTCAACCAGCTCTACCGGATGACCGCGCTGCAGAGCACGTTCGGTTACAACTGCCTCGCGATCGTCGGGCAGCGGCCGAAGGTGCTCTCGCTCAAGGAGCTGCTCGAGCACTTCATCGAGCACCGCCGTGAGGTGGTCACGCGCCGCACGCGCTACGACCTGCGCCAGGCGCTCGCGCAGCGCGAGCTCGTCGAAGGCCTCGGCATGGCGGTCACCGAGGTCGACCTCGTGGTCAAGACCATCCGCGAGAGCCGCGATCCGGAAGAGGCACGCGCGCGTTTGATGCAGCTCCCGCTCAAGGGGCTCGAGGACTTCGTGCGCCGCGCGGGCCGGCCGGAAGCGGAGATCGAGGAGGCGCGCGCGAAGGGCGACTACTTCCTCTCCGAGCGGCAGGCCAAGGCGATCCTCGAGATGCGCCTCTCGCGTTTGACCGGCCTCGAGCGCGAGAAGCTCGCGGGCGAGTACGGCGAGCTCTCCGACCTCATCGCGTACCTGCGCTCCATCCTCGGCGACGACACGCTGCTGATGGGCGTCATCCGCTCGGAGCTGCAAGACATCCGCGAGCGCTACGGCGACCCGCGCCGCACCGAGATCGTAGAGGCCGAGGGCGACATCTCGATCGAGGACCTCGTGCCCGACGAGGAGGTCGTCGTCACGGTCACGCACCGCGGCTACATCAAGCGCGTCCCGCTCTCCGAGTACAAGGCGCAGGGCCGCGGCGGCAAGGGCGTGCGCGCGGCGAGCACGCGCGACGAAGACTACGTCTCGTGGGTCTTCGCGGTGAACGCGCACGCGCACCTGCTCTTCCTCACCGACAAGGGCAAGGCGTTCCTCAAGCGCGTCTACGAGATCCCGGAGATGTCGCGGACCGCGCCGGGGCGTCCGGTGGTGAACTTCATGGGCATGGAGCCCGACGATCGCGTGGCGGCGATCCTGCCAATCCGCGAGTTCGTGGACGACGGCTACGTGCTCACCTGCACCAAGGGCGGACGCGTGAAGCGCACGGAGCTCAAGGCGTACGAGAGCATTCGTCAGAACGGCATCATCGGCGTGCAGATCCGCGACGACGACGAGCTGCTCACCGCGAAGATCGTGCGTGAGGATCAAACGGTGATCCTCGGCACCGCGCA
>JALOQC010000546.1 GCA_025453555.1 Myxococcota bacterium | reverse complement strand
GCGCGACATGGTCGAGCGCGATCTGCAGATCCTCGCCGAGCTCGACCTGAAGCTCGTGCTCACGCTGGAGACGCACGTGCACGCGGACCACATCGCGGGATCGGGCGTGCTGCGACAGCGCGTGGGAAGTCGCTCGGTGATGAGCGAGGACGCGGGCGCGCAGTGCGCGGACGTGATGGTGAAGGACGGCGAGCGGCTACGGCTCGGCGCGATCCGCGTCGAGGCGCGCAAGACGCCCGGCCACACGAACGGCTGCGTCTCGTACGTGGTCACCGAAGAGGGCGCGAGCGAGCCGGCCAAGGTCTTCACGGGCGACGCGCTGCTCATCCGCGGCTGCGGCCGCACCGACTTCCAGCAGGGCGACGCGGGCACCCTCTACGAGTCGGTCTCGAAGAAGATCTTCACGCTCCCCGAAGAGACGTGGATCTACCCCGGCCACGACTACAAAGGTCGCACCGTGAGCACGGTGGGGGAAGAGAAACGCCACAACCCGCGCCTCGGCGGTGGCAAGACCAAAGACGAGTTCGTGAAGATCATGAGCGAGCTCAAGCTGGCTCAACCGAAGAAGATCGCGGAGGCGGTGCCGGCGAACCTGCTCTGCGGCATCCCGCAGGCGGCAGAGAAGCCGCCCGAGCGCGCGTGGGCGCCGATCGAGCGCATGCCGGACGGCGTGCCCGAGGTGACGGTCGCGTGGACGCGCGAGCACCTCGGCGAGTTCCGCTTGGTCGACGTGCGCGAGCTCGAGGAGTACCAGGGCGAGCTCGGCCACGTCGCGGGCTCGGAGCTGCTCCCGCTCGGCACGGTCGAGCAGAGCGTGGCCTCCTGGGATCGCGAGGAGCCGATCGTGATCGTGTGTCGCTCGGGCGGTCGCTCGGGCCGCGCCGCGAAGTCGCTCGAGTCGATGGGCTTCAAGCGGATCGCGTCGATGCGCGGCGGCATGATCGAGTGGAACCGCGCGGCGGATGACCCCGCCGCGCCGGACGACGGCAACGCGGTGCAGGCGCAGGGAGCGCCGAGCTGTGGCTGACGTGCGTGCCCGAGCGCCCCGTGGACTCGCGCTCGTGGGAGCTCTCGCGCTCCTCGGCGCGATCGGCGCCGGTTGCGGAGAGAGCGGGCACACCGCGGCCGCTCAGAGCGGCGAGTCCAACCGCGCTGCGGATCCCGTGCAGATCGTGGCGGACGGCGCGCTCCTGCTCGACGTGCGCACGCCGGACGAGTTCGCGGATGGTCACGTGCAGGGTGCGCTCAACGTGCCCGTCCAGGTGCTCGAGTCCCGGATCGCCGAGCTCGATCCCGCGCGACCGGTCGTCGTCTACTGCCGCAGCGGCAACCGCAGCGCGACCGCGGCCCGAATGCTTCGCGACCGGGGCTTCACCGTCACCGACGTCGGCGCGATGAGCGACTGGCCGAACCCCGAACAAATCGTCGATTGAAGCGGCTCAGGCTGCGGTCGGAGTGAGGATGGACGCGGTCCGTCCTCATCCATCGTCACTCCGCCGGGATCGACAGCTCGATCTCGACGCTCGGCTGGATCTTCAGCGTGCCGAGCATCGCGGAGTAGGGCGTGATTCCGTAGTCCGGTTGGTGCAGGCGCGTGCGTCCCACCCAGCGTCCGCCCTCGCGGCGCCCCTCGACGGTGATCGTGCGCGTCGCGCCGTGGAGCGTGAGCTGTCCCGTCACCGTCGCGCGCTCGCCCTCGATCTTCGCGGTCCCGGAGAACCGAATCTCCGGATGCCGCGAGGTCTCGAGCACGTCCTTCTGGATGTTGCCCTCGATCTTCGAGCGGTCGCCGCCCGAGAGCGCGCCGTGATCGTCGCGACCTTCCTTGCGCGCGCAGACCACGCGCAAGCTCTTCGGATCGAAGGTCGCCTCCACCCGATCGCCGTCCACCTTCACCTCGAAGCGGTCGACCTTCACCCGTAGGTCGTGCGCGATCTTGGAGAGCAGCCCGTCCTTGAAGGTGAAGACGCTGCACTCGGCGCGAGAGGCATCGAAGACGCTCATGCTCGCGGGTGTACCAGCGGGCTTCCCGCCCGGCCAACCCACCCGCCGACCTCCGTCACACGTTCGCCGCTGGTGCGTGGGGTTCCGCTCCGGCATCCTCCGCTCGTGCGGGTGTGCAACGTGTTGCAGGTCGCGCTGGCCCTCGCGGCGGCGCTGGTGGTCCCTCTGCGTGCGAGCGCGAACGGCATCGTCTCGCACATGCACATCAGCGATCTCGCGCTGCGGCGGCTCCCGCCCGGCGAGCTGCGCGACCTGCTCTCCGACCCCGAGCTCGTCGACATCTACCGCGCGGGCAGCGTCTTCCCCGACAGCGGCTACGCAGCGAGCGACGCGTACGGCGAGATCTGCCATTGGGAGCCCTTCACCACCGCGTACATCCGCTGGATCCGCGAGAACCACGGCGACGATCTCACGACCCCCGAGGCGCGCTTCCACATCGCGTTCCTCATGGGCCAGGCGAGCCACGGCCTCGCCGATCAGGTCTTCGACTCGCTCTTCATGGCACGCACCACGCAGCTCGACGGCGACTCCGCGAACCTCGACACCGCAGCCGAAGGCTGGCTCGTGGTCGAGCACGATCCGATGAACGAGATCGAGGCGGTGTTCGACGGCGAGGCGATGGTCGACGTCTTCGCGGGCTACCCGGAGCTGCTCGACGCGCACGACCCGACCACGGAGACCTTCGAACGCGGTCGCACCCAGATCTCCCGCGCGATCGGGGCGATCTACGCGTTCGGGTGGACCTGGTACGACATGTACTGGATCGAGATGCCGTGGGCGGCGACGCACTATTACGAGGCGGACAACGTGCCCGGCTCGCTCCCGCACGTCGCGACCTTCGTGGCGGAGTATTGGCAGGTGCTCTGGGAGCGCGTGCACGGCCGCGACACCCTCGGCGAGAGCTACCTCGGCACCTGGCCGGAGGACGGCGCGGTGAACTTCGAGACCGCGCGCGATCGCGTGGAGTCACGCGCGATGATCATCTTCGGACACGGGCTCGACCGCAGCACCTTCGGCGGCAACGTGCGCTTGCTCGCTCCGGAAGGCGTGGAGGTGCCCGCGGAGGCGCGTTTCATCTACGGCTCGCCCTTCGCGAACGCGGTCTTGGTGCAGGCGAACGACGACCTCGCGTACGACACCGAGCACGTGATCGAGGTGGGCACCGGCGTGCGCGACATCGACGGCCGCGCGATCCCGGCGCCGGTGAGCTTCTCCTTCCGCACCCGCTGCGCGCCCGATCGCCTCGGCGATTGCCCGCCGCTGCCGGACGAATGGGTGCGCCCCGAAGATCCGATGCCGCCTCCGCGCGACGCTGGACGTCCGCGCCGACCCGACGGTGGCACCGACGCGGGCACCGATGCGGGATCGGAAGAGACGATCGACGCCGGCACCCCCGACGTCGGTGGAGGCGGTGGCTGCACGACCGGAGGACCGTCGCACGCGTCGAGCGGCGCCCTCCTCGGCCTCACGCTCGCGCTCGTCGCACGTCGTCGTCGACCGCGCGCAGTGAGCTGAGTGAGCGAAGCGAGCTCGTCGTCGTCGACGTGGTCGTCGACGTGGTCGTGGTCGTGGTCGTGAACGGCGACGTGAGCGGCGAGACACTCGTGCGAGTTTCACTTCGTCGTTCGCGTCGCCGTCGCCGTCCACGTTCACGTCAACGCTCACGTCTACGTCTACGCCAACGCTCGCGACCACGCTCACGTCCACGCTCACGTCGCCGTCCACGTTCACGTCCACGCTCACGTCGTTGCGCCCGCGATCCGTCTGGTACCCTCCGCACGCGATGAACGTCCTCGTCCTCAACGCCGGCTCGTCGAGCCTCAAGTACCAGCTCGTGAACCTCGACACCGGCCAGCGCGCGCTCGCCGGAACCGTCGAAGAGCTCGGTGAACGCAAGACCCACGACGACGCGTTGAAGGAGCTGCTCGCGAGCCTCGGTGACGCACGGGTGGACGCGGTCGGACACCGCGTGGTGCACGGCGGCGAGCGCTTCGTCGACGCGGTGCGGATCGACGACGAGGTCGTGG
>JALOQC010000545.1 GCA_025453555.1 Myxococcota bacterium | reverse complement strand
GTCGTCGTTTTCGCTCCCTCGCTGGTGTCCATCTTCGATTCGTCGTGGGTGACGCGCGCAGCCGCGCAGCCGTCGGGCGTGCTCGTCGTCGCGACCCACGAAGGAAGCCCGCCGGTACCCCGCGCGCTGTTCACCGAGATTGCGGGTCTGCGACTCGACGGTGCGCCGTTGCTTCTCGGCGGTGAGGCGGTCGCGTCGTATCGCGACACCGTCTCCCGCGAGCCCTCGCGCCTCGGCGCCGACGCGTTCGACGAGCTCTCGCAGTCGACTCGTCGCGCGATCCGCCACGTCGCGCTCCGCCAGACCGAAGAAGCGCGCACGCTGATCGCGAACCTGCTCACCTCGGCCGAGCGGGCGC
Organism: Myxococcota bacterium; assembly: GCA_025453555.1. Lineage (GTDB taxonomy): Bacteria > Myxococcota_A > Polyangia > Polyangiales > Houyiibacteriaceae > JACKEH01. Next base: position 5,414 of record JALOQC010000545.1, on the reverse strand, counting down.
TCGACGCGCTCAATCGCGAAGAGCAGGGCGCACGTGCCGTGCTCGACGCGTGTCTCTCGCTCGCGCGCTCCTACCTGGAGAACGGCTCCCCGGAGCAGGCCGAGGAGCACGCGCTCGCGTGCCGTCGCCTCGTGCCCGACCTCGCGCCGACGCAAACGCACCCGCCCGACGCGGGAGCGCTCGAGCGGGACGGACACCCGCACGCGCGGGCGATCGCGCGCTCGCTCCAGGTGCCGAGCGTCCTCGCGATCGTGCGCGTGCCCGAAGGCTGGCGTGTGGACCGCGTCGCCATGACGGGCGACGTCGAGGCATCGACGTGGGTCGCGGTCTCGCCGACCGTGCAGAGCGCCACCCTCGCGATCGCGGCGCTGCGCGAGCGTCGCTCGCTCGATCTCACCGGAACGGAGCCGCGCGAGCGGGCTCCGTTCCGTGGTGTAGTCGACGAGACCGCTCCGACGGTCGAGGTCACGCCGCCCCTGCAGACACGCGCCGAACCGGAGCGTGCGCGGCGCACGACCCCGACCCGCATCGCTCTCGGCGTCGCTTCGACCGCCGTCGGCCTCGGCGCACTCGCGGCGGGAATCGCGTTTCACCCAAGGACCGACGATGCCGCCGACGCGCTCGACGGCGCCAGCCGACTGACGCCCGGATTGCGTCAACGTGGGAGCGAGCGTATCGGCCGTCTCGGCCGGGCGTTCTCACTCCTGCGCCGTCGGGGTCGACGGACTCGTCCGTTGCTGGGGCCTCAACGCCAACCGGCAGCTCGGCGATGGCACGACCATGAACCGCAACACGCCCACGTTGGTTTCCGGGCTGACGTCGGTGGCAGACGTTGCTGCGGGGACGCGCACACGTGTGCGCTACTTCGGAACGGGACGGTTCGCTGCTACGGACATGCCTGTGCCGTCACCACGACGGGCGAGGCGTGGTGTTGGGGTGACAACCGCTTCGGGCAGGTCGGAGATGGGACGACGATGAACACGCGCCCGACGCCGGTTCGCGTGCTGACGGGCGTGTCGGGGATCGCCGCTGGCGGAGGGGACCACTCGTGTGCGGTTCTCGGACCACTCGTGTGCGGTTCTCACGAATGGTGGCGTACGGTGTTGGGGATACAACCGCGACGGGCAGCTCGGGGACGGAATGCAGATGTCGACGGCTCTCCCGGGAGCCGTGATCGCGCCGTGAGCGATTACGGGTCGGCCCCGACGTTGGCGGTGTCGGATCACCTCGTTCGATGAAGTGCGTCACGGGACCGCGATGACGTGCGTCACGGGACCGCGGGGTCGACCTGGTCGACGCGTTCCTACAGCCCGGCCATCGCGAACCACCCTGCGCTCGTCTACTGGCGCCTGCGAGTTCGATTGCGGGCGTCGCCTCGAGCGCTCCTGGTCGCGCTCGATGCTGCGGAACAACGCGCCGAAGTTTCCTTCGCCGAACGCGTGGTGGTTCTCGCGCTGGATCATCTCGATGAAGATCGGCCCGATCAGATTCCGCGTGAAGATCTGCAGGAGGTAGCCCTCCTCGTCGCCGTCCACGAGCACCTGGTGCTTGCGGATGCGCTCGTGGTCTTCCTTCACGTTCGGCACGCGCTCGAAGACCTCCGCGTAGTACTCGTCGTCGATGTCGAGCGTCTCGATGCGGTCGTCGTCGAGCTGGTCGAGGCTCGCGAGCAGGTCGCGACTGAGGAACGCGAGGTGCTGAACGCCCGGGCCCTTGTACTCGCGCAGGTACTCTTCGATCTGCGACTTCTCCTCCGAGCCCTCGTTGATCGGGATGCAGAAGGAGCCGTCGGGCGAGCGGAGCGCGTAGGAGGTGAGCCCCGTCTTCGCGCCGCGGATGTCGAAGTAGCGCACCTCGGTGAACCCGAAGACGCCTTTGTAGAAGGCGGCCCACTTGGCCATCGTGCCCTTCTCGACGTTGTTCGTGAGGTGGTCGATCGCGAGGAAGCCCTTGTCCGGCTGCACGAAGGGCTCGTCGAGATCGAGGAAGGCGTCGAGGAAACGATCGCCCTCCACGAAGCAGAGCACCGAGTCGCCGATGCCGTAGACGGCCGGGCAGCCGTAGGGCCCGTCGCCGTCGAAGGGACGCGCTCCGCGCTTCACCGCTTCGGCGTGCGCAGCCTCCGCGTCCTCCACCCGCCAGCCCATCGCGCAGAGACTCGGCCCGTGCTGCGAGGCGAACTCCGCCGCGAAGGAGCGCGGCTCGCGGTTCACGAAGAAGTGGATGTCGTTCTGCCGCCAGTACGACACGTCGAGCGATCGGTGGCGCTTGAGCTTCGAGAAGCCGAACGCCTTCCAGAGCGCGTCGAGCTCTTCGGGCTTGGGCGAGGCGAACTCGACGAACGCGAGGCCGCGGAGGCCACAGGGGTTCGTGCTGCTCTGGCTCGTCGTCGTCTCCATCGGCTCCTCCAACTCGTTACCCGGGTCGGCGGGGTCAGCCGCCGACTTCGCCTTCGTTCGTGCTCGTGCAGCTCTCGCGGTTCGGCGTCTCGTGCTCGTCGTGGCCCGTGCTCGGCGGCTCGGTCGCGCGAATCAGTCGTCGCGGTGCGATCGCTCCCGTGTTCGACCGCGCCCGCGACGCTCCTTTGTAGAGCCTTCGAGTCGTTCGTCACCACCACAACTTCTTGCTAGAGTCGTTCGAAATTTTCGAACGAGTCGTGAGCATCCTCTCCCATGGCCACCCTCTCCCCCGGAAGCCCACCGTCGGGCGACGCGCTGACCCTCGATCAGCTCCGCGTGCTCGACGCCATCGCGACCGAAGGCACGTTCGCCGGCGCAGCGAGGCGCCTGCGTCGCGCGACGAGCGCGGTGAGCTACGCGATCAAGCAGCTCGAAGAGGCGGTCGGGCTCGAGCTCTTCGATCGCAGCGGTCACCGCGCGAGCCTCACGAACGCCGGACATCGCGTGCTCGTCGAGGCGCGCGAGGTGCTCGGGCGCGTCGATCAGCTCGGGCGCGTGGCGGCGGAGCTCTCGAGCGGCTTCGAAGCACGGCTGCTGGTCGTGCTCGACGGAGTGCTCCCGCTCGAGCCGCTGATGCGTGCGCTGCGTCGCTTCCACGAGCTCGGGACCCCGACCCGCGTGGAGCTCAAGGTCGAGTTCCTCCTCGGCGTCCACGAACGATTCGCGCACGACGACGCGGACCTCTACCTCTCGCTCGGCCTCGAAGGCGACCGCCCGGAGCTCTCGTGGCGCGTGCTCCCGGATCTCGAGCTCATCCTCGTGGCCGCCCACGCCCACCCGCTCGTCACGCGCAGCCGGCGCTGGTCGCGCGACGATCTCGCCGACCACGTCGAGATCAGCGTCGCGGACTCCTCGCGCGCCGGCTCCACGCGCCTCGCCGCGATCGGCAGCCCGAGCGCGATCCGCCTCTCCGACTTCCACGCCAAACGCGAGGCACTCCTCTCCGGCATCGGCTTCGGCTGGCTCCCACGACACCTGGCGGACTCGCTCCTCGACGAACGCCGCCTCGGCGTCGTGCCCTTCGAGGACGGATTCCGACGTCGCTTCACGCCGCGCCTCGGGTGGCACCGCGATCGGCCGCCCGGTCGCGGCGCGGGTCAGCTCGTGAGCTTCGTGGTGGAGGAGCTCGAAGCACGCACCTTCCGCGGTCGCCTACGCTGACGCCTCCACGACACGACGTCGCTCGCGCCATCGGTGGCGAGACGACCGCGCGAGCACGCCGACCGTCTGAGCGCGCCGACCGTCTGAGCACGCCGACCGCGCGAGTACGCCGACCGTCTGAGCCGGCGAACCGCGCCGCGTTGACCGAGCGCGCGCGCCCCGATAGCGTCCGCCGCCATGAAGAAGCTCGCGTCCCTTCTCTTCGCCTGTCTCGCGTTCGCCGGTTGTGCCGACGAGAAGGCCGGTGACTGTTTCCGCGACGACGAGTGCAGCGGCGACAAGCTCTGCGTCGTCGGCAGCGCGGTCTGCGCGGACCCCGAGGACTGCCTCGGCCTCTGCCTCGATCCCTGCGTCACCGACGAGGACTGCCCGAGCGACGTGCGCTACGACTGCGTCGGCGAGTTCGGCAGCGGCCGCACCTACTGCCGCCCCGTCCCCGTCACGGAGTGAGCTCCACGCGTCGTCGCTCCCTCGACTCCGTGACTCTTCGTCGCGGGGTCGAATCGCGACGACGTTCCGACGACGTTCCTCGTGGCTCGATCACTCGATCGGAGCGCACACGAAGATCGCGTCGTCGAGCGTGAGCACGGGCTGCTTGGCCGGACCGCGACACAGGTACGGTGCACGCGCGAGCCGCAACACGCGCCAACCGAGCGGCGCGAAGAGCAGCTCCGCGAACGCCCGCGCCTGTCGCTCCCACACGTGCTCGCCCGGCGGCACGCGCGGGAGCAGCTCGTCTGGATCGATGGTCGACGCGCCCACGTGCACGTGCGGCCGCAGCGGGAACGGCACCGCGCAGAGCAGGCGTGCCTCCGGCGACGCGATCGCGCGGAGCCGTTCGAGCAACGTGAGCGGACGGCTCGTTCGATCGAGCACGTTGAGCAGCGCGATCGCGTCGAAGCGCCCCGCATCGTCCGGCAGCCCACGCTCCACGAGGTCGACCTCGTGCGTGACCCAGCCGCGCTTGCGCAGCCGCTTCGCCATCCCGCTCGAGGTCTCCGTCGTGACCACCTCGCGCACGAGCGGCGCGAGCTCCGCGGTCACGTTCCCGTCGCCCGCGCCGACGTCGAGCAGCCGCCCGCTCGACAGACGCGCCAGCGTCACGACGTCGAGGAGCTGTCGCCACTGATCGCCCCCGAGCACCCGCATGTCGTGCGTGCCCACGAGGCCGTTCGCGTCGTAGTCGCTCATCACGTTGCGCGCGAGCGCGCGCGCGGCGAGCTGGATCGCCCCGACCGGTCGCGCGAAGCAGTCGTCGATCCACGCGCGCGTCGAAGGATCGGCGTCCAGGCGCGTGAAGCTCGCCGCGAGCGGACCGAGCGCACCGGCGTCGGCGCCGTAGCGGAGGCTCAAGCCTCGGTGGAGATCGGCGAGCATCTGCCGTGTGATTCGTCGAGGCTCGTGCGCCTCAGTTGGCGGCCGAGCGCTTCTTCCGCGCTCCCCAGAGCCCGTCCCAACCCTTGCGGTACGAATCGGTCGCGACCTGCGCCGGCTTCGACAGGCTCGGGCTCGTGATCGCGATCTCTTCCTCGACGTCGGCCAGCAGCGGCATGTCCTCGCGGGGTCGCAGCTTCAAGAGGTTGCCGCGCAGGGGCTTGCCCTCTTCGACCGGCCGCAGCTCGCCCGCGCTGAGCTCGTCGCCCTTCTTGCGGATCACTTGGAGCGCGCCGTCCTCGCTGCGCCCGTGCACGAGCACCACGTCTTCGGTCGCAGCGGGACCAGTCGACGACTTCGACCTCGCGGTCGACTTCACCGTGCTCGACTTCACCGTGCTCGACTTCACCGTGCTCGACT
>JALOQC010000544.1 GCA_025453555.1 Myxococcota bacterium | reverse complement strand
CTTCATCGCGCAGAAGCTCATCAAGATGCTGATCGCGCGCGAGCTCCCCGTGAAGGGCGCGAAGGTCGGCGTGCTCGGGCTGACCTTCAAGGAGAACGTGCCCGACCTCCGCAACAGCCGGGTGCCCGACATCCTGCGTGAGCTCTCGGAGTTCGGGGTGACGGCGCTCGTGCACGACCCGCTCGCCGACGCCGCGGAGGCACGGCACGAGTACGGCGTGGAGCTCGCGCAGGAAGGCGACCTCCGCGAGCTCGACGCGCTCGTGGTCGCGGTGGGACATCGCGAATACCTGCAACGCCTCGACGCGATCCAAGCGTTCGTGCGCCAGGGCGGCGTGCTCATCGACGTGAAATCGTGCGTCGATCCGAGCGCGGTGCGCGGCGACCTCGCCTACTGGAGCCTCTGACCGATGCGCGTGCTCGTGACCGGCGCGGCCGGCTTCATCGGCTCTCACCTGAGCCAACGACTCCTCAACCGCGGCGACGAGGTCGTCGGCGTCGACAACCTCAACGACTACTACGACCCGAAGCTCAAGGAGGCGCGGCTCGCGCGCCTTCAGAAGCACGGCGCCTTCCGCTTCGCGCGCGTCTCGCTCGAGGACACCGCAGCGCTCGACGCGGTCTTCGCGGAGCACCGCCCTACCCGCGTGGTGAACCTCGCGGCGCAGGCGGGCGTGCGGTACTCGCTGCAGAACCCGCGCGCGTACGTCGACGCGAACCTCGTCGGCTTCGTGAACGTGCTCGAGCAGTGCCGTCATCGCGAGGTCGAGCACCTCGTCTACGCGTCGTCGAGCTCGGTCTACGGGGGCAACACCAAGCTGCCCTTCTCGGTGCACGACAACGTCGACCACCCGCTCAGCCTCTACGCCGCGACGAAGAAGGCGAACGAGCTGATGGCCCACACCTACAGCCACCTCTTCGGGCTGCCGACGACGGGCCTGCGCTTCTTCACGGTCTACGGGCCGTGGGGCCGCCCCGACATGGCGCTCTTCCTCTTCACGAAGGCGATCCTCGAGGGCAAGCCGATCCAGATCTTCAACCACGGCCACATGCAGCGCGACTTCACGTACGTCGACGACATCGTCGAAGGCGTCATCCGCGTGCTCGACCGCGTGCCGACGGGCGACGCGAGCTGGAGCTCGGACGCGCCCGACCCGGCGTCGAGCCGCGCGCCCTACCGCGTCTACAACATCGGCAACAACGCGCCGGTGGAGCTGATGCACCTCGTGCGCACGCTCGAGAGCTGCCTCGGGATGGAGGCGAAGAAGGAGATGCTGCCGATGCAGCCGGGCGACGTGCCGGCGACCTACGCCGACGTCGACGCGCTCGTGCAGGACGCGGGGTTCAAGCCGGCGACACCGATCGAGGTGGGCGTGAAGCGCTTCGTGGAGTGGTACCGCGAGTTCTACGGGGTGTGAGCGCGTGCTCGGGCTGCTCGACCGTCTGAACCACAGCCGACGCATCAAGCGCGCGCTCGACGTGACGCTCGCGGGCGGAGGGCTCGTCGCGCTCGCGCCCATCCTCGCGGGGACGACCGCGCTCGTGGTGTGGAAGCACGGCTGGCCGCCGTTCTTCTCGCACGAGCGTCCGGGGCTCCACGGCAAGCCGTTTCGGCTGGTGAAGCTTCGCACCATGACGAACGAGCGCGGGCCGGACGGTCAGCTCCTGCCGGATGCTCAGCGGCTCACGGCCTTCGGCAAGGCGCTGCGGGCGAGCAGCTTGGACGAGCTGCCCGAGCTCTGGGCGATCGTGCGGGGCGACATGTCGCTCGTGGGACCACGTCCGCTGCTGACGAAGTACCTTCCGCTCTACACGAAGGAGCAGATGCGTCGCCACGAGGTGCCTCCCGGCTTGACGGGTTGGGCACAGGTGAACGGACGCAACGCGCTCTCGTGGGAGGAGAAGTTCGCGCTCGACGTCTGGTACGTCGATCATTGGTCGAACGCCCTCGACCTGGCGATCCTCGCCCGCACGGTGCTGGCCGTGCTACGTCGCGACGGCATCAGCGCCGAGGGAGAGGCGACGATGCCGGAGTTTCGGGGCTCGTCTGCGGCGGCGAGCCCGAGCTGATCGCGCTCTCGGGCGCGCGTGCGGAGGGTCGATGCGAGTCGTGGTCTACGGCGCGGGCGGACAAGCGCGCGACACCGTCTGGCTCCTCGAAGAGCTCACACGAAGTGGTCGACGGTTCGACGTCGTGGGCTTCGTCGTGTCCGATCTCACGAAGCTCGGCCCCCACGACAGCCCCGTCCTCGGCGACGAGAAGTGGCTCGACGAGCACGCGCACGAGCTGGACGGCGTGGTGCTCGGCATCGGCAGCCCTGGCCCACGTGCTCGCATCGCCGCGCGATTGACCGAGCGCCATCCGCGGCTGGAGTGGCCGAACCTCATCCACCCGAGCGCCCAAATGGACTGGAAGTCCGCGACGTTGGGACGCGGAATCATGATCGCGGCGGGTGTCGTCGGCACCGTGAACGTCCGCATCGACGACTTCGCGCTCCTGAATCCTTCGGTGACCCTGGGCCACGAAGGGTGCGTGGGTGAGGCCTGCGTCATGAACCACGCGTCGGGGATCTCGGGCGGCACCGTCCTCGAGCCCGAGGTCTTGGTGGGCACGGGCGCCCGAGTGCTGCAATATCTCCGCGTCGGGAGGGGAGCCCGTGTTGGGGCCGGTGCCGTCGTCACACGCGACGTGCCGCCCGGCCATACCGTCGTCGGCGTCCCCGCTCGCCCCCTCGAGAAGAACTCATGAGCCAACGCATCTACCTCTCCCCGCCCCACATGGGCGGCGACGAGCTCACGTTCGTGCAGGAGGCGTTCGCCACGAACTGGCTCTCCAGCGTGGGTCCGAACCTCAATGCGTTCGAGGCCGAGATGGAGGCTTACCTCGGGCGGCCCTGTGTCGCCCTCGGCTCCGGCACGGCGGCGATTCACCTCGGGCTTCGCCTGCTCGGGGTGGGGCCGGGCGACGAGGTGGTCGCGCCTTCGCTCACCTTCGCGGCCACCATCAACCCGGCCGTGTACCAGGGCGCCACGCCCGTGTTCGTCGACAGTGAGCGCACGAGCTGGAACCTCGATCCCGAGCTGCTCGCGGAGCTCCTCGCGGCACGCGCGAAGACCGGCAAGATGCCCAAGGCCGTCGTGGTCGTGCACCTCTTCGGGCAGACCGCCGACATGCGACGGCTGCGCGAGGTCTGCGGGCGCCACGACGTGCCGATCTTCGAAGACGCTGCGGAGGCTTTGGGGGCGGACTACGAAGGCACGAAGGCGGGCGCACTCGCGCCGCTCGCCGCGCTCTCGTTCAACGGCAACAAGATCATCACGACCACCGGTGGTGGGATGCTGGTGGCGGAGAGCCGCGCCGCGGTCGAGAAGGTGCGCTTCTGGTCGACGCAAGCGCGTGACCCCGGCATCGCGTACGAGCACAGCGAGCTCGGCTACAACTACCGCATGAGCAACGTGCTCGCGGGGATCGGACGCGGGCAGCTCCAGGTGCTCGACGAGCGTGTGGCGGCGCGGCGGCGCATCGCGTTCCGCTACCGCGAGCGCTTCGCCACACTCGGTCTCGAGGGGCTCGAGCTGATGCCGCAGGCCCCCTGGGGCAAGCACACCAACTGGCTGAGCGTGTTCACGGTCGACGAGGCCGCGCTCGGGTGCTCGCGCGACGCGATCATCGACGCGCTGGGCAAGCAGGACATCGAGGCGCGTCCGGTGTGGAAGCCGATGCACCTGCAGAAGCTCTACGGGAGCTGCGCGATGATCGGTGGGGCCGTCGCGGAGGATCTCTTCGCGCGCGGGGTGTGCCTCCCGAGCGGATCGTCGCTCACCGACGACGAACAAGACCGCGTCGTCGACACCATCGCGCGGATCGCGCGAGAACGAGGCCGCGCATGAAGTTCCATCTCCTGCGCCTCTCGCAGATCGCCATCGATCTCTTCGTGCTCAGCCTCGCCTTCGGCTTGGCGTTCTTCCTGCGTTGGGACTGGGCGCCGCCCGCCGACGTCATCGGCCGCGTGTTCCTCATCGCACCCTACGTGATC
>JALOQC010000543.1 GCA_025453555.1 Myxococcota bacterium | reverse complement strand
CGCAGCTCGTCGGTGTCGGCGTCGCCGCCCACGAGGTAGGCGCAGTTGCCGCCCGGGATCGCGCAGGTGCCGCCGGACTCCGCGATGGAGTTCAGCTCGCCGATCGCTTGGGCGTCGTCGACCGCGAAGCCGACCACGAAGATGCCGTCCGTGAGGCCTTCGCACTCCCCCGACGCGCTCGAGTACTCGCAGAGGCGCGCGGCCGTCACGGCCGGCGGATCGTACGGGCACGGGTAGTCGGGCGCCGCGCCCTGGCAGTTGTACGGATCGCCGCGCATGTCGGCGTTCGGGTAGCCGTCGGTGAGGAGGATCGCGTAGCGCGGACGGCACTGCTGGAACGCATCACCCGCGCCGCCGACCGCGGCGATGCGCGCCACGTCGGGGTGGTTCTCGAGGTAGAACTCGAAGTCCTCGAGCATGCCTGCGATCGGCGTCGGCCCGAAGGGACGCGACGCGAGCAGCATGTTCTGGATGTTCTGGTTGATGGTCGCGAAGTCGCCCGCATTGTCGCTGCCGACGCTGACCAAGGTGCCGCCCGGCACGCCGCTCTGCGCGCCGTTGTCGATCATGTAGGGCTGACCGCAGCCCGGGAAGCCGAAGGGCTTCGGGACACCGTACGAGAAGCCGCCGAGCGCGCCGCGCGAGCTCGCGAGGAAGGTGTTGAACTCGACCTCCGTCACGAGCAGCGGGCGATCGCGCAGCGTGCTCACGCCGTCGAAGGTCATCAGACCGAACTTCACGCGGTCGAGGTACGAGTCGAGGATGCCGTCCGTCCGCTGCGGAGACGCGCCGAACACGCCGCCGCCGACGAGGCGCGTCTCGTTCGGGTGGAGGATGTGGGGGATGTAGTAGCGGAAGTCGGCCTGCGCGGAGTAGCTCGCGTTGCGGCGATCCTCGGCCGCGCAGGAGAAGGTCTCCCAGGTGCCGGTGAGCGCTTCGAGCACCGTGGCCCAGCGGTTTCGCTGCGGCGCGCCACCGCAGCTCGGCATGCACTCCTCGCACGTCGCGGTGCGGCAGACGCAGTCGCCGCGCCGCTCCATCGAGCCCGACGAGTCGACGAGCAGCATCACGATCGGACGCACGTCGCGGACGTCGGGTCCTTGGGCGTGCGCGACCGAGATGGGGAGCGCGAGCGCCCCCAGAGCCGCCGCCAGAGCGAGAGGGAGAGTGAGCAGGGCGAGGAAGGTGCGGGTCATGATTCTCTCCACACGCGATCGTCCGCGGCTGACCCCGCGGACCAGTGACATCAGAAGGGACCGGAGACACCGCGGGCGCGAGCGTCCGAGGCGCTGTCGTGCGTGCCGCGAAGACCATCCGTCGAGTCCGACGGGGTTCCCGTGGCGTCCGTGAGTCGAAGGCGACCTCGCGCGGTGTAGGTCGCGCCGAGGAAACGAAGCTCGCTGTTGCCGTCGCTGCGGTAGCCCGCGAGCACGCCGGTGTATTGGTGGTTGTCGTAGACGTCGACGACCAGCTCGGGGCGGTAGAGCCGGTTGGCGCCGCCGAGGTCCGCGCCTTCGAGCTCGAGGCCCGCCGTCGCACCGCCGCTCGTCGCGTTCACGACGCGCTCGAAGTCGCTCGCGTAGAGGCGGTAGCCCTGACGGTTGGCCGCGAGGGGCGGCTCGAAGGGCTGCGGCAGGTTGTAGCTGTTGCCGACCACGCGGGTCGACGCGGCCATCGCGTCCGAGAGCGCGTCGGGACCGAAGACGTCGACCCAGGTGTGCGCCGCCGCGAGGCCGGACTCGCCGATCTCCTGCGCCTGCGCGCTCATGCGGTCGTAGCCCGCCGCGCGCACCTCGGTGGTCGTCGCGTGGATCGCGAACACCGCGAGCGCGGTGGTCGTGAGCAACACGAGCATCACGATGAGCATCACCGCGCCTTCTTCTCGACGGCGCGCGCGCGATCTCGACGTGAATCTCGACGGATGTCGGGGGCGGGTCATCGGAGGTTCCGGCTGGCGAGGTTCGGGAGGAAGATCTCGGTCTCGAGGGTGCGGACGCGCGCTGCGCCCGGCACGGCGGGGTTCACGTCGTAGCGCGTGAGCGCGGGCCCACCGGCCACGAAGGGGAAGTTCGGCTCTTCGCCCGCGGTGCGCGCGGAGAGACGCACGATCACGCTGCGCAGGCGGTTCGGCACCGCCGCGAGACCGCCGTTCAAGAGCGGCGCCGACTGCACGCCGTCGCGGCGCACGATCAACGGCGCGTTGCCGGGCGTGGCTTGGTCGTCGAAGACGAACTCGTAGTTGAGGTCCGCGACGTACTCGAGCACCACTCGCGTGGTGCCGGCGATCGGAGTGTTCGTCTGCAGATCGACGTCGCGTCGCACCAGCACCGAGTTCACGCGGCCGGTCGCCTGATCGAGGGCCGCGCTCGCGCCGACGCCGAGCAGATCCGCGAGCTCCCCGTCCGCGCGGGGATCGACGACCGCGTATTCGACCGCGGCGATGGGCGAGATCATCGCGCCGTCCGCGAGCCCTCCCACACAGGTCCCGCCGATCGGCAGGTTCTGGCGGAAGAGAACCTGCGGCGGGGTGGTGCCGTCCGCGGTCACGCCCGCGACGTCCAAGAAGAAGTGGTAGCCCTGCGCGTTCTGCACGTGGACCATGCGCCCGGTGACGAAGACCTCGCGCAGCGCCGCCGCGCTGTAGCCGAGCGGCATCGCGGCGCCGCCGACGCGGAGCTGGTTGCTGTTCCACTGCCCGAAGTCGCGCCGAAAGCCGCACCGCGGTGTCGACGTCGTTCTGGAAGACGATCGCGTGCACCGGGCGCGGCGGCGTGAGGCATTGCTGCTCGCGCTGGCTGTTCGGGGTCGCGAAGAACCCCGCGCGCGCGACGTCGCGCCGAATCTGCTGCAGCGCCATGCGCACCGCCGTCTGGGTCTGCGCGACGCGCTGCTGCTCGTGGAAGTGCCGCGCCGAGGCGCTGCTCACGTAGTAGACGGCGAGGACCGCGACGAGCCCCGCGACGAGCGCGACCATGAGCTCGAGCAGCGTGAAGCCCTGCTCGGTCCGAGCACGCGCGCTCCGGCGACGCGGCGCCGGACGACACGCGCGAGTCCGCGTGCGAGTGGGCTCGTGGGTGGAGCCTTTCACAGCGGCCTCCATCGGATCAGCGTGGTCGCGGTCACCGCGCGGAAGCTCGGGGTCGCGGACACGAGATCCGCGGTGACGGCCGCCGCGTTCGTGGAGCATTGCGTCGAGAGCGCGTACTGGGTGCCGGTCTGGCGGTGGAACGAGGTGCGGACGCGCGCGCGGATGAGCTCGCCCTGCACCGCCCACGTCAGCTCGACGTGCGTGCAGTAGACGGGACCGGCCGCGTCCTCGACGTCGAGCCCCGCGAAGCTCGCGCCCGGACGCAGCAGCGAGCCCGTGGACTCGACCTCGGGAACCGGCGCCGCGAACACCGGGACGGCCGTCGGCGCGGTGACGTTCTGCAAGAACCGCGTTTGATTTCGGTTCGCCGCTTCGGCGCCCGCGCGGTTCCACATGAGCGCGTCGCGCTCCAGGCGGTCCATCCAGGTGCGCGTGCGCTGGGTCGCCATCGACATCTGCCGCGCCTCCGCGTTGCCGCGAATGGTCGCGCTCTGCATCGCGAGGATGCCGAGCGAGCCGACGGTGATGATGCCGACCGCGATCATCACCTCGATCAGCGTGAAGCCGTGCTCGCGACGCGATCGGCGGCGGGCCATGGAGCGCCTCACAGCAGCACCCTCGCGTCCCCGCCGAGCGGCACGATCACGCGGCGCGTCACGCCCTCGCCGCCGTTGCGCACGATCTGGAAGCGCATGCCCCCGCCACCCATCGCGGCGTCGCCGACGCTGCGGTCGCTGAAGAGCCCGCCGCCCCCGCGCTGCCAGAGCACGCGCCCGGTCGGCTCGAAGCAGAAGTCGATCGACGCGCCGCCCTCCGACGAGATCACGATCTGCTGCCCGGCCGTCGAGCGGTGGTTCGCCACGACGAAGTCGCGGCAGGCCAGGTTGCCCGCGGTGCAGCCGCCGCCCGTCACCGTCGGCCAGTCGGCGTTGTTGCAGCGGTTGCTGTCGCCCCGGTACAGCTCGAACGCGCCGTTGCCGCCCGCGTCGAAGCGCAAGAGGTACGCGCGACCGTAACCGACCGCCTCCGAACGCCCACGACGGGCGAGCCGGACGATGTCGAGCGCGGTCTCGTTGGAACGGCGCTCCCCGAACGACGCCCCGATGGTGGGGGCAGCCGCAGCGGCGACGACCGCAATGATGGTCACGACGATCATCAGCTCCAGGAGCGTGAGACCCGCCTCGCGGCGTCGTGAACGGGAGAAAACCATCGGACCGCCTCTCGGCTGCAAGGGGTGTTCCCTGCGCCGCGAGGGACACAAGCACGCGAGATCACGGGTCATGGAGGCTCCGGAGCACGGGATCGGACCGCAAGTACCTGCAAGGATAGGAAAACTTTTCAGAAGTTGTGGTGTTTCCGGCTGGGGCTCGCGAGCGGGTGCGCAGGCTTCGCCGAGAAGCGTCGTGTCCGAGGTGGCGAGATCGGACGGCGATCTCGAAACCACCCCTTGCCTTTTCGGAAACCTGCCGGAAACATGGGCCCGTGCTTCGCACCCTCGCCGCGCTCGTCTCGTTGGTCGCCCTGGGTCTGGGCGGCGTAGTGCGAGCCGACGAGCTGCCTCCGGGGACGACGGCCTCCGAACCGCCTGCCGACGCGCTCCGGGGCTCCCCGCTCGACGCGTCGGCGTTCGAGAGCGCGCTGCGGCTCGACCCTCCCCGCTCGCTGGTGCTGCCCGCACTGCCGAGCGAGTACCTCGCCAGCCCCGAGATCTCATCGGAGCCCGTGCGTCCGCGAGAGCCTGCCTCGGCGGCGCTCGGGAGCCGCACCGCCGCGCACTTCGGCGCCTCGTTCGGAGGCGTGCTGCTGGGCGCGGTCGCTACCGGCGTCGTCGTCGGCACCGTGCACGCCTTCGACAACGACGCGGGTCGCGCGCGTGACCTGACCCTCGCGATCGGCGGGCCGCTCTTGCTGACCGCGGGCGCGACCTGGGCCCTGCATCGGCTCGCGGAGGCGCGTGGGGAAGAGGTCCGCCACCTGCCCGTCGTGGTCGGCGCGCTGCTCAGCGCGGGCGCCGCGCTCGCGGGTGTGTTCGTCGCGACCAGCGCGCGCGACGAGGCCTTCGTCGGGCGGCATTGGGCGTGGGCGGCGCCCATGGTCGCGCTCAGCACGGGCTTCGGCGCGTGGGTCGCGCATCGGCTCACCCACGGCACGCGGCGCGTTCAGCCGAGCCTCGGGGTCTCCCCGACCGGAGTCGCTGCGCACCTGCGCGTGGGCTTCCGCCGCTGAGCCGAGGGTCGCGTCGTCGAGGAGCGGGACCGCCGCGGACGAACGAGGCGATCGTGCGCTCCGCGCGCTTGCGTCGAGCGCCGTCCCGAACGAGGACGCAACGCGGGTGGGCGCGCTCGCGTTCTCCTCTCGCACATCCACGTCCGTCGGATGCCACTCGCCGCGTCGCGACGTAGGATGTCGCGATGGCTCGCGCTCTGGTGATCGCGCTCTTCGTCGTCGGGCTCGTCGGGCTCGCGCTTCCCTCCGAAGCGCAGCGTTCGGGAAGCAGCTTCGGAGGGGGGAGCTGGGGCTCGTCGCGCTCGTCCGGATCGAGCAGCTACTCGTCGAGCGGCTCGTCCTCGTCGTGGTCCTCGTCGTCCTCCTCGGGGTCGAGCTCGTGGTCGTCGTCGTCTTCCGGGTCGAGCTCCAGCTCACGTTCGTCGCGTTCGTCCAGCTCGTCGAGCTCCTCGCGCTCCTACGGCGGTGGCGGCTCCTCGAGCTCCTACGACGGACCGCCGATCACCTTCTCCTCCTTCGTCATCGGCGACGGCGCGGGCGCGACCCTCGTGCGTTCGATGCTGCTTCTCCTCGGGATCGGCGCGGTCGTGGTGTTCGGCTTGCAGCGGAGCCGTGACCGCCGCCTTCGGCGCCTGGAGACGCGGGAGCACGCGCCGAGCGCCGCGTTCGGGCTCGGGGTCGATCTCGCGATCGTGAGCGTCGCGCTCGACGCGCGGGCGCGACCGTTCGTCCAGCAACGGCTCGACGCGATCGCCGCGAGCGCGGAGCTCGACAACCCGCTCGGTCGCGCACGCGCGCTGCGGCAGACCCTCGACGTGCTCCGCACGACGCGCGGGAGTTGGGCGTACGGCGTGGTGCGCGACACGGTGCCGATGGATCCCGAGCACGCGGAGCCCTCGTTCGCGCGGGTCGTCTCCGACTACCGCGCGCGTTACCGCGACGAGCTCCGGCGTGCCGACGCGGGCGGCAACGCCTCGCGCGTCGCCGGCACCTACCGCATGCGCTCCGACGAGGGCGAAGGGCTCGTCGTCGTCACGCTCGCGCTCGCGCGCTGGGGCACCTTTCCGGACACCCACGCGACCGGCATCGACGCGATCGATCACGCGCTCGCGCGCGTCGCCGAGGTCGCCCCCGACGAGCTCGTGGCCTTCGAGGTGATCTGGAGCCCTTCCGACGACGCCGACCGGATGAGCAGCCTCGAGCTCGAGACGATCTACCCGGAGCTGCAGCCGCTCGCGATCGAGCGCTTCGGTACCGAGACCTGCGCGTACTGCCGCACGAGCTTCGCGCGCGAGCTGCCGCGCTGCCCGCTCTGCGGAGCAGCGCACGGCGACTCGCGCATGACGTGAGCGCGTCGACTCGACGCGTGGGTGACCCTCGCGGGACGCCGAGCACGTCGCGAGCACGTCGCGAGCACGTCGCGAGCACGTCGCGAGCA
>JALOQC010000542.1 GCA_025453555.1 Myxococcota bacterium | reverse complement strand
CGCTGGTCCCACGAGCTCGAGGACGGGGGCTCGAGCGACGAGCTGCACCAGACGCTCGCGGCGTTCGTGGCCGCGGGTCCGCCCCCCGGCTTCACCGACGCCCCCGCGGGGGTGCTCCGCGAGCTCCGGGAGTGGATCGATGCCCTCGCTTGAACGCCATCCGCGCGTCGACCTGCCGCCCGACACCTTCCTCTCGCTGCGACGCCGCGCGTGGCTCGCGAGCCACGGGGTCCGTGATCGCGCGCGCGAGATCGGCTTCGTGCGCACGCGCGATCACTGGCACCTCGCGCTCCATCGTTACGGCGCCACGCCCACCGCGCGTCATCCGGTGCTGCTCGTGCACGGGCTCGCCGCGAACCGTTTCTCGTGGGACCTCGACGAAGAGCGCTCCTTCGCGACCTGGCTCGCGTCCCGCGGCTTCGACGTCTTCGTGCTCGAGCTGCGCGGCCACGGCCGCAGCGAGAAACCAGGCGTGCGCGCGCCGCTGCCCGACGAGCTCGATCGCCGCGGACGGCTCGGGGTCGGAGCGCCGAAGCGTTGGCGCTGGGACTTCGACACCTACGTCGACCTCGATCTCGACGCCGCGCTCGACGCGGTGCTCGCCTGGACCGGTGCCTCCGCGGTGCATGCGATCGGCCACAGCATGGGCGGCATCGCGCTCTCCGTGCTCGCGCACCGCGAAGACCCCCGCCTCCACTCGGTCGCCACCGTCGCCTCCGCGCTCGACTACTCCGGCACCGAGAGTGTCTTCCACGCCGCGCGTCGCATGCTCTGGATGACCCGCATCGTGCCGGTGGTGCCGCTCGGTCCGATCGCGGCTGCGCTCTCCCCCGTCGCGCTCGCGTTCCCGAACCCGATCGACGCGGTGAACGTGTGGCATCGCAACGTGGAGGTCGGACGATACCGTCGGCTCGTCGCGCTCGGCTTCCACCCGATCCCGGGCGACGTGCTCGCCGATCTCGCCGCCTGCTTCGTGCGGCCCGGCATTCGCGACGGATCCACGCCGGTCGCGATCGGCCTGCCGAAGCACACCCCACTGACCGCGCTCGCGGGGAGCCGCGACGTGCAGTGCACCCCCGTCGCCGCCGCGCGGCATGCGGGTGGGACCTGCCGTGCGTTCGGGCGCGAGCACGGCCACGCGGAAGACTTCGGCCACTTCGATCTGCTGATGGGCACCCACGCGCCGAGCGCGGTGTGGCCGGAGCTGCAGGGCTGGCTGGAGAGCCACGACTGATCGAGAGCGCTCGAAATGCGCGCGCGCATCGCGGCGAGCATGCGCTCATGCGTGTGCGCATCGCCTCGATGCAGCGACATGCATCACCTCGTTCGCATCACGCGACGACCAGACGCGGCGCTCACTTCTTGGACGGCGGCAGCTTCAGCTCGTGCGACGTGATGTGGCTCCACGTAGGCACGAGCACGTTCGGTGCGACCGTCACGACGTGAAGGCGCAGCACCACGCGCGTCACGGTCGACGTGCGCGAGAAGTTCCCCCGGACGTTCTTCGGATGCTCGAACACCGCCTCGGTCCCCGGCCGCGGGAACGGGTAGCTGATCTCGAAGGTGTCTCCGTCGCGGTGTTGCCCGCCCACCAGGCGGTACCCGACGAAGGGGTGCTTCAGATCCATCTCGTTGGTCGCGCGATCCGCGACGCCCACGCAGATGAGCTGCGGGTCGAGCGTGTAGATGCGGTTCTGCGTCCAGATCTCGAGCGTCTGCGGAGGCTGCGTCATGCGCGGCGCGGAGCCGTGCTGGTGCACGACCTCGACCTCGACGAGCGGCGTGGAGTCGTGGATCGACGGACTGCGCACCGAGCCGGGAGGCAAGTAGAGCTCGCCGCTCTCGTCCGGTCCGCGCGGCGCGTCGGTCGCGGAAGGCTCGACGACCGTCGCGTCGTCGCCCCAGTCGGATTCGCGCGGCGGCTCGTCGATGCCGGGCGTCGCGTACCCCTGGTAGGTCTTCTGCGCCTTCCGCTTCTTCTGCTCCTCCTCGTCGTCGGCCATCGGCGGGATGCTACTGCCCCCGGCGCGCGCTGCGAAGCCGGTTCGAGCGCGGGACTTTCGAGCTGCGCATCCTTCGACCGCGATTCCTCACGCTCGGGCCCCGAGCGCGCGTGGTAAGCACGCAGCCATGACGCAGAGGCTCGAAGGCAAGGTCGCGATCGTCACCGGCGCCAGCCGCGGCATCGGAGAGGCGATCGCGGTGGCGATGGCGCAAGAAGGCGCGAAGGTCGTCCTCGCGGCGCGCAAGCTGGAGGCGCTGCAGGCGGTCGCCGAGCGGCTCGGTGACGCCGCCCTCGCGGTCCCTTGCCACACCGGCAAAGAGGAAGACGTGCAAGCGCTGATGCGCGCGACCCTCGATCGTTTCGGCCACGTCGACATCCTCGTCAACAACGCCGCGACCAATCCCTATTTCGGCCCGATGATGAACGTCGAATGGGGCGCCTGGGACAAGACCTTCGAGGTGAACCTCAAAGGTTATTTCTCTTGCGCACGCGCGGTCGCCAAGCACCTGCTCGACCGCAAGGCCCCCGGCAGCCTCGTGAACGTCACGAGCGTGCTCGGTCAGATGGCCGCGCCGCTGCAGGGCGTCTACGGCATGACGAAGGCGGCCGTCATCTCGATGACCCAGACCCTCGCCGCCGAGCTCGGCCCGCGCGGCATCCGCGTGAACGCCATCGCGCCCGGCCTGGTGGAGACGCGCTTCGCCTCCGCGCTCACCTCGAACGCGGAGATCTCGAAGATGGTGATCGATCGGACCGCCCTCAAGCGCTTCGCCCAGCCGGACGACATCGCGGGCGCGGCCGTCTTCCTCGCCAGCGACGAGAGCCGCTACGTCACCGGGCAGACCCTCGCGGTCGACGGCGGCTGGACCATCACCTGAGCCCGGGCTCGGTGCGCCGGGCTCGGCGTTCGACCTCCCGCCGGCGCACCGCGCCGAGACGAACACCGCCGGCGCACCGTGCCGAGACGAACACCGCCGCACCCTCGTCGGCTCGAACCACGTGCCGCGCTCGTCGCGATCCGCGCGACCGCCCGCGCCGCCCGAAGCCGACTTCTTTCCACTCCTCGTTTCTCGCTCGAACGCCCTTCTCTCCTCGCTTTGATCGCGCCGGCCGCGCCCGAGAATCCACCATGACGCTTCGCCCCATCGAGCTCGCGACCTCCTGGACCCTCGACGACCTCCACGATCTCGCGCACCGCCGCGCGCGCCTCGTCTTCGGTCCCGCCGCGCGCGCTCGTGTCGACGCCGCGCACGCCTTCGTGCGCCGCCTGGCCGAAGAGGGCGACGGCGCACCGAACGTCTACGGCGTGAACACCGGCTTCGGCGCGCTCGCCGAGACGCGCATCTCCGCGGCCGACATCCGCGCGCTCCAGCACAACCTGCTGCGCAGCCACGCGTGCGGCGTGGGTCCGGATCTGCCGTGGCCCGCCGTGCGCGCGATGATCGCGCTGCGCGCCCAGGTGCTCGCGCTCGGCCACAGCGGGGTCCGCAGCACGCTCGTCGAGCAGCTCGTCGCGCTCCTCGACCACGACGTTCGCCCCCGCATCCCCGCGCAGGGATCGGTCGGCGCCTCGGGCGACCTCGCGCCCCTCGCCCACCTCGCGCTCGTGCTCACCGGCGAAGGCGAAGCCGACGTGGACGTCGACGGCGTCACGCGTCGTCTGTCCGGGGACGCCGCGCTCGCCGCGGTCGGCCTCACGCCGCTCGCCCTCGAAGCGAAGGAGGGCCTCGCGCTCATCAACGGGACGCAGCTCATGCTCGCGGTCGGGGGCCTCGCGGTCGTGGAGGCCGAGCGCCTGTGCACCACCGCCGACGTGACGGGCGCGATGAGCCTCGAAGCCCTGCAAGGCAGCGGGCGTCCCTTCGATCCCCGCATCCAGTCCGTGCGCCCGCATCCCGGCCAAGCCGCGAGCGCGGGCAACCTCCGCGCCTTGCTCACCGAGAGCGAGATCATGGCCTCGCACCGCGACTGCAAGAAGGTGCAGGACCCCTACTCGCTGCGCTGCATGCCGCAGGTCCACGGCGCCTCGCGC
>JALOQC010000129.1 GCA_025453555.1 Myxococcota bacterium | reverse complement strand
TTCTTCGCGGGTGCCTTCTTCGCGGGTGCCTTCTTCGCGGGTGCCTTCTTCGCGGGTGCCTTCTTCGCGGGTGCCTTCTTCGCGGGGGTCTTCATGTCCGCGAGTGCTACTGCCCTTCGCGCCCCGTGATCAATCGACGGCCGCTCGTGGCGCGCGGGACCGCGACCGTGGGCACGTCACGGTCACGGCAAACTCGGCGCGCGCCGCGGCCGGTTCGTCACGACCTTTGACCCCGACGCCACGGGGCCGTAACACTCACGACACCGTGGTCCCCCAACCTCGGCCGCAACCATGGGCTCACGTATCCTCGTCGTGGAAGACGAAAGCGACCTCGCGGAGTTGGTCGCCTTCAACCTCAAGCAAGCGGGGCACGTCGTCACCACGGCGGGCACCGGCGCCACCGCGCTCGCCGAGATCCGTCGACAGCGCCCGGATCTGATCGTCCTCGACGTGATGCTCCCGGACATCACGGGGCTCGAAGTCTGCCGCCGGTTGCGGCGCGAAGAAGGCACCGCGCGCATCCCCGTCGTGATGCTCACCGCCAAGGGCGAAGAGGTCGATCGGGTGGTCGGCTTCGAGGTCGGCGCGGACGACTACGTCACCAAGCCCTTCTCGCCGCGCGAGCTCTTGCTGCGCATCGAGGCGATCTTGCGGAGGCTCGGCGCGCCCGACGAAGAGGGCCCGCAGACCTTCACGATCGGCGAGCTGGTGCTCGACATCTCGGGCCATCGCGTGACGGTGGCGGGGGAAGAGATCGGGCTGACCGCGCTGGAGTTCCGGCTGCTGCTCGATCTGGCGAAGCGCCGCGGGCGCGTGCAGTCGCGCAACGCGCTGCTCGAACGCGTGTGGGGCTACGCGCCCGGCATCGAGACGCGCACCGTCGACACGCACGTGAAGCGCCTGCGCGAGAAGCTCGGCGTCGCCTCGGACTACATCGAGACCGTGCGCGGGGTCGGCTACCGGATGCGCTCGGAGATCTGAGCGCGCTTCGTCACGCGTCTCCAAGCTCGAACGACGACCGTCTCACGAACGACGACCGTCTCACGAACGACGACCGTCTCACGAACGACGACCGTCTCACGAGAACGACTCCGCTCGGCGGAGCCGCTCGTTCGATCACGCGAGCGCGCTCGGATCACCTCCGACGCTTCTCCACACGTTCGCGAAGTCGGCCGGGACCGGCGCTGCGAGCGCGAGGCGTCCCTCGCCCGCGACGTTCGGGAGATCGAGCGCCGCGCAGTGCAACATCACGCGCTTGGCGCTCACCACGCGGCCGTTCGCGCGCGTGACGCGGCGCTCTCCGCCGTAGATCACGTCGCCGAACATGGGGCTGCCGACGTGCGCGCAGTGGACGCGGAGCTGGTGGGTGCGTCCGGTCTCGGGGAAGAGCGCGAGCAGGCTCAGCTCGCCCCGCACGCATACGATGAAGCGTGTCGAAGATGGCTTCCTCGTGGGATCGTCGAAGGACACGAGGCGTCGGCGTCGATCGCGAGCGTCGACCGCGATCGGGAGGTCCCAGTGGCCCTGGTCGTCGGCGGGCGCGTTCGTGACGAGCGCGAGGTAGGTGCGGCCGTAGGCGTGCGCGCGTCGCGCCTGCTGCAGCGCTTCGGTCGCGCGAGTGGTGCGCGCGAAGGTCACGAGGCCGCTCACCTCCGCGTCGAGCCGCGAGGTCGGGTGCAGGCGCAGCGCGTCGGGATCGAGCTCGCGCACCCGAGCGACCAAGCAGTCGCCGCCGTCGGGGGAGGTGGTCGGCAACCCGCTCGGCTTGTTCACCACGAGCAGCTCGGCGTCGCGATGCACGATCGGAATCGGAATCGGGATCACGCGCTCACGCTCGCCGCGTCCTCGACCACCGCGCGCTCGAGCAGGCGCACCTCGCCGCGGTCTCCGTCGAGGCGCACGCGATCGCCGGTGCGCAACGTCGCGGTGCCGTGCTTCACGTTCACCACCGCGGGCACGCCGTACTCGCGCAGCACGATCGACGCGTGCGAGAGCGGTCCGCCGAGATCCGTGATCACCGCGCCCGCCACGAGGAAGAGCGGCGACCAACCCACGTCGGCTTGGCCGACCACGAGGATCTCGCCGCGCTCGAACGCGGCCGCTTCGATCGGTGTGCGCACGACGCGCACCCGCCCTTCGACGAGCCCCGAGCTCGCGGGCAGCCCAGTGAGCACGTCCGTGCGATGGGTGTGCGTCTCGCTGACCGGCGGCGGGAAACCCACGAAGGTGTCGGGCGGATCGGGGAGCGCGCGGTCGCGCTCGAGCTGACGACGGCGCTGGCGGATGCGGTTGGCGACCGCGGCGCGGCCCGGATGGCGTAGCGTCTGGTGCAGCTCGTCGAGCGTCAGGAAGAACGCGCCGTCGGTGCCGGCGTCGGGCTCGAGCAGCGCGATGCGGCGTGACGCGTCGAGCGCGACGAGGCGGAAGAAGCCGAGCACTTCGGTGACGGTGCCGCGGAGGCGCTCGCGCAGCCGGAGGAAGCGCTGCACGAGCGTCAACAGATGCCGAAACGCGGGCAAGAGCGGCGCGGGAACGAGCTTGGCGAGCTCCGCCTCGGCGGCCTCGCGCACGCGGCGCTGACGTTCCTCGACGATCAGCGGTCCGCTCTCGCGTCCCCCGCGCAGATGAATTTGCAGGGTCGCGAAGAGCAACGTCGGATCTTCGCGCCACCGCGGCTCCGCGATCTCGGCCTCGCGGGTGCCGCGGTGACCGAACGCTTCGAGGAACGCCTCGAGCGCCTTGCGGGTCGGACCGCGCGGGAGATCGTCGGTGCGCAGCTTCGCCGGATCGGCGGCGAGCAGCGTCGCGCAGGCTTCGGGCTCTGCGCGCGCGGTCTCCGCGAGGTACCAGAGGCGCAAGCCCGGCGCCGCGCTGTCGAGGTCCGCGAGGCCGGTGAGCAGATCGCGTTGGAGCGCGTCCGCGCGGTCTTTCGCGAAGAGCCGCAGCGCGGTCGTGAGCGCGACCACGCTGGAGAGCAGGTTGCCGTAGACCGTGAGCATCACGGTGCCCGACGCGTCGAGCAGGCGCTCCACGTCGCCGAGCACCCGATCGAGCGGGGTCGACGCGAGCACGCGCAGATCGAGCGAGAGCAGGCGCTGACGTTCGCCCGCGAAGTACGCCTCGAAACGATCGATGCGGTCTTGGAGGTCGTAGTTCTCCTTCGCGAAGCGCGCCGCGGTCCACGGGAGACGCGCGAGGAAGCCCGCGCTGCTGCGCGACTCGACCTCCGCTTCGAGGCGATCGACCTCGCCGCCGCCGCCGAGCGCGAGGATGGTCTTCGGTCGCAGGCCGGGGACCTGCGAGAGGATGCTCATGAACTCGGTGAGGTTCAGGTAGATGCGTCCGCGGAAGGCGCCCACGAGCTCGGCGTCTTTGGGGACCGTGCAGCCGATCGAGCCGAACGCGCGGCGGAAACCGAGCTCGCTGAAGCTCGAGAGGATCGACCACGTGAAGGGCGTGGCCACGCCGGGGAGCGCCTCTCCGACGTTCACGTTCGACCAGACGAGATGCGCGCGCGCGTGGGGATCGACGCGACGCTTCTGCCACCGGCGCGTGCCGGGCTGGAGCGCGACGGTGACGGGCCGCGCTTGCAGCAGGTAGAGCGTGTCGCCCTGGATCGCCCACTCCACGTCGCGGGGGCCGTGGAAGTGTTGCTCGATGCGGAGCGCGAGCTGCGTGAGCTCTTCGAGCTGCGCGTCGGTGAGCGCGAGCCGCTCGCGGTCGGCGGGCGTGACGTCTTCTTCGCGGGTGCCGCCTTCTTCCGCGAGCACCACGCGCGCGTGTTTGTCGCCGATCACGCGATCGCGCGGCACGCCGGTCGCCTTGTCGATGCGCAGGGTGTCCGGCGACACTCGGCCGTCGACGATGCCGCTTCCGAGCCCGTACGCGGCGTCGATCACGATCTCGCCTGCGTCGCCGGTGAGCGGGTTCACGGTGAACATCACGCCTGCGACGTCCGAGGGCACCATCGCCTGCACGACCACGCCGACGACCGCGTCCGCGTCACCGACCCCCACGCGCCGCAGGTACGCGAGCACCCGCGGCGAGAACACGCTCGCCCAACACACGCGCACCGCGTCGAGCATCGTCTCTTCGTCGCGCACGTGGAGGATCGACTCGTGGAGACCGGCCGCGGAGGCCTCGTCCTGATCTTCGCGGGTGGACGACGAACGCACGGCGACGCTGGTCGCGCCTTCCCGTCGCAGCGAGAGGTACGCGTCGCGCAGACGTCGCTCGAGATCCGCGGGCAGCGGCGCGCAGCGGACCTTCTCCGCGATCGCTTCGAGCTCGGTCGCGGTCACGTCCGCGGTGAGCAGCGCAGAGGGCAGCTCGTGCGGCTCGAGGTTCGCGCGGAAGAAGGTCTCGCACGCGACGCCCGAGAGCGCGTAGGCGGCGGGCACGGGGAAGCCAGCGCGCGCGAGCGCCGCGAGCCCACGCGCTTTTCCTCCGAACTGCGCGGCGCGACGGGGCACCAACGTCTCGACTCGGCGAAGCAGACCCGGCATGTGGGGGCGGAGCATAGCAGCCGGGCGGGTTTCGTCGGCGCGGGGCGTGGACCTCGGTGAACGTTGCGCGACGGGCTCGCGATCGAGCGCCTCCCGCGTCAGAGTCACGGTCGATGAGCACACCGATCGACGGCGTGGACAAGTCGGCGGCTGACCCCGCCGACTCGGTGGAGAAGTCGGCGGCTGACCCCGCCGACTCGGTGGAGAAGTCGGCGGCTGACCCCGCCGACTCGGTGGACAAGGTGGAGCGCGACGTACGGTACTTGGTCGCGCGTTTCCGAGAGGTGCTGGAGGAGGCGGGTGCGCACGAGCTCGTGGAGCTCGTGCCGTGGCGCGAGGGTGACGCGACTCCCGCCCGCGAGGTCGCGGACACGACGCCGACCGAGGAGCTCGCGCAGGCGCTCTCGATCGCGTTCCAGCTCCGCAGCATGGCGGAAGAGAACGCCGCGATGCAGCACCGGCGTGGGCTCGAGCGCGACGAGGGTGCGACGTCGGTGCCGGCGCTCTTCGCGCGTTGCCTCGCGGATCTGCGCGCGGCCGGCCACGATCCGAGCGCGACGGCCGCCGCCCTCGGGCGCGTGAACGTGGAGCTCGTGCTCACCGCGCATCCGACCGAAGCGAAACGCGCGACGGTGCTCGAGCATCATCGGCGGCTCTACTTGCTGCTCGTGCGGCGTGAGAACCAGATGTGGACGCCCGCGGAGCTTCGGCGCATCGACGACGAGGTGAAGACGCTCCTGCACCTTCTCTGGGTGACGGGCGAGCTCTTCCTCGAGAAGCCCGATCTCGCGTCGGAGCGTCGCCACGTGCTGCACTTCCTGCGGCACGCGTTCCCTTCGGTGATCGCGGGCCTCGACGAGCGGCTCGCGCGCGCGTGGGAGGACGTGTTCGGCGCGCCGCTTCCCTACGCACCCGACGCGCCCGCACCGCGCCTGACCTTCGGCACGTGGGTCGGTGGCGATCGCGACGGGCATCCGTTCGTGACGGACGAGGTGACGGCGCAGAGCCTGCGCGAGCTCCGTGCGGCCGCGCTCGCGTTGGTCGACGAGCAGCTCGAAGGGCTGGCGAGCACGCTCAGCGTCGCCGACCCGACGAGCCAGTCCCCGATCGTGCGGTCGGCGCTCGAAGCGAGTCGCGCATCGCTCGGCGCGCACGCGGACGTGGTCCTGCGACGAAACCGCGGTGAGCCGTGGCGCCAATGGATCAACGCGATGCGCGCGCGCCTGCCCGCGAAGGCGCCGTCGGACGCGACGTCGTCCGTCCGCGAGTCGGCCGGGTCAGCCGCCGACGGAGGCTCGTCGGACGTGATCCCCTACGCGAGCTCGCGCGAGCTCGTGGACGAGCTGCGCGCGTGTGAAGCGAGCCTCGTGGAGGTCGGCTCGCCTTCGCTCGCGCAGCTCTACGTGCGGCCCGTGCGGCGCCTGGCGGAGACCTTCGGCTTCCACCTCGCGGTGCTCGACGTGCGTCAGAACAGCGCGTTCCACGAGCGCGCGATCGAGCAGCTCCTCGTCGCCAGCGGCGCGACGGAGGCCGACTACGGCGCGTGGGACGAAGCGCGTCGCCTCACGTTCCTCCGCGCGGAGCTTCGATCGCTCCGGCCCTTCGCCGGTCGTGGCGCGGAGCTCGGGCCCGAAGCGCGCGCCGTGATCGACTGCTTCCGCGTGCTCGCGGACGAAGCGAGCGCGTACGGCACCGCGGGGCTCGGCACGCTCATCGTGAGCATGACCCGTTCGCTCTCGGATCTGCTCGTGGTCTACCTCTTCGCGCGCGAGGTCGGGCTCGTCGCGACGACGCCCGAGGGGCCCGCGTGTCTGCTACCGGTGGTGCCGCTCTTCGAGACGATCTCCGATCTGGAGGCGAGCCCCACGATCCTCGACGCGTTCCTCGCCGAGCCGTGGACACGACGGAGCCTCGCGCTCCAAGCCGAGCAGCGCCGCGACGAAGCGACGCGGCAAGACGTGATGATCGGCTACAGCGACAGCAACAAGGACGGCGGCACTCTCGCGAGCTTGTGGTCGCTCTACCGCGCACAGGCGCGGCTGACCGAGGTCGCGCTCCGTCACGGTACGCGGGTGCGCTTCTTCCACGGCCGCGGAGGCTCCACGAGCCGCGGCGCGGGTCCGACGCATCGCTTCGTGAAGAGCCTGCCCGAAGGCTCGCTCGGTCACGCGCTGCGCATGACGGAACAAGGCGAGACGATCGCGCAGAAGTACGCGAACCCACCGACCGCGATCCACCAGGCCGAGCTGCTCGTCGCCAACGTCTTTCGCGCGAGCCGCCTGGCGGAGAGCGAAGACCTCGCGCGCGCTCGGGTGGTCCTCGATCAGCCCGACGACGCGGAGCGCGCGCGCCTCGAAGCCTCGATGGACGTCCTCGCCGCGCGTGGGCTCGCCGCCTACCGCGCGCTCGTCGAGCGTGAGGGCTTCGTCCGCTTCTTCCGCGAGGCGACGCCGATCGACGCGCTCGAGCAGAGCCGCATCGGCTCCCGCCCGTCGCGTCGCAGCGGGAAACACACGCTCTCCGATCTGCGCGCGATCCCCTGGGTCTTCGCGTGGAGCCAAGCGCGTTTCCTGCTCTCGGGTTGGTACGGCGTGGGCAGCGCGCTCGACGCGCTCGCGCACGACGATCCCGAAGCGTTCGAGCGCCTGCGTCGGCACCTCTACACCTGGGCTCCGCTGCACTACGTGATCAGCAACGCCGCGACCGCGGTCGCGTGGGCCTGTCCCGCGACGATGGCGCGCTACGCCTCGCTCGCGACCGAACGCGAGCACGCGTCGCCGATCCTCGCTGCGATCCTGGAGGAGCACGCGCGCACGCACCGCGCGCTCGAACGGCTCTACGGGGGACCGCTCTCGGAGCGGCGTCCGGGAGTGCACGCGACGGTGAGCACCCGCGCCGAGGCGCTCGCGGTGCTGCACGAGCGGCAGGTTCGGTTGCTCGCGCGCCATCGAGCGGGCGAGCCGAACCTGATCGACGAGCTGCTGCTGACCGTGAACGCGCTCGCGATGGGCCTCGGCGGGACGGGCTGAGAAACGCGCCGCGCGCGCTTCGGCGATCACGCGCGGCGCCGCGACGTCGGATGGCGCCGCTCAACGCGTCGCGCGGGCTTCTGCGATCACGCGCGGCGCCGCGAGCGGGCTCTGTGCGAGTCCGAGCGCCTGCGAAGCCTTCGGCGGCAGGAGGAAGAAGCGCAGGCTCACCTCGACCGTCGCGGTCGTGGGCGGAACGTCGAAGCGCAGCTCGCGCGTCTCGTTCGGACGCAGGCGCGAGTCGCGCGCCATCGCGGTCGCGAAGGGCGCCATCACGGGCTGGCCCTCCGCGTCCACGTAGACCTGCGTGAGCATGACCTCCGGGCGCTCGCTCGCTTCCTCGCGCCATGCGCGCCAGACCTCCGCGCCCGACGGGTCCTTCGCGATCGCCTGCAGCACCACGAGCCGCCCGGGGTAGCCCGAGGGGAAGCCGTGGCCCGATCGGTTCTCGAGCGAGACCACGAGCGCATCTCCGTCGAGCCGCGCGTTCATCGCGACCGCGCTCCGCAAGAAGTCGGCGGCTGACCCTTCCCACGCGGCGTGCGGGCCGAGGAAAGCGTGGCTTCGATGGGACGTGCGCGTGGACACCGCGCCGCTCGGCGTCTCCACCGTCGGCATGTGGCAGCCGGTACAGGTGGCCGAGGCGTCGGCGTGCTCCGCGAGCTCGTTGCCGGTGTTGCAGGTGACGACGCCCTGCGGGTTGCGGGCCTCGCGGTGGCACGCGAGGCAGAGCGTCTTGCCGTCGGTGAGGTGCGCGGCGGCGGGACCGGTTCCGTGCGCAGGCGACGCGTCGGCGCGCAGATCGTGCGGTCCTCGCATCACGCGATCGTCGGCGAAGACGAGCGCCGCGTGCCCCGCGCCTTCGCGCACCTCGGCGACGCCGTGACAGCTCCGACACGACACCCCGAGCGCGGCGAGCGGCGACTCGGGCTCCGAGCTCGCGAGGGGGTGGTGACAGGTTCCGCACTGCCCCGCGACTTGCGGGCCTTGGCGTTCGATGCGGAGGGTGCGCAGCGCGGCGTAGATCGGATCGCGCGACTGATGCGCCTCTGCGTGCATCGAGCGCTCCCACTCTTCGACCACGGCGGCGTGGCACGTCGCGCAGGTGCGGGGATCGTCGAGGTCGACGGTCGCGACCGGGTTCTCCGCTGCCGTCGGCGCGGTCGTCGGCTCCGCAGCCCGGGTCGTGGCAGCCGTCGACGCGTCGTCGTCCCCACACGCGACGACCAGCGCCAAACCCAATCCGATGATCCGCACGTTCATCCAGAGCTCCTCGATCACGTCGCACGACGAAAGGTCGCGAGCGCAGAGCAGGATCCCTGCCAGCTCGCGCGGTCCGTCCGAACGCAGAAGATACGCGGCACGCGCGTCTACACGTGCATCGACGTGAAACGTCGGCGCGTCGCAGGCTGCGGACGAACGTTGCGCCGCATGCGACGACTCCCGCATGCTGCGCGCCATGTCGGGGGACATCACGGGCGCTTGGCCCGGGCTCAGCTTTCAGTACGTGAACCTGCCCGGACGCGGCGTGAAGCTGCACGTCGGCTTTCAAGGGCCCGCCGCCGGTCCGCCGGTGATGCTGGTGCACGGCTTCCCGGAGAGCTGGTACTCGTGGCGCCACGTCGCGCCACGCCTCGCGGCGGCCGGCTATCGCGTGATCTTGCCGGTGCTGCGCGGGTACGAGCGAAGCGACAAGCCCGAGAGCGTCGACGCGTACCACCCGAACGAGCTCGGCGACGATCTCGCGGCGCTCCTCGACGCGCTCGGCATCGCGCAGCTCACCGCGGTCGCGGGGCACGACTGGGGCGGGATCGCGTCGTGGTACCTCGCGATGCGCCACGAGAGCCGTGTCGCGCGGGTGATCTCGATGAACATCCCGCACCCCGGCGTGTTCGCGAAGGAGTGGTCGACGCTGAAGCAGAAGCTCAAGTGCTACTACTTCTTCGTCTTCGCGCGGCGTCGCTTCGCCGGTTGGGCGTGGACGCGTGGTGACGGCTATTTGATCCGTTGGCAGCTCAAGAAGTTCGCGGGTGGGGTGCCGACCGACGCGGACGTGCAGCCCTTCGCGGATCACGCGCAGATCGACGACGCGATGCGCTTCATGTGCGGCTACTACACGAAGCTCCTCTCGCTCGATCCGAAGGACATGCTCGCCGAGGTGCGCGACGTCTCCGTGCCGGTGCGGGTGCTCTGGGGCGATCAGGATCCCGCGTTCGCCACCGAGCTCGCGTGGCGCACCGAGGAGCACTGCGACGGCGCGAAGCTGAAGGTGCGAATCTTCGAAGGCATCGGGCACTTCCTGCATCTGCAGATCCCCGAGGTCGTCGCGGAGGCGGTGCTCGAAGCGATCACGGATTGATCGCGCGTCGGTCGATGGCCAATCACACACGTCGTGCGTGCGGGTCGAGCGCACACCACGATCGCACGTGACGGACTCGCGGCGACGAACGTGTGATCGTCAGCGCCGACGCGGCGCGGTGAGCACCATGCCGCGCGCGCGGGTCGCTTGCAGGTGCGTGAGCGCGACCGCGAGCGCATCCGTCGCGTCGATCGTGGGCAGCTCGCGCAGACCGAGCATCGCGCCCACGAGGAGCGCGACCTGCTCTTTCTCCGCGCGGCCCTTGCCCGCCACCGAGCGCTTCACGAGCGCGGGCGGATACTCGAACACCTCGAGCTCTGCGTCCGCGGCGACGAAGAGCGCGACACCGCGTGCGTGACCGAGCTTGAGCGCGGCGTTCGCGTGTTTGGCGAAGAAGATGTCCTCCACGGCCACCATCCGCGGCGCGTGCTCGATCACGACCGCGCGCAATCCGTCGTGGATGATCTTCAGGCGCTCTGCGAGCGGCTTCTTCTCGTTCGCGTGGATCACGCCCGTCGCCACGAGGCGCGCGCGCGGTCCCACGGGCTCGACCACGCCCCAGCCGGTGCGGATCGTCCCCGGATCGATGCCGAGAACTCTCACGCGAGCACCTTCACGCGAGCACCTTCACGCGAGCACCTTCACGCGAGCGCCTTCACGCGAGCACTTCACGATCCGGCTTCGTCGAGCCGCGCGAGCGCGGCGAGCCGACCGTCGATGCGCGCCACCGCGTCCGCGACCACCTCGGCCGCGCGTGCCTTGAGCCCCGCGTGTCGCTCCTGCGTCTCTTCGAGCTCTTCCACGAGTCCGAGCGCGACCACGGCGAGGAGCTGGGCCGGCGTGCCGGTTCGCACCGCCTTGGTCCCCAGCGCCTCGATGCGGTCGTTCACCTTCTCCGCGAGCCGCCGCAGATGACCTTCGTCGGCATCGGTGGTCAGTCGGTACTTCGCGCCAGCGATCTCGAGCACGACGGTGCGCATCGCCGCGACGTTAGCCGAACGCGGCGAGAGTTCCAACGCGTCGATCTCCGGACACGTGACGTCGCGCAGCGTCGTGATCGGTGAGACCGTCTTCGCGAATCGTGACGTCGTGGTCGTCGACGTGGTCGAGGTGTGGTCGTGGTCGGCGACGCAGTCGACGACGCTTCGGTACCGAACGAGCGCAAGAGCGAACGGGCGAACGAGCGCGCCACGGCCGAGGTCGCGCGTCATCCGCCCGCCGCGCGCGCCAACGCGCCGAGGCACTCGTACGCCGCGTACTTGTAGGTCTCGGACAGCGTCGGGTAGTTGAAGACCATCTCGATGAAGACGTCGACGGTGGCGCCCGCGAGGAGCGCGACCTGGCCGAGGTGCACGAGCTCGCTCGCGCGCTCGCCGATCACGTGCACGCCGAGGATGCGGCGCGTGCGCGAGCAGACCACGAGCTTCGTGAGGCCGCCGAGGTCGCCTTGGATCTGCCCACGCGCGTTGTCGTGGAAGCGCGCGCGACCGACCACGTAGGGCTCGTTCTTCGCGAGCATCGACTGCTCGGTCTCGCCGACCGCGCTCACCTCCGGGATCGTGTAGATGCCGTAGGGGATGACGCCGCTCAGCGCTTCCTTGTAGCCGAAGCCGAACGCTCGGCAGATCGCGACGCGGCCTTGCTCCATCGAGGCCGACGCGAGCGCGGGGAACCCGATCACGTCGCCCACCGCGAGCACGCTCGGCACCGCGGTCGCGTAGCTCGTATCGACTTGCAGATTGCCTCGCGCGTCGGGCTGCAGACCCACGTTCTCGAGCCCGAGATCACGCGTCGCGCCGCCGCGACCGGCCGCGAAGAGCAGGTGCCCCGCGCGGAGCACGTTGCCGTCGTTCAGCAGGCAGCGCACCTCGTGCTCGTCCGCGACGATCGCCCCGGGCTCGCTCGACCACGCGGCGCCGAGCGCGAGGCGCACGCCGAGGCTCTCCATCTCGTCCTTCAGCGCGTCGCGCAGCTCGTGATCGAGGAAGGGCAAGATGTCCGCGCGACCGTCGACCAACGTGACCTGCGTGCCGAGGGCGGCGAACATGCACGCGTACTCGCAGCCGATCACGCCCGCGCCGAGCACGATCAACGAGGTCGGCAGCGCGTCGATGGTCAGGATCTCGTCGCTGTCGTGCACGCGCGGCGAGGCGAAGTCGATCTCGCGTGGCCGACGCGGCACCGAGCCGGTCGCGATCAGCGTGAAGTCGGTGGAGAGCAGCGACTTCGTTCCGTCGTCGTGCGTGACCTCGACGGTGTGCGCGTCGAGCAGACGACCGTGGCCGTGGATCAGCGCCACGTCGTGGCGCGCGAGGTTCTCGCGGATGCGGTGCGACTCCGCGCTCGCGATCGCGCGCTTGCGGGCCATCAGCGTCTGCAACGTGACGTGCTCTTCGAGCTGGAGCGCGAGCCCGTAGAGCGCGCGGCTCCGGTGACCGCTCAAGTACACCGCGGTCTCGCGCAGCGTCTTCGAGGGCAGCGTGCCGGTGTGCACCGCGGCGCCTCCCGGCTCGCGCGCGCGCTCGATCACCGCCACGCGTTTGCCGAAGTACGCGGCCTGCGCGGCGGCCTTCTCGCCGCCGGGGCCGGATCCGATCACGACGAGGTCGTATCGCTCCATACGCGCGATCCTACCTGCGATGACGGCGCCGCTGGGGGTTCGTGTGCTCGCGCGCGTGGCGGTCGTGCAGAGCGAACGAGCGCGACGTCGTGGGCCTCGTGTGCGCCCTCGCGGCGCGCGCGGGCTCCCGCAACGGCGCCACTCGCGCTCGTGGACGACGCGTGAAACGTGCTCGCCAATCGCGCGTTTCACCGGGTACCCTCGGCCGCGATGCGATCGAAGCTCTGGGTCGTCTGCGTGCTCTCCTCGATTCTCGCGTGTGGAGACGACGACGGACCCACCGACGCCACGACGCCGCGCGACACTTCGAGCGACACGTCGAGCACGTGCAGCGCCGACTCGGATTGTGACGACGCGACGTACTGCAACGGCGCCGAGCGCTGCATGCCGGGCGCGACGGGCGCGGACGCGCGAGGCTGCCTGCCGGGCACGACGCCGTGTCCGGGAGCGACGTGCACGGAAGACACGCGGCAGTGTGGCGACGCGTGCTCGGAGCCCGACGCGGACGGAGACGGATTCACGGCGGTCGCATGCGGCGGAGACGACTGCGACGACGGCAACGCGGACGTGAACCCCGACGCCACCGAGGTCTGCGATCTCTTCGTCGACGAGGACTGCGATCCCAGCACGCGCGGTGAGCGCGACGACGACGGAGACGGCTACGAGGACGATCGTTGCTGCAACGGCGACGACTGCGGCGACGACTGCGACGATCTGCGCACCAACACGAGCCCGCTCGCGCCCGAGGTGTGCGACGGGCTCGACAACGACTGCGACGGCTCGGTCGACGAAGGCGTCGTCGTGTCGGCGTTCGTGGATCTCGATCGCGACCTCTACGGCGATCCGGACGCGCCGATCTCCGGCTGCCCCGGCTGGCCCGGCATCTCGGTGTCTCCGCTCGATTGCGACGACACCGATCCGACCATCCACGGCGCGAGCCTCGAGATCGGCGACGGCATCGACAACGACTGCGACGAGAACGTCGACGAACAGGTCGTCGCGCGCGCCTGGTACGTGGACGACGACGAGGACGGCTTCGGCACGAACGACTTCGGACGCGCGATCGTGTCGATCACGCCGGTCGAGGGTTACTCGGTGTTGCCGAGCGATTGCGAAGACGCGAACCCCGCGCGAAACCCGTCGGTCGCGGAGCGCTGCAACGCGGTCGACGACGACTGCAACGCGGCCACGACGTTCTTCCTCGGCGTCAACGACACCGAGGACGACGACGGCGACGGTTTCCCCGACGCGCGCTGCGAAGGCGTGTCGGCGTCGGTGGCGGACTGCGACGATCGCGACGCGTCGGTTCGACCGGGCGCGTTCGAGCGCTGCAACGCGCGCGACGACGATTGCGACGGCACGATCGACGAAGACTGTGATTCGATTCCCGACGCGGGGGTGGACGGCGGCTTCGATGGAGGTGTCGACGCCGGGGTGGACGGCGGTCCGCCCCGCTGCCCGCCGGAAGGATGCACGACGCCGTTCCCGAGCGACGGCTCCGACGGCGAGCTGATCTTGGCGGGCACCACGGAGCTCACGCTCGAGCCCGGCATCTACCAGTACGAGCGCATCGAGATCGGACCGAACGCGGTGCTGCGCACGAACGGCAGCGGCGTGCTCGATCTGCGCGCGCGCGGACCGATCCTCGTGCGCGGCACGATCGATCTCGCGGGCGGCGTCGGGGGCGCGGGGCAAGAGGCTGCGTGCTCGACGACGGTGCAGCCGGGCGGTCGCGCGGGG
Source organism: Myxococcota bacterium (assembly GCA_025453555.1). GTDB lineage: Bacteria > Myxococcota_A > Polyangia > Polyangiales > Houyiibacteriaceae > JACKEH01. The sequence goes on along the minus strand of JALOQC010000129.1, from coordinate 1,253 downwards.
CACACGGGACGCGCAGGCACGAGCGCGCCTGTCGCGAGCTGCTCGCTCGGTGGGGAAGGCGGGCTCGGCGACGAAGGCGCGCGCGGCGCGGGAGCGTGCGGCAACGGCGGCGTCTTCGGCGGCGGCGGCGGCGCGCAGAACCGTGGCGCCGCGGGCGGCGGTGGCGGTGGCTACGGCGGCGGAGGCGGCGGCGCCTCGCAAGTCGGCGGAAGCGGCGCGGGCGGCGGCGGCGCGCGCGAGCTCTCCGCGACGACGGGCAGCAACGCCGGCGCGGACGCGATGCCCGCGCAGGGCGGTCGCACCACCGTGCCGGGCTACGACGGTGGCGACGGTGGTGCGCGCGTCGGCAGCGGTTCGTGCGCGAACGGTGGTGGCGGCGGCGGCGGATCGATCGGGCAGAGCGCCGCGGCGGATCTCGCGGTGCGCACGACGTTCCGTCCCGGCTCGGGCGGCGGCGGCGGCGGCGCGGGCTACTACGAGAGCGCGGGCGGTCGCTGCGGCGCGGGCGGCGGCGGTGGCGGCGGTGGCGGTGCGTTGCGCCTCGCGAGCCACGAGAGCGTCACGATCCTCAACACCGCGCGCATCACCGTCGCGGGCGGCGCGGGCGGCAACGGCGCGGGCACGACGGGGGTCGCCAACGCGGGCAGCGGCGCGGGCGGTGGCGGCTCGGGTGGGGTGATCCACGTGGTCGCACCGACGGTTCGGGCGGACTCCGGTGCGACGCTCGACGCCCGTGGCGGCGCGGGCGGCGGTGTGCCGCGCTCGTGTGGCGCGGGATCGTTCGGAGGCGCGGGCGGGATCGGACGCATTCGGTTCTCCGTCGAGCCCACCACGTGCACGGTGGGCGCGACGACGTATCCGCCGATGCCGGCGGGCGGCTGCGTGCCGAACACGACGCCGGGCGAGGTGTACGTGGGCGCTTACCCGCTCTGATCGCACACGCGGTCGAGCGGGGGCGGCTCGGCTCGATCTCGGATCGACGGTCGATCGATGTCGCGCGCGATCGCCAGATCGACTGGCGCGCATGCGATTCACCTTCCATGCTGCGCGCCGCTCGCGAGGCGATTCGCGCGCGACGAGCGTCCACTCGGGACCTCGTTCGTTTTTCAAAGCCCATGGAGATTCCTCGCCGCGCGCGGGCAGAACGAAGGACCGATCCTTCGGCTGCGCCGCAGCTTTCGGGTGCGCCTCGAGACTCTCCTGTCCGCGACACGATTCGACGCCGGCGGTTTCTGTGCCGGGTCGATCGCGCG
>JALOQC010000541.1 GCA_025453555.1 Myxococcota bacterium | reverse complement strand
TCGGATCCTTCGCCAGCCACCTTCCGAGCGCCGCGTCATAGTCCCGCGCTCCGTACCGCACGAGCCCCGTCTGCGGGTCGTAGTGCCCGGCCGCGTAGCCGAAGGGTTGGAAGCCGGGGTTGGTGTCGCGGAGGACGCGGCCGTAGGCGTCGAAGTCGAGGGCTTGGACGACCTCGCCGGTGGCGGTGTCGACGACGCGGCGGATGGAGCCCAGGTGGTCGTGGACGAGGCGGTAGGTGCGGCCGTCCGCGAGCATGAGCTCCGTCGAGTCGCTCACGGCGCAGCGGAACCTGATCACGGACGAGCTCGCCAGCGACGCGGTCGACGACGAGCTCGTCGCGCGTTGGTCCGGGGTCGAAGAGACGTTTCGGTCGCTGCGAGCTGCGCGGCACGACGTGGCGGCGCGAGAGCAGGCGATCACTGCCCGCGAACGCGAGCTCGACGCCCTCGGTGCCACGACGCGAGCCGAGGACGAAGAGTGCGCCCGGGCGCAGGCGCTCGTCGAAACCAGCAGCGCGAAGCTGCAGGAGGTCACGCGCCAGCTCGACGACCGAGAGCGCGCTTGGTCCGCGCTCGCGCAGGAGCGACTTCGTGCCCGCCAGAGCGCGCTGCTTCGGCTGGAGGAGCTGGAGGCGGAGCTCGAGGCAGCGCGTCGCGTGGTCGACGAACGTGTTTCGGAGCGAGCGACCCGGGCGGAGGCCTGCGCGGCGGCTCGAGGCGACCGCGATCAGGCGCTGGCCGAGCTGGCGGCGCGCGAGGCGGCCCACGAGAACGCGATGCGTGCGGTCGCCGACGCCGAGCGTGCACACCTCGCGCTCACGCTCCGCGCCGAGCTTCGACCGGGCGAGCCCTGCCCCGTGTGCGGCGGCTGCGATCACCCACTCGCGCCTTCCGCCCCGCCGGATGTCGCGCAGGCGACGGAGGCGCGGGACGCGCTCGACGAGGCCGTGCGTCACGCGCGCGCGCACCTCGCCTCGTGCGAGCGGAGACTGGCGACCACCGAGGCCGAGCACAGGGCCGCGGCGCGCGCCGAGTCCGACGCGGTCGCTCATCTCGCCAAGCAGAGAGAGCGGGTCGAGGCGCAGAGGTCGCACGCCGAGCTCGACGTTGACGACGACGCGAAGGACGTGCTCGCCGCGGTGAACGCAGCGCTCGCTGACGCGGAGGTCGAGCTTCGTCGACTCGAGGCGCTTCGCGACGAGCGCGCGCGGTGGACGACCGAGCGAGAGCGCGCCCAGGAGGCCGCGCGAGCGCTCGACGCGCGACGACACGAACGAGACCTCGCGATGGAGCGGGCTCGCGTGTGGCTCGTGTCCTCACGCACCGAGCTTCGCAACGCGGAAGAGACGCTACGGACGACCCAGGCGAAGCTCGAGCGCGACCTCGGTCGTCCCCTTCACGACGCCCTCGCGACCGAGCTCCGCGATGCGGTCGAGTCCCGCCGTGTCCGGCTCGAACACCTCCGCGGGCTCGAGAAGCAACTCGCCGAGCTGCGGACGCGAGTCGAGCAAGAGCGGGTGCGCCTGGTGGAGGCGCGCGAGCGTGAGAGCCGGTTCGTCGAGGACCGCGAGCGGGTTCGTGGCGAGATGGCGAAGTGTCGCGACGAGCGCGCGTCCCTTCTCGACGGACGTCCGACGGTCGAGGTCGAAGCCGAGCTCGAGCGGGCGCGGGACGAAGCCACGAAGGCCAACGAGCGAGCCGCGCAGTGGGCGGCGGCTGCGGCAGCTCGCCACGCGGCCGATCGAGAGCAGCTCGAGGTGCGGATCGGCGAGGAGCGGGAAGCCCACCGCGAGGCCAACGAAGCGAAGGAGCGTTGGGAGCGAGCGCTCCGTGACGCCGAGCTCGACGCCGAGACCGTCGTCGCCACACTCGCCGCGTGGCCGTCCGAACGCGTCACGAGCGCGCGAAGGGAGCTCGAGAGCACGCGCGATCGCCTCGCCCGAGCCATCGCGCTCCAGGAGCGCGCCTCGCACTCCCTCACCGAGCATCGGGCCGCTTGCCCCGACGATCTCGTCGAGCAGGCCGCGCGTCGCGTCTACTGCGACCGGGCGGTGACGCGGGCGTCGGAGGTGCACGATCGATACGCGCGGGAGCTCGCCGCGGACCACACCCGTCGCCAACGCAGCGCGGCGCTCCTCGTCGAGCGCGAAACCGCGGCGGCTCGCCTCGATCTCCTGGAGCGGCTCGTGGCCCTGGTCGGCAGCGGACAAGGCGCGAGCAACCACCTCTCGCGCTTCGCTCAAGGCCTCACCCTCGAAGTCCTCGTCGACGCCGCGAACACGCAGCTCGAGCGCCTCGCGCCTCGCTACCGCCTCCGCCGGGTCCCGTCCTCCGATCTCGACCTCGAGCTCGTCGATCGCGACCTCGCCGACGAGTCGCGCCCCGTGCATGGTCTTAGTGGCGGCGAGACCTTCCTCGTCAGCCTCGCGCTCGCGCTCGGTCTGGCGACCCTCGCCGGCGACGACCTCGATCTCGGCTCGCTCTTCGTCGACGAGGGCTTCGGCTCCCTCGACCCCGAAACCCTCGAGACCGCGCTGGCCGCGCTCGAGGCGATCCACGCGGACGGCGTGCAGGTCGCGCTCATCACCCACGTCGAAGGCCTCGCGGAGCGCTTCGCCGCCAGCGTCCACGTTCGCCGCGTCGGTCCGGGCCGGAGCGTGGTCGAAGTGCGGAGCTGACGTCAGGCGTCGCGGACGACGCCCCGCAGCTTCGCCGAGTGGACGGATTCTGTCCGTGTCGCGAAGCCCGTTCATCGGCTCCTGCGCGTGAGTATCGACAATCTTGGTCAATTGCTGACCATGGTCGGTCGGAAGAATCTCGATAGAACCCCGCCATGCAGAGGTCATGGCTCACCGCGCTCGCGCTCGTCAGTGTTTCGCTCCCCACCCCGTTGCTGGCGCAGTCTTCGATCGGAGGAGGCTCGTTTCGGGTCGGAGCGGTCGGGCCCGATGCGTGCCGTCCGGGGCAGGTCTGTTTGTCGGGCGACGTCGATGGCGACGGTGACGACGATCTCGTCTCGTTCGCACCGAACAGCGGGCCGATCTCAATCAGCATCTCCCGGCGTACGCACTTCGTGTCGCCCGTCACGTGGCTGAACGGCGCGTGCCGCACGGGACGGTGTGAGCTGGTGGACGTCACCCGCGATGGCCGGGCGGACCTCGTGTGGTTCCATCCGGCTTCGTCCACGCAGGTCTACGTCTACGAATCGGACCCCTCCCGCGGTCAGTTCCGGTATCGAGGGCTCGTGCGACCCACGCACTGCCCGAGCGTGGATCGATGCCGCATGCAAGACGTCGACGGGGACGGGCTCGCGGACCTGATCGGGATCGATCCCACGCGGGGCGATCTCTCGGTCGCCTACGGCACCTCGGTCCTCGCGTTTCGCGCGCCGCGGGTCGAGCACGCAGGCCTCTGCCGTGGCGACACCCAATGCCACCTCCTCGACACCGACCGAAACGGCGTGGTCGACGTCGTGCGCATCGCGCGTGGTGGATCGACCGACGGACACGTGTACGTCGACACCCTCGGAGCACGCAGCGGCCGTCTCGTCCTCTCGCGTTTCTGCTCGGGCGCGACCTGCGCGGCCGGCGACTTCGACGGGGACGGACACCTCGACCTCGTCGCGCTCGGCAGCTCGGTCTCGGTCGCGCTCGGGACCCCCGAGCCTCCCTACTTCGTGCGCAACGGCGCCTGGCTCACCCGCCCGGCGATCGCCGGCGCCACGCTGGGCGACTTCGACGGGGACGGTCGAACCGACCTGCTCGAGAGCAGTGAGCTCGTCGTGGTCGGACGGGCGACCACGCAGATCGACGCGCTGAGCTGGCAGTACGCGTTGAGCCGCGATCGCACGGAGCGCGCACGCTGGCGGGCGATCGATGCGCGCCTCGCCGAGCTCGCGGAGTCCATCGTGGAGGGCAGCGGTCGCGGACCGACGGTCGGAGATCTCTCGCCCGCACTGCCGGATCTGAGCCCGACCCTGCCGTCGCTGCCGCGACCCAGCCCGACGCCGACGCTGCCGTCGCTCGGATCGTCGGCGTTCGACCTCGGCGTGCGC
>JALOQC010000540.1 GCA_025453555.1 Myxococcota bacterium | reverse complement strand
CGATCGCGCTGCACGAGCCCGAACGCGCGCGGTCGATCGAGGCGGAAGCTCGAGAGGGTCGTGCGCGGAGGATTCCGCAGCGGTCGGTAGAGGCGCTCGCCGTTCTCCGCGTGGAGCACGAGCCCGTCGGAGTCGTGGACCTCCGGGCGGAAGTCGCCGAAACGCGCGGGCCGGTCTTCGCCGAAGAGGTACATGCTCGTCAGCGGCGCGAGCCCGAGCGCTTCCACGTTCGCGCGCAAGAAGAGCGCGGCGTCGACGTCGATTGCGGTGGGCGCGCCGGGCGTGAGCGCGAAGTGGAACGCGCCCTCGACGCGCGGCCCACGTACGTCCGCGATCACGTGGACGCTCTCGTCGTCGGGACGCGGCGTGACGAGGTGCAGCGCGACGATCTCGGGGAACTCCTCCGGACGATCGAGCCCGGTGTCGACGCCGACGCAGCGCGCGGAGAGCCCGTAGACGTTGCCGCGCCCGAGGGAGCGGAAGTAGCTCGCGCCGAGGAACACGAGCACCTCGTCACGGTAGGCGTCGGTGTTGATCGGCGCGTGCAGCCGAAGACCCGCGAAGCCCAATCCTTGGAAGCGTCCTTCGAAGCGCGCGGGCTCGAGGCCCTCGGGGTACACGAAGAGCGACGGATCGAACGCGAGCGGGCGCGCACCTTCTTCGTCGTGCACGACGATCGCGACGTCGCGCCCGTAGTAGAAGCCGCGGTGAAAGAGCTGCGCTTCGTAGCGGCCCCCGCGATCGCGCCAGAGGCTCCGTTCGGTGCGGAAACGGATCTGGCGGTAGAGGTCGTACGAGATGCCGCGCAGCGCGGGCGGCACCTCCGGTGGAGGTGCGATCGCGGCGGTGCGTACGCGGCGTTCGGCGCGACGCGAGGCGTCCGCGAAGATCGTGCGCGCCCGATCCTCGGGCGACGAGCTCGTGCGAGGTCGCGCGCGAAGAGGGGCGGGTCCACACGCGCCGAGCACGAGGGCTCCGAGGTGTTGGAGGAACGAGCGGCGTCCCGACATGCGCGCGGCCGCTGAGCAATGTGCGTGCCCTTTACGTGCCTTCACGCGATGCGTGCGGCGCTCGCGCGGGTCGAGGCGACGCGGCGCGGACACGAATCGTCGTTCGCCCCGCGATCCTCGGCCGATCGTGCGTCCGGCGCACGAGGAAGGTCGTTCGTGTGCGCCGATGGGCGATCACTCGGAGCGTCTGCGGGACCCTGCTCGACACACGATGCCCACGCCAGGCCGCCACGCTGTGTCGCGATGTCTCGCTCCCATCGCTCGATGGCGACTGTGATCGCCACCCGTTTGCTGAACTTTTCCGATGGATCCGTGCGAACGAGACTCCATCGGCGCTCCTCGCCTTCGCGCATGGAATTCGCAGACGGGCCGCGCGCTCATGCGTGCCTCTCCGCTGGCTCTCGCCGCTCGCCCGACGTCGCAGCACACCCTCGACTTCGCTGCGCGATCGGTGATCGACGGGCTCGGCTCCCGCAGCACGGTCGAGACGCTCCTCGCGAGTCGCGCGCTCCGTCACTCGTGGGAGGCGCTGCATCAGCTCCTCGCGATCCGCCTCGGGGAGGACGAGACCGCGGCGGTGCTCGCTTCGCTCGAGGGCCCGCTCGACGACGCGGCACCCACCGCGCGCGCGTCGCTCTTTCGTGACGCGTGGTCCGCGATCGACGAGCTCGAGCCGCGACTCGACTCGACGGTCGCGTGGTGGTCCGAGCACGCGTCGCTGCCGGAGTCGTATCGACGCGCGCTCGCGAAGACGCGCGCGGCGCTCGTGGTGCGCACGAGCCCGACCGCGCTGCGTCCCTTCGACGTCGCGGAGCTCGTGTTCGCGCGTCGGCTCGCGATCCCCGAGGTCGCGTTCGTGCTCGCGCGCACGGAGGCCGACGTCGAAGCTGCGCTGCTCGATGCCGAAGCCACCGCGCGCCGGTTGCTCGGCGAGACGCCTCCGAGCCGAGGAGCGACGCTCGACGACGCGCTGCTCGAAGCGCTCGCGCTCGCCCCGCGCGCCGAGCGACCGCGCGGCGAGCCGCTGCTTTCCGAGGGCGACGTCGTCGCGGAGCGCTACCGCGTCGCGCGTTGGCTCGGGACGGGCGGCTTCGCGGACGTGTACGAAGCGACCGATCTCGACGTCCCGGGGCACGTGGTCGCGCTCAAGCTCTTCCGCCAACCGTCGGCGGACGGCGCGGCGCGCGAGGCCGCGTTGCGTGAGCTGCGCCTCATCGCGAGCGTCACGCATCCCTCGATCGTCCAGTTCAAGGACCACGGCTGGCACCTCGATCGCTTCTTCTTCGTGATGCCGCTCTATCGCGGCGAGACGCTCCGCGATCGGCTCGCGCGCGGGGCGCTCTCGCGCGTCGAAGCGCGTTCGGTCTTCGTGCCGCTCGCGCGCGCGCTCGCGGCCCTTCACCGCGCGGGCGTGCGTCATCAGGACGTCAAACCCGACAACGTCTTCCTCGCGCGACCGCACGACGGCGACGACGCGGATCTGCTGCCAGTGCTCCTCGATCTCGGCGTCGCCGCGAAGGACGCGGAGAACGTGCTCGCCGGCACCCCGAGCTACCTCGCGCCCGAGGTCGCGGCGCGGTTCGCGCGCGAGCCCGATCCCCCGACCGTGACGGGCAAAGCGGACGTCTTCGCGCTCGCGCTGACGCTGCGCAACGCGCTCGCACCCGACGAAGAAGAGGAGGTGCTCGGCGGCGCGGTGGACGCGTTCGTGCGCCATCGCGCGCGACACGGTCTCGGCGCCCCGAAGCGTCGCGAGCTGCGTTGTCTGCGCGCGAGCTTCGAGCGCTGGCTCCACCTCGCGCCGGACGAACGCCCGGACGCGGCGACCTTCGCGCGCGAGCTCGCGATCCTCACCGCGCCAGAAGAGAAGCGCGCGCGTCGAGTGGCGACGCTTCGATGGGGCGTGCCGCTCGTCGTGAGTCTGCTCGTGGTGTTCGGCGCGGTGGTCTTCGTGCTCGGTCGCGACGCGGAGCTCCAGCGCGTGGAGGCGAGCCAGGCCCGCGAGCTCGCGGCGCTCGAGCGCATGCGCGCGGAGGAAGCGCGCGAGCGGGCCGCGCGGGTGCGTGCGGACCTCGCCGAGTCGATGGCGCGTCGGCGCGCGCTCGAGGCGGACGTGGCGCGCCTGCAGGAAGAGTACGCAGCAGGTCGGCTCACCCGCGAAGAGCTGGCGTCGAAGCTCGCGCACGCGGAGAGCGCGCTCGCGGTGCTCGCCACGCAGACCGAGGAGACGACGACACGTCTGCAAGGCGACCTCCGCCGCATGCGCGAGTCGCGCGATCTCTCGCTCGGCGAGCTCGATCGTGCGCGTGAGAGCCTCCGGCACGAGCAAGAGCGCGCGGCCGCGCTGCGCGATCGCAACGACGCGCTGACCCACGAGCTCGAAGAGGCCCGCGCGACGACCCAGCGGGTGCGCGCGCGGATGGACGAGCTGGAGCAGACCCTCGGCGCGCTTCGTCTGAGCCTCGGGACCGCGGAGGACGAGAGCCCGCTGCCTTGAACGCCTCTGAGCGCCTCGCGTTCGGGTGAGGTCCTCGAACTCCGAACGCGCTTGGAACGGCGCGCGTCCCGTGGCATCCCGTGCGCCGCATGAGCGCGCAGCCGACGCAGCCGGAGCGGGGAGGGTGGCTCGCGCTCGCGTGGGCGGTCGGCGCGGTCGCGACCGCGATCCCCATCTTCACGCCCGAGCACGTGCCCTTCCTCGACTGGCCCCAGCACGCGGCGATGGTCGCCGTGCTCGCGGGCCACGGCGATCCGAGCCGGGGCTTCGACCTCTACTACGAGCTTCACCCGCAGGTCTCGACCTACCTGAGCTTCTACTACGCGGGCGCGCTGCTCGCGAAGCTCGTCGGGGTCGATCTCGCGATGCGGATCCTGACGGTGGTCTCGATGATCACCACGCCGCTCGCCACCGCGTCGCTGCTCCGCGCGCTCGGTCGTTCGCCGTGGCCGTCGTTGCTCGCGTTCGTCCCCGCGTGGAGCTGGCCGCTCTACATGGGCTTCACGACCTACGTGCTCGCGGTGCCGCTCGCGCTCTGGACGATCGCGGCG
>JALOQC010000539.1 GCA_025453555.1 Myxococcota bacterium | reverse complement strand
ACCCCCGCGTTCTTCGGAGGTCCCGACCATGAATCACGAAAAGCAGCGCCTCGCCGACATCCGCCGCCGCCTCGAGCTGATCAAGCTCGAGCGGGAGCGCCAGAACCGAGAGTTCGAAGAGCTCGAGCGCGCGGTGGCGCCCGCGGACGTGAAGCTCGCGGAAGAGATCCTCGGAGAAGCACGGCGTAAGCGCGCGCCGTCGCTGTCCTTCAACCCCGGCCTTCGCGCCTGAAACCACGAAAGACGACCATGAGCACCATCCCTACCCTCACCATCGGCGGCGCCAATCCGCGTTTCCCCACCTCGGCTGCGGCCGAACAGGTCGCGGAGGCCGCCTCGGTCCTCAACCAGCCCGCCATGCAACAGCTCCGCGAGATGGCCGAAGCCGCGGGCGGCTGGCACGCCCTCCTCGGCCGGAGCTTCGACCTCGCGTCCATTCGCGCACCCGGGCTCAACGAAGCAGTGATTCTTCTGATGATGAAGCAACGTCTGAACGATCTCGACTTCCAGGCGGATGCGACGATTCGGCAGATCGAGTCCGCGACCGCCAAAGCGAACGCAATCCAAGCTCAGATCGGGGCCGTTCAGGATGTGATGGCTGCCATGGCGAACGCCGTGAAGGACGACGACAAGCGCGTGAACATGAGCACGCTGTCGCTCACGCTCGAAGACGGGACGACCGTCATGGCCCTGGACTATCTCGCGCAAGCGGGCGTGGACCCCAACTCGCTCGGACTCAAGTCCAAGGAGGACGGGATGTATGCGTCGCTGCAGGGGATGCAATCCGTCGAGAGCTCGCTCAACGGCGACCTGCGCACGGAGAACTCCGGCAACGAGATGCGAACGGTGCAGCTTCAGTCCGTGATGCAGCAGCGTGGGCAGATCACCCAGCTCGGGTCGAACATGCTCTCGAGCCTGAACGACACCGCGCGAGCCATCATCCAGAACACGAAGTGAACGCCGTGGAAGAGCCGAAGACCTTGGCGGAGGCGTGGTCGATCGACGCCTCACAGATGGCGCTCCTGCGGCGCAACGGCTTGGCGGCCGAGAATCGTGGAAAGCACGACTTGGCGGCCGACATCTTCGAGGTCCTCGCGCTCCTCGAAGGATTCGAAGGCGAAGGCCTCACCGACCTCGCGAGGGTCGAAGAGGCCCGAGGGCGAGTCGAACGAGCGGAAGCGATTCGGGAGGTGGCGTCATGGTTCAAGTGATCGCCACGTCGCGAACCTCCTCACTCGCCGAAACGCCGGGGGCCGAGACCTCGAGCTCTCGTACGTCCTCCACGTCCGTGGTCGAGACGGCGCCTCAGCGACCGGTCGCTACCAGTGCCACTCGCGCTCCACTGACGCTCGACCGCAGACAGGCGACCGCACTCGGTGTCGTGCTCTCCGGGATCATGGACCCGATGGCAGTATTGCTCGGACTTCAGGCCCAGATCCGCGACGTTCAAACGGAAGGATCGGCGCAGGGAGCACAAAGCTCCGAGGCCCGAGCGGACCGCGAGAACGATGCGCGAATGGAGTGTCTTCGGAAGGCCGAAAAGGCGTTGAAGAAGGCACAGAGCCGAATGCCGAAATGGGCCAAGAAGCTCATCTCCGGGATTCTCGCGGCCATCGGCACCGTCGCCTCGTGCGTGACGGGTGGTGCCTCCTTGGCGCTCGTGGTCGTCGCGTGCGTGCTGATGGCGGTCGCGGACGTCGTCGAGTTCCTCACCGAGAAGGGAGTCATCGAAAACGGCAAAGTCGGGATGGCGATCTCGCTCGTGTGCAAGCTCGCAGCGGCCGCCTGCACGTTCGGAGCTGGCTTCGTGAACGCAGGCGCCACCGCGGCGCAGATTCCGCAGACGGTCCAGACGTTCAAGACCATCGCGGACGTGGTGGCGGCTGCCGCGCAGATCGTCACCGCGGGCTTCGACCTCGGGCGTGGCATTCGCCAGTTCCAAGGCACGATGCAGGAGATCCAGGCCGACGCGCACGAGGGGCGTCGCGACGAGGCCCACGAACGGATGGAGGAGTACGTCGGCGTCATGCGCTCGACGCACGAACGCTTCGTCCGGGTGGCGCGGAGCATTCAGGGCGCGCTTCAAGCGCAGGGTGAAGTTCGAGCGGCGGCCCTGATGCAGCCCGCGTGAGGAGACCGAGATGACCATGCGAATCGAAGGGACGCGTCCGGCCACCGAGCCGACGTCGACGGAGCCCGCGGCATCGTTCGTCGCCGCCTCGCCGGAGGCAGTGATCGCGGAGGCGGCGCTGCAGCTCGAAGAGTCCGCGGAGCGAGCACGCGAGGGGGAGCAGGCACAGCGCAAGCTTCGTTCTCAGGCTCGGCGTGCGGAGATCGCGGACCGCAAGAAGGCCGCGAGACTGGAGCTTGTCGCGACGTGCATCCAAGCTGCAGGAAAGGCCGCTTCGGGCGCTTCCAACATGGCCGGTGCGGGCGGCTCGGACTCCGAACGCTCCTTCGCGAGCGGGCGTGGAGACCTCATCGAAGCAGCCGGCGACGTCGGAGGCGGAGTCGCGAGACTCTACGCCGCCAAGGCAAACGCCGAAGCCGAAACTCATGGGCTCGCGGCCGATGAGGCGGCCGATCGACTCGAAGAGCATCGCGCGTCGCGCGAGCAGCTCACGCGGCTCTCGGAGCGGGCGCTCGATCACATCGCGCAGATCTCCGACGCCAAGCACCAAGCCGCGATGGCCGCGCTTCGCGGCTGATGCGCACACGAAGGACGCGGGGCTTCGGCTCCGTTCTCCAAACCCACACCAACCCAAATCCGAGAGCGCGTGAACCCTCCCGCCGGCGTCGTGAGGCGTCGGCGGGAGGGGGAACGTTCTCGGAACCGCGGCGAGAGCCGCACCACGAATTCACGGGACTCGAACCTGACTTTCTCCAACCGAGAGACCCCTCGCGGAATGGTCCGCGAGGGGTCTCGCTATTTCATCGGAGCTCATGCGCCGCCCGGTGGTTTCGCGGAGTCGTTCCGATTCGCGAACTGCGACGAACGATTCCGCTTCGAAATCGAGAGCTCAGCGCACCGGACCGAACGCGGCGATGAAGGCGGCGTGTAGATTCGCTTCTTCGTCGCGGGGCGTGGCGAGCTCGCTCGGGCGCTCGCCGCTGAAGAGCTCGCGGACGCGGACGCGCGTGTCGTCGACCACGAAGCGGACGCGCCAGCGCTTGAGCGAGAGGACGTGGACGCCCGGGGACTCGATGCGGATGCGGCGGTAGGCGTGGGGGGCGGGCCCGAGAGAGAGCGCGAGGAGCACGCGATCGCGGATCGGTGCGCCGTGCGCGGCGAGCCACGCGAGCTGTTCTTCGGCGCGGGGGTCGAGCTCGACGTGCCAGCGCGGGCCGGGATCGTCGGGGCGTGCGCTGTCGTGTGCGGTCGAGGCTGCGCCTTCGCGTTCGAGCCAGCCCGTGCGCGCGTCGGGGATCGCGTCGGCCCAGGGGACGTAGGGCTTGAGGTCGAGGATCGGCGTGCCGTCGAGCAGGTCGAGATCGCGCACGTGCACGACGAGACCGTCGACTCGGATCAGGCGCACCGCGGACAGACCAATCGGGTTCGGGCGATGAGGCGCTCGCGTGGAGAACACGCCGCGCTTCTGGCGACTGCGCGGCGGCGTGACCTTCGGGCGCCAGCCGGTCGCGCGATCCATCCAGAAGATCACCCAGAGCGCGTTCCAACCTTCGAGATCGGAGAGCGCGTCCTCGAAGCCGCGTCCTTCGAACAGCTCGATCGTGCCCTCCACACCTTCCGCCGCGCGGGGTTGGCGAGGGGCCTCGGCTTTGTCGACGAAGGGCGTGTGCGCGACGCCGATGGGCTCGAGGGTGATCGTCATCCGCCGAGGACGCCGAGCTTGTCGCGGTGACGGGACTGGAGCGCGGTGTAGTCGGCTTGGGTGAGGCCGAGCGCGGTGGCGAGGCGACGAAGAAGGTTGGTCTCCGACGTCGCGATCACTCCGTCCGCGGCCGCGACCTCGAGCAAGGTGTCGAGGACCTCGAGGCGTCCGTCGCGATCGAGGAGCTCGCGGACGACCGCGGCGTGCGCGAGGTCGTCGCGGCCGAG
>JALOQC010000538.1 GCA_025453555.1 Myxococcota bacterium | reverse complement strand
GGAGCGCGAGGCGCGGCGCGTGACGGTGCACGAAGATCGGTTCGCGATCTTGCTGCTGCCGGGGTTCTTGTTGCTCGTGCTCGAGCGGCTCTTGCCCGAAGCGTGGGTGGGGCGACGACGGCGGCGGCGCGAGGGTCCCGCGAAGGCGCGGTCCTCGAAGACGTTTGCGGAGGTGAAGCGATGAAGAGGCTCTCGTCGGCCCTCGCGTGGCTCGTGATCGCGATCGGGAGCGCGGCAACGAGCGGCTGCGCGCGAACGACGCGAACGGCGCGCTGCAGTCGTACGATCGCGCGGCGCGCGCGCTGCCGAACGAGGCGGGCGTGCAGTTGAACCGCGGCCTCGCGCTCTTGGCGGCGAACGATCTCGCGCAGGCCCGCGAGGCGCTGCTGCGCGCGACCGATCCGCAGGCCCCGCGTGAGCTGCGGGCGGACGCGTACTACGACCTCGGGCTCGCGTTCTACCGCGAAGGCGACGCGCTCGCCGCGACCGAAGATCACCAGGGCGCGCAGGCACAGTTCCGGGAGGCGGTGGACGCGTTCCGGCGCTCCCTGCGGCTGCGACCGGGCGATCGGCAGACGGCGTGGAACCTGGAGCTCGCGCTGCGGCGGATCCGCGAGGAGCAAGAGCGGCAGGAGCAGCAAGAGCAGGAACAGCAAGAGCAGCAGGATCAGCAGCAGCAGGACCAGCAGCAGCAGGACCAGCAGCAGCAGGACCAGCAGCAGCAGGACCAGCAGCAGCAGGACCAGCAGCAGCAAGACCAGCAGCAGCAAGACCAGCAGCAGCAAGACCAGCAGCAGCAAGACCAGCAGCAGGGTGAAGATCCGAACGGTCAGCGTTTGCCAGGTCACGTCGAGCGGGTCCTCAACGCGCTGCAAGACGACGAGCAGAGCCTCGAGCGCATGCGCGCCCACGCGCGGGCGGCGCGCGAACGGCGGCAGCCTTCGCGGGATTGGTGACGCTCGGATGCTCGCGCGCCGCGCTTCCGTCCTCGCGACGGTCCTCGCGTCCTTCCTCGCCTTCACGGGCGCGGCGGACGTCGCGCGTGCGCAGAACGGGCAGACGCGCGCGACCGTGACGCTCACGGTCGATCGCACCGAGGTGGACGTGGGCGAGATGGTGCGCGTGCAGGCGCGCGCCGACGTGACGGGCGCGGAGGTCGGATCGTTCGAGGAACCCGATCTTCGTGGTTTCGCCTTGCGCAGCCGACAGATCTCGCGCCCGCTCCAGTTCCGCTTCGGCTTCGGGAACCAACAGCAGATCGTGCAATCGTCGACCGTGCAGGCCTACGTGCTGCAGGCCGAGACGCCTGGGACCTACACGTTCGGTCCGCTCGAGGTGCGCACCGCGGATGGGCGCACGTTCCAGAGCAACGAGGTGCAGGTCGTCGTGCGCGGCGCGGTCGATCCGAGGGCCACGCCCGGTGATCCGACCTCGGGTGATCCGCCGCCCGTTGCCAGCGGCCCTGCAGTCGATGGCTACCAGCCCGATCCCGAAGCCTTCGTGCGCACCACCGCCGACGTCGCGGAGCCCTACGTCGGGCAACAGGTCACGATCAGCGTCTTCCTCTACACGCGCACCGCGATCCGTGGCGGTCTGCAGCTCCCGCGCTCGCCCACCACCGACGGCTTCTGGACGGTGGACCTGCTCGACGGTGGACCGCTCGACGGCGAGACGCAGTACGTCAACGGCGCGCTCTACCGCGTGTACCGCATCCTCCACATGGCGGCGTTCCCGCTGCGCGAGGGCGAGCTGGTGGTGGGGGCGCCCGAGGTCTCGTTCCAAGCGGGCGCGAGCTTCGATCTCTTCGCGCCGCCGCAGGAGGTGCGACGCACCGGCGTGCCGATCCGCGTGAACGCGCGGCCGGTGCCGACCGCCGGCGCGGTGGTGGGCCGCTACGAGCTGGAAGCGGCGGTCGATCGTCAGAACGTCCGCACGGGGGACGCGATCACGCTCACCGCGACCGTGCGTGGCGAAGGAAACGTTCGCGACGTGCGGCTCGAGCTGCCGCCGATCGACGGCCTGCAGGTGCTGCAGCCGCGCGTGGACGACGAGATCGTGCACCCGAGCGACCGCGTGGGTGGGCAGCGCCGGTTCGAGTGGCTCGTGGTGCCTCAACGCGCGGGAACCTTCGAGATCCCGTCGCTGACGCTCACCGCGTTCGACGTCGCGAGCGGCACGCCGAGCGTCGTGCAGTCCGAGCCGATCACGGTGATCGCGGTCGGCGCCGCGATCGCGACCGACCCCCCCGACGCTGGTGCCGCGCCGGTCGCGCCGACGACCGACGACGACGAGCCGCCGCCGACCTTCGGACCACTTCGCACCGAGAGCGCGCTCCGTCGCGCGACCACGCCCGTGTCGTCCACGCCGCTGTTCTTCGCGGTCTTGCTCGGGCTGCCCACCCTCGGCGCGGCCACCCTCCTCGTGCGCGCGCTGCGCCGTCGAAAGCCGAGCGCGGCGAAGGAAGCGCGCAAGGAGACGCGCAAACGTCTGGACGACGCAGAGCGCCATGCGCGCGAAGGCGACGCGCGCGCGTTCTACTCGGCGATCGCGACCAGCGTGCTCGGCGCGATCGCGGCGCGCCTCGGCGAGCCGGTGGGAGGGCTCACGCACGACGAGCTGCGCAAGCTGCTGCGCGCGCGCGGCTTCGACGAGGATCTGGTGCGGCGCACGCTCGACGAGCTCGAGGTCTGCGATTTCGCGCGCTTCTCGAGCGCGGGCGGCGCGGAGGCGGAGATCCGCGATTGTCTGGAGCGTACGCGGCGCGTCCTCGGCGAGCTCGAAGCGAGCCCGCTCGCGAAGGAGGCGTCGTGAGCCTCTCGTCACGCCCCGCGATCGATCGCGCCCCCGACGCCCGCACGCTCGGTCGTCGAAGCGCATCTCCCCGGCTCCTCGGGTGCTCGTTCGGCACGCTCGGTCGTCGAAGCGCATCTCCCCGGCTCCTCGGCACGCCCGGTCGTCGAAGCGCACCTCCCGGGCTCCTCTCGTTCGGCACGCTCGGTCGTCGCAGGTCGTCGGCGCTCCTCGCGTTCGCCGCGTTCGGGCTCCTCGTCGGGCTCGGTTCGCCGGCGAGCGCGCAGAGCCTCGACGCGATCTTCACGCAGGGGCGCGAAGCCTACGTCGCGGGGCGCTACGACGAGGCCGTCGCGGCCTGGGAGCGCCTGCGTGAGGCGGGCGTGCGCGATCCGGACGTCGAGTACGACCTCGGCCTCGCAGAGGTCCAGCGCGGCCGCTACGGGGCGGCGATGCTCGCCTTCGAGCGTGCGCTCCGAGTGGAGCCGACCGACGCGGAGGCTGCGGAAGCATTGGAGAGCGCGCGCCGGGTGCTAGCGGAGCGACGTGCCGCGCGCGAGGGCGCGGCGAGCCTCGGCAGCGACGCGGGCTTCGCGGAGGTGCTCGTGCGGCCGTTCTCGGAGCCGCTGCTCGCGTGGCTGCTGCTCGGGCTCGAAGGCCTGCTCTTCGTGCTCGTGGTGCTTCTCTTCCGTTTGCCGCGGCTGCGCGCCGCGTTGGCGATCGCGACCGCACTCGCCGCGGTGCTCTTCGTCGCGACGGGCGCGGGCCTGCTGGTGAAGCGGCGCACCTTCCAGGAGGGTCGACGCGCGCTCGTGCTGGCCGCCGACGCCGCGCTTCGGGAGGGCCCCGACGTGCGCACCGCCCAGCGTGGAGAGGCCCACGAGGGCGACGGCCTCCGCGTGCTCGACGAAGAGGAGCAGTGGGTCCTGGTGGAGCTCGAAGGCCGCCGCGGGTGGATGGAGCGCGCCCACGTGGGATTCGTGGACTGAGGCTCGCTTCGGGCGTCGGTGCGCCTCAGCCGTCCGCGAACGATCTCGCCGTTTCCTGTCACCCGCTGGAAAGCATTGACACGAGCGGACCCGCTCCACGAGGATTCGCGGCCGGAGCTTTCGATGGCTGACCTGGCTGGCAAGACGGTCCTTTGTGCGGACGACGACCTGGAGATTCTCCGGCTCGTCTCACGACACGTGAAGTCGCGTGGGGCGACCGTCCTCGAAGCGAGCGACGGGGAAGAGGCCCTGCGCGTGGCGCGACGCGAGAAGCCCGACCTCGTGATCCTCGACGTGATGATGCCGGGCATGAGCGGCTGGGAAGTCTGCCGCGCGATCCGCGAGGACGACGGCCTCGGCGCGACGGGCGTGCTCATGCTGACCGGCATCGGCGAGCGCCTGAACGAGCTCACCTCGCCGCTCTACGGCGCGGACGACTTCCTCGACAAGCCCTTCGACCTCGACGATCTCGACGAGCGCGGACGACTTCCTCGACAAGCCCTTCGACCTCGACGATCTCGACGAGAAGATCACCGAGGTGCTGGAGAAGCGCGCGTCGGAGTGAGGGGCTCGGGCCCTTCGATCCAAGCCCCGGCATTCGCTGGGGCTTTTCGTTTTCGCGCTGTGCTGGGCCCCCCACGCTCCGTGGCAGCCCGACCGTTGATGCGGTCGGACGCCCGTGCTACTCGGCTCCTCGCCCGATTCGGGCACGATTTCGGAGAGCTCTCGCGATGGAGGGCTCGGGACTCGGGACATCGCACGTGAAGCGTTCTCTTCTCCTCCGCATGCTGCTGCTCGTCTCGCTCTCGGCCGGTGGGTCGATCGCGATCGGC
>JALOQC010000537.1 GCA_025453555.1 Myxococcota bacterium | reverse complement strand
CTGAAGCTTCGCCCCGAGATGACGATGCTCGGCCGCACCTACGCGGGCGGCTACGAGCAGAACCTCGCGTTCTGGTTGTTGCAGCGTCCGATCGACACCGTGTCGAACCCCGCGTGGGGCTGGCACGTCTGGTACCCGCTGCGCCGCATCGGCATGTTCGAGCGGCTGCCCGACGAGCAGAAGCGCGCGATCCTCGGCGAGCACGGGCTCATCGGGCGCGCGTACGGCGCGACGGATCTCGCGCACGACATCCGGCTCGCGTGTCACGGCCTCGACGCGAACGACAACGAGTTCGTGATCGGGCTCATCGGACCGAACCTCCATCCGCTGTCTCACGTCGTGCAGTCCATGCGAAAGACGATTCAGACCTCGGAGTACATCCAGCACATGGGCCCCTTCTTCGTGGGCCGCGTGCTCTTCCAGAAGCGCTGAAGAGAGCTGCTCCATCATGGCCGGAAGCACCTTCGGAACCGCGTTTCGCGTGACCACGGCGGGCGAGAGCCATGGTCCGGGCAACGTCGTGATCGTCGATGGTTGCCCGGCCGGGATCGAGCTCTCCGAGGCGGATCTCCAGGTGGATCTCGATCGGCGCCGGCCCGGTCAATCGAAGATCGTCACGCAGCGCAAAGAAGAAGATCGCGCGGAGATCCTGAGCGGGGTCTTCGAAGGGCGCACGACGGGCACCCCGATCGCGGTGCTGGTGCGCAACGAAGATCAGAAGAGCCGCGACTACGCGGACATCGCGGAGAAGTACCGGCCCGGACACGCGGACTACACCTTCGACGCGAAGTACGGCGTGCGCGACTACCGGGGCGGTGGGCGCTCGAGCGCGCGCGAGACGGTGGCGCGCACCGCGGCGGGCGCGATCGCGAAGAAGCTGATCGCGCAGGCGTTCGGCGGCGAGGTGGTCGGCTACGTGACCGCGGTGGGCGACGTGATCGCGACGATCCCGCCCGAGGTCACGCTCGCGCAGGTGGAGACGCTCCCGAGCGGCGAGCCGAACGTGGTGCGCTGTCCGGATCCGATCGCGGCGGCGAAGATGGTCGCGCTGATCGAGAAGGTCCGAAAGGATCAGGACTCGATCGGCGGGGTGGCCGAGGTCGTCGCGCGAAACGTGCCGGCCGGGCTCGGGGAGCCGGTCTTCGACAAGCTCAAGGCGGATCTCGCCAAGGCGCTCTTCTCTCTGCCCGCGGTGGTCGGGGTGGAGTACGGCGCCGGGTTTTCGCTCGCCACGATGCGCGGCAGCGAAGCCAACGACGTGATCGTCGCGGAGGACGGCGTCGTGCGCACCGAGACCAACCGCCACGGCGGCATGTTGGGAGGGATCTCGAGCGGCATGCCGATCGTGCTGCGCGCCGCGGTGAAGCCGACGTCGTCGTTGCCGCGTGAGCAGCGCACGATCACCAAGTCGCTCGAGCCGACGACGATCCGCACGCGCGGGCGCCACGATCCGTGTCTCTTGCCGCGCTTCGTGCCGATGGCGGAGGCGATGGTCGCGATCACGATCGCGGACCATTGGCTACGCCAGTGCGCGCAACGCTGAAGGAGCGTGCCCGCCGCGGGCCCGCCGTCTCGCCCATGCGCGGGTCTCGATTGCGCTGCATGCGTGGATTGCGAGCGTGCGAATCCTGCACTCGTGGATCACGAGCGCGCGAATCCCGCAGGCGCGGATCAGGAACGCGCGAACGAGCTCGCGCCGCCGTTGCAGCCGAGACGTCGTGCTCAGCTCCCGCTGCGAGCAGCCGAGACGTCGTGCTCAGCTCCCGCCGAAGCGCCACATCAACACGGCGGCGATCGCGAGCAGGAGCAGGATCGTCCAGATGTGGTCGACCCAGGTCTTCTGCTTCTTCGTCTCGACGCCGACCGCACGCTTGAAGCCGCTCGTCAGGCTCTGCATCGCCCCGCCACCCGACTCGTGATCGGGCGCCTCTTGTTCGGCGTTCTCACGCTTCTCCGGCGACACGTAGCGCTTCTCGCGACGCTTGGACGCTCCGGACTTGGCCTGTCGCTTCTGCTGCTTGCTCGCCATCGCACGCGCACCTTACGCCAACACGTCTCTCTCAGGCGACGCGGATCACGACCTTGCCGAAGTGATCTCCGGAGCGCAGGTGACGCAGCGCCTCGGGCGCTTCCTCGAACGCGAACACCCGATCGACGACCGGATGCACCGTCGGATGCGCCGCGAGCGCGCGGTTCATCGCTTCGAAGCCCGCGCGGTGTCCGACGAGGATGCCTTGCACGCGCACCTGGCTCATGAGGATGCGCGTGAGCGGGACCGGCGCGGTGGATCCGGAGAGGTTGCCGATGAGGCTCACGATGCCGCCCATGCGCACCGCCTTGAGCGACTCTTCGAAGGTCTTCGCGCCGCCGACCTCGACCACGAGATCGACGCCGTCGCCGGCCCACTTCGCGGCCGGGCGCCCCCACTCGGGTGTCGTGCGGTAGTTCAGGGTGGCGTCCGCCCCGAGCGCCCTCGCGCGTTCGAGCTTTTCGTCGCTGCTCGACGTGATCATCACGCGCGCGCCGAGGAGCTTGCCGAGCTGGAGCGCGAAGAGGCTCACGCCGCCCGTGCCTTGGACGAGCACGGTGGATCCCGCGGTGACGTTGCCTTCGGTGACGAGCGAGGACCACGCGGTGAGCGCGGCGCAGGGGAGGGTGGCGGCTTCTTCGTCGGTGAGGTGCTCGGGCACCTTCACGACGCCTTCCGCGTCGAGGGTGCGGCGCTCCGCGAGCATTCCCGGCAGCGGGCCGCCGCGCGACAAACGCACGATCGAGCGCTCGGGCTCGCCCGCGATCCAACGCGGCGCGAAGGTGGCCGCGACGCGATCGCCGACCGCGACGCGATCGACGCCTTCGCCCACCGCGACCACGCGTCCGACGCCGTCCGAGAGCGGCACGAGCGGCAGCGGCATCCGGGGGTCGTACTGTCCCGCGACCATCAAGGTGTCGCGGTAGTTCACGCTGCACGCGGTCACCGCGAGCGTGACCTGTCCGGGACCGGGCGCGGGCTCGTCCACCTCGACGAGTCGCAGGTGCTCGAGCCCGAAACGATCGAACGACCACGCGCGGCTCATCGCGACAGCTCCGACTTGTCGCCCGAGTCGTCGCCCGAGTCGGCGGGGTCAGCCGCCGACTTGTCGCCCGAGTCGGCGGGGTCAGCCGCCGACTTGTCGCCCGAGTCGGCGGGGTCAGCCGCCGACTTCGCTGCCGCGGAAACCGTGATCGGAGGATCGAGCGCGATCCGCGCCTCGACGAGGAAGGTCGGGATGCCTTCGATCACGAGGTGCGCGCGGCGTCCGTCGCGGGTGAGGTACGCGCCGTCGAAGCTCGGGACGGCGGCGCCGTCGACGCGACGCGCGGATCCCGCGGCGAGGTGGTCGCGCAGCTTCTGCAAGGTCGGCGCATCGGCGAGCACGAGGGGCTCGTGGGTCTCGGGGTCGACGAAGTCGGGCATGGCGCGCGCGAGCATAGCAGCGCGTCGGGGCTCGGCCTTCCCATGCGGGCTTCGCGCCGAGCTGCGCACGTCTCGGACCGTCGGGTGAAGCTTTCGAGACGCGTACCTGACGCAAGCTGCACGACCGTGCGTCGGCGCTAGCATCGCGCGATGGAGAGGCTCCTTCCGCTCGTGCGTTGTCCGCTGACCCTCGATCCGCTCGTGCTCGTGGAGGGCGACGCGACCGAGGGCATCCTCGCGACGGGCGATGCGGACGACGACGGCCACGAGTACCCGGTGCTCGGCGGCGTGCCCGTGTTGGTCCCCGATGCGGCGGCCTTCCTGGCGCGGCATCGCGACGCGGTCCTCGCCGCGCTGGCCGAAGAGGGGCGCGTGTCGAAGGCGACCGTCGCGCTGCTGCACGAGGTCGTCGACGGGGTGCGCGGCGACGACTACCAGGCGTTCGCGGAGGACTGGACCGCACGGGAGGTCGACGTGGACGCGCCGGGCTTCGAGGTCCCCGAAGGCGCGGAGGGACGCGCGATTCGCGACTTGATCGCGCAGGGCGATCCGTGGCGTCGCATCGCGGCGGCGGTGCCGGCGGACGCGAAGGACGTCGTCGAGGTCGGACCGGGCGCGGGACCGCTGACGACGCACCTCGCGCGCGGTCGTCGGCTGCTGCTCGTCGACCGATCGCTTCGCGCGCTCTTCACCGCCGCGCGCCACGCGACGGATGTGCAGCTCCTGCTCGGCGAGGCGGAGGCGCTGCCGCTCGCGCCGGAGAGCACGGACGCGGTGGTGGCCGCGAACGTGATCGATCTGCTCGGCGATCCGATGGCGTTCCTCGCGCGCGCCGCGAGCGCGCTGCGGCCGGGCGGTACGCTCGTGCTCACCACGCCCGATCCGTGGCCGTGGGAGGAAGATCCCGAGAGCGCGGAGGCGCTCTTCGCGCACGTGGGCCTGACGCTCGAGGCCTTCGAGGACGATCTGCTCTGGCTGCGTGAGCACGGGCCGCGCGAGATCCAGCTCTACCGGATGCAGCTCGTCGTCGCGCGTCGTTGAGCTCCCTCGACTTCGACGATGTCGTCGATCGCGTGTCTTGGATCGCGTGTCTTGGATCGCGCGCCTCGGATCGCGTGTCGTCGTGATCCGGCCGACGCGTTTCGCGCGACCTCGTTCAGCCGCGCGTCGAGTCGTCCGCGCGCCACCACCACGCGTCGTCGCGAGCGGGCAACACGTCGCGCGGATCACCCTCGAACACCACGGAGTTCGTGGGCGTCTCTTCGATCGTCACGCGCGCGACGCGGAGGCTCGTCGTGTCGGCGTCGAGGAAGCGCTGACACTTCGCGGCGAGCAGCGCAGCGAGCAGCTCGGTCGTCGGATCGCCGGGCGTGATCACGAGCCGCCATCCGGGAAACTGCGCGTCCGCGATCGTCACGAGCGGGTCGTGCTCCGAGAGCTGCAGCGCGTGGTCGAGGTGCTCGTCGACGAAGCGGTGCCAGCGGCCCTTCGCGCGCGCGAACTCCGCGACCATGTTCGCGTCGCCGTCGAGCGGCGTCGGACGTTTCGCCACGAGGTCGACCGTCACGAGCTCGTTGTGCCCGTGCGGGGTCGCGCACTTGTCGCTCTGCCCGGCGATCAGACGGTGCGCCATGGAGAAGCGGCGCGTGAAGCGCAGCACGAAGCTCATCGGCTCACGCGCCTCGTCGCCACGAGAGCTCCGCGAACGCGTCGTGGTCGTGGATGCTCTCTTGGTTCACCACGCGCACGCGGAAGGCCGCCACGCGCGGGTCCTCGCGAAGATCGAGCGCGACGCCGCGCGTCATGTCTTCCACGAACGCGGGGCGGTCGTAGGCGAGCATCGTGACGTGGCGCTCGTCGGGGCGCTTGAGCACCGGGTACAGAGGCGTCGACGCGTGACGCTCCGCCACGGTGACGAGGTCGTCGAGGCCGATGGGTGCGGGCGCACCGTCCGTGATCGTCGGCTCGATCTCGACGTGCACGTGGCCGCGTTGGTTGTGCGCGCCATAGTCGCTGATCGCCTTGCTGCACGGGCAGAGGCTCGCGACCGCGACGATGGCTTCGAGCGAGAGGTGTGGCGCGTGTCCGGTCCAGGCGGTCCCGCGGATCACCGCGTCGTAGGCCATGAGGCCGCGCTCGCCGCTGATGGGCGCGGCCTTGTCGCGGAAGAACGGGAAACGAAGCTCGAGGTCCGCACGCTCGGCGTCGAGGGCGGTCTGCAAGTCCGCGAGCAGGCGCAGGACGCGGGGCAGGTCGAGGGCTTCGCGGTGGGCGTCGAGCACTGGGAGGAAGCGGCTCATGTGCGCGCCCCGCTGGGTGGCGGGGACGCTGACGGAGAGCGCAATGGACGCGACGGTGCCCTGGCCGAACGCCACGACGGGCAGCCGGAGGCCGCTGACGCCGGCCTTCTCGAGCAGGAGGCCGCGGGGATCGGGGGAGCTCTGAACGTCTTCCATCGTCGTGGGGCCCATCGTCTCGTGGGCAACGGGGCGCACCGAAGGCTCGGCGGGCCGGGCCGCGAAACCTGGAGCTTTCGCGGCCGGTGTCAAACGGGTCAGCCGCGGACGGTCTTTCTCGGTCCGCGGGGTCAGCCGCGGACGGTCTTCTCGGTCCGCGGGGTCAGCCGCGGACGGTCTTCTCGGTCCGCGGGGTCAGCCGCGGACGGTCTTTCTCGGTCCGCGGGGTCAGCCGCGGAGGGTCGCCAGACCTGCGGTCGCGAAAGGCACACACGCTCCTCGTCCATGCGGTCGGCGACCTCGCGCGGTCGATCACGCAACGGATGTGCAGGCCCGCAAAAATCCGCGCGCTCGTTCGGCTCTGCGGTAGCATGAGCCCCGATGAAGCGGCTCGTGGCGTTGCGAGGGAGGGCTCGACGTGCCGAACGCACGTCTCGAACGTCCGCACCCACGCGCAGGCTCACGCGCAGGACGGTGCGCTGATGGAGTTCTGGGTTCGCTTCTGGGGCGTCCGGGGATCGATCGCGTGTCCCTCCCCCAATCACGTGCGCTACGGCGGCAACACGAGCTGCCTCGAGGTCTACGCCGACGGTCAGTCGTTGATCCTCGACGCCGGCACCGGGATCCGAAACCTCGGTCAGAGCTTCCTACAACGGAAGATCAACCGGGCGGATCTGCTGCTCACGCACACCCACTGGGATCACATCAACGGCTTCCCGTTCTTCACGCCCGCGTACGCGCCCGACCACCACTTCACGGTCTGGGCGGGACACCTGCTCGATGCGGGCGGGGTGGAGCGAGTGCTCGCCGGACAGATGGCGCGGCCGACCTTCCCAGTGCCGCTCTCCGCGCTGCAAGCGGACATCGACTTCAAGGACTTTCGTGCCGGCGAGACGTTTCAGCTCGGCAAGCTCACGATCCGCACCGCGCCGCTCCAACACCCCGACGGAGCGACGGGTTACCGCATCGAAGCCGGTGGCCGATCGTTCTGCTACGTGACCGACACCGAGCACGTGCCGGGCTCACCCGACGAGACGATCCTCGCGCTGATCGACGGCGCGGATCTCGTCGCGTACGACAGCACGTACACGGACGACGAGTTCCCGCGCCACGTCGGTTGGGGACACTCGACCTGGCAAGAAGGCGTGCGGCTCGCCCAGCGCGCGAACGTGAAGAAGCTCGCGATCTTCCACCACGACCCCTACCACGAGGACGACTTCATGGACGAGGTCGCGCGTCAGGCGAAGGAGACGTGGGACGGCGCGTTCGTGGCGG
>JALOQC010000128.1 GCA_025453555.1 Myxococcota bacterium | reverse complement strand
CCCGCCTCACGTGGTCGGCACCAAAGAAAGCCGGTCGCGCCGCTCTCGAGCTCCCACACTCGAGCTGGAGGCGGCACGACCGGCGTCCCCCACACACGCATCCGTCGCCGCGCCGCCGTCCGTCACGGCGCGCCGACGTGGACCCCTTACTCGGGAGCCCGGAAGGTCAGCACGAAGCCGTCGTTCGATTCGAACGCGAGCTGGCGGCGCTCCAGGATCACCGCGCGATTGCAGTCCTGGAGCTGGAAGTCGTAGTAGCCCGACGGGAACTCCCAGCCGCGCTCTTGGCCGGGCGAGATCACCTCGGAGGCCCCGAGCCGATCGGGTCCCCAGTTCTGATCCGCCGAGGGCGAGATCTTCACGTAGCAGATGGCGACCGACGACTCGTTGCGGATGACGAACGCGCTGCTGCCCGCTTGGACCGTCCCGCCGCCGGGGTTCGTGTGGACGACACAACCGCTCCCGAGCACGAGGGACGCGATCCAGAAGAGGCCGAGCACGAAATGCTTCATGACGAGAAAGTTACCGGTCGACGATAATTTCATCCATCGGCGTTTCCCCTGACACGCGCGCGTGCTGGCTCGAGGGCGACGACTTCCGCACAACACATCAGGGCCACCAATGGAAACGTCCCGGGTTCGACGAACCGCACGACGATGCCGCGTGCTATTCCGGCGGCGTGACCCGTACCTCCCTCCTCGCGCTCCTGATCCTCGCGCTCGCCTGCGGTGACGATGACACCCCGCCTCCCCCCGACGACGCGGGCACCGACGCGGTCGTGGTTGACGACGCCGGGACCGACGCGGGCGTGCGTGACTTCCCAGCCGAGCGCCCGCCGCTCTCCACCGTGCCTTCGGTCGGCGTGCGCCGCGAGATCTTCTACGTCCCGGGCGCGACGCCTCCCGCGAACCCCGTCACTGGCGACGCCACGCCGAGCGAGCTCGACTTCACCCAGGTGCTCCGTTACCGCCGCGACGTCACGCCCGCCGCGCCGGCTCGCGCGATCGTGATCTGCATGCCCGGCTTCCTCGGCGGCGGCGGCAGCTTCGAAGGCCTCGCGCGCGCGCTGGTGCGCCTCGGACTGGACGGTGAGGGCTCCGAAGGCGAGGCCATCGAGGTGTGGGCGATCGATCGTCGCGCGAACTTGCTCGAAGACCTCGCGGGCATGGACGCCGCCGAGGTGCTCGGCGATCCCGAGATCGCGCAGGGCTACTACTTCGGCCGCGACACCGTCGGCGGCGAGCGCTTCGGCGGCTACCTCGCGCAGGACGACCTGCCCTACTTGAGCGAGTGGGGCCTCGCCACGCACGTCGAGGATCTCCGCCGCGTGATCGCGCTCGTGCCCGAAGCCGAGCGCCGCGATCGTGTGTTCTTGCTCGGGCACAGCCTCGGCGCCTCGTTCACCGAGGCCTACGCCGCGTGGCGCTTCGGCGAGGGCGACGAAGCGGTCTCCGGCTACGAAGAGCTCGCGGGCCTCATCCTCGTCGACGGCGCGCTCGGAGACGCGCCCAGCACCGAAGACGCGTACCGCAACGGGTCGACCGGCGGCGCGTTCCCTTCGCCCGGTCTCGACGGACTGCGCGCGGAGGGAGGCAGCCGCTACACCTCGCTGCCGCTGCTCGGCATCGACGTCTACGCGCGCGCCGAGATCAGCTCGCTGCGTGCGCTCGCCGCGCCGGACGCCGTGGTCGCCGATCCGGGCCGCGATCGGGTGCTCGCGATCCTCTCCGGCCTCACGCCGACGCGCTTCCCCGCGATGACCAACGAGGCCGCGCTCGCGTTCGCGTTCGACGATCAGCTCCAACCGCTCGGCTTCGTGCGCGCGAAGCTCGGGCGCCTCGTGGGCGGTCCGATCGAGGAGTACGAGAGCGCGCTCGCGCCCGTGACCTTGCTGCGCCCGAGCGATCCGGACGGGAGCTACTCCTGGGAGGACGCGCCGCTCCGCGATCCGGACGAGCACACCCCCGTCCGCAACCTCGCGGAGAGCTTCGTGCACGGCCGCACGAACTTCGCGGAGTGGTACTTCCCCACGCGCCTCCCGCTCGATCTCTCGGCGGTCGGAGGCGCGAACGTCGAGGACGACGGCTGGCAAGCGATGGCGGGCCTGCGCTCCTTCGACGGTGAGCTCGTCGACGCGCCGGTGCTCGCGATCGCGAACGCGCTCGTGGGCGACGCCTCGCGCTACGAGGCGGTCCGCGCGCGGCTCGCACCGACGATCGGCGAGGGTCGTCGCAACGCAGGGCAAACACGCGTCGGCGAAGGTGGAGTCGCGAACGAGCTAGGCTTCCGCATCGTCGACGCCGTGGATCTCGAGCACCTCGACCCGGTGTTCTCGGACGAAACCGTCGAAACCAACCCGGTTCCGGGCGCGGTGGTCCGTTTCGTGGGAGAGCACGCGGTCGAGGGAACGATCACGGTCGAGGTACCGGACGCGCTTCCGAGCGAGGAATGATGAACGACGAGAAGCAGACGCTCCCGGAGCGTCGCCCGAAGACGGATCTGACGGGCAAGCAGCGCCGCGCCCTGCGCGCCCACGCGCATCATCTGGAGCCGCTGGTTCGCGTGGGTCACGAAGGCCTCACCGACGGTCTCGCGAGCGCGACCCTGGACGCGCTGGAACGGCACGAGCTCATCAAGGTGAAGCTGCTCGAGACCGCGCCGATCGAGAAGGACGACGCGGGCCCCTGGCTCGCGGAGCACTGCGGCGCGCACCACGTCGGCACCGTGGGCCGCACCGTGCTGCTCTACCGCCGCCACAAGACGACGCCGCAGATCCCGCTCCCGCAGAAGTCGTGACGCAGGCGCGAGGTCGCGGGCGCGCGCCTCGCGATCGGCGGCGTGGAGGGTCTGCCGCCCGACGGCATGAAGCCCCCCCTCCCACGAGCCTTCGCTCACTTCGTGAGTCAGCGTCGCGATCGCGCCGCGCGCGTCGACGGTTCGCACGTGGCGCTCACCGGCGGCGTGTGGCTCACGCCGCTTCGATGAGCCGTCGGGCCGCGCTCGTGAACGTCACCGGCTCGAGCGGCTTCACCGTGAACGCATCCGCGCCGAGCTCCTTGAGTTCGAGCCAGTCGCGCGCGCTGCCTTGGCCCGTGACCACCAGGATGCGCAGGTCGGTGCGCGGGTGGCGCGCGCGGATCGCCTTCGTGAGCTCGAGGCCGCTCGTGTTCGGCATGTGCAGGTCGAGCACCACGAGCTCGAAGCGGCGCGAGCTCAGCACCGAGAGCACGTCGCTGCCGTCGCTCTCCACCACCACGCAGGGCTCGAGCTCTTCTTCGATGCACGCGCGCGCCAGCACCCGGAAGTCGGGATCGTCGTCGACCACGAGCACGTGGGGGATGCTCGGATCCGCGAGCCGCATCACACGAAGGAGGTCGCGCGCAGAGGCGGCGCGCTCGGCGGGATCCTTCGCGAGCAGTCGCTGCAGCTCGACGTCGATGCGGACATCGACGTCCAAGATCCGCCGCGAGAGGCTCGGCGGCGCCTTGTGCAGGTGCTGCGCGTAGACGCGCGCCACGTCGGGCGCGTCGAAGGGCAGCTCGCCCGTGAGGAGCTGGTACGCGAGCACGCCGTACGCGTAGAGATCGACCCGCGCGCGCAGCGCCGGATCGACCGCGTCGCCGCGGATGCGCTCGGGCGAGAGGTACGCGGGCGTGCCGATCAGCTCGAGATCGCTCGTCAGATCGGTCGCGAGCCCGAAGTCCGCCAGCCGAATGCGGCCGTCGCGGGTGATCAGCACGTTCGCGGGCTTCAGATCCCCGTGCACGGTGCCCGTCGCGTGGATCGCCTCGAGCGCGGTCGCGATGCCCTCGAGCAGCGGGATGGCGTCGTGCAGCGCGAGCGCGGGCACTTCGCGCGCACGCAACCACGCATCGAGCGTCGTGCCCGCGACGTACTCCATCACGAAGTAGGGCGCGCCTTCGTGCTCTCCGAAGTTGTAGATCTCGACGACCGACGGATGACGCACACGCGCCATCGCGCGCGCTTCTTCGAGGAAACGCGCGCGAATCGTAGCGTCGGACACACGCTCGGGATCGACGAGCTTCACCGCCACGTCGCGCTCGAGCGCCTCGTCGCGCGCGCGGTACACGACGCCCATGCCCCCGAAGCCCAGCACGTCGAGCACGCGCAAGCGATCGGCCAGGTAGGTCCCCGGCGGAATCGGAATCAGGTTCGAGGGCGTGTCGACCACCACGTCGAGCATAGCGCGACGACGCGGGGAAACGATCGGTGATTCCGTCGGAGCGATCTCACCCGTTTGGGGGAGTGAAGCGTGCGGAACGGCTCGAACTTTCGTCGGGGTGGTACTACGACCTCGCCATGATCTCCGAGATCTTCGATCCCTCCCGTTGGAAGCCGGTCCCCGGCTTCGAGAGCCTCACCGACCTCACGTACCACCGCGCGGTCGACCAAGGCACCGTGCGCATCGCGTTCCACCGGCCCGAGGTCCGCAACGCCTTCCGGCCGCACTCGGTCGACGAGCTCTTCCGCTGCCTCGAGCACGCCCGGATGTCGAGCGACGTGGGCGTCGTGCTGCTCACCGGCAACGGCCCGTCCCCCAAGGACGGCGGCTGGGCGTTCTGCTCGGGCGGCGACCAGCGTGTGCGCGGCAAGGACGGTTACAAGTACGCCGAAGGCGAGAGCGCCGCGTCGATCGATCCCGCGCGCCTCGGGCGCCTGCACATCCTGGAGGTCCAGCGCCTCATCCGCTTCATGCCGAAGGTCGTGATCGCGGTGGTGCCGGGCTGGGCGGTCGGCGGCGGACACTCGCTGCACGTGGTCTGCGATCTCACGCTCGCCTCGAAGGAGCACGCGAAGTTCATGCAGACCGACGCGGACGTCGCGAGCTTCGACGCGGGCTACGGCAGCGCGTACCTCGCGCGCATGGTCGGACAGAAGCGCGCACGCGAGATCTTCTTCTGCGGCTTCGAGTACTCGGCCGACGAAGCGGTCGCAATGGGCATGGCGAACGCGTCGATCCCGCACGCGGACCTGGAGAAGGTGGCGCTGGAGTGGGCGGCGAAGATCAACGCCAAGAGCCCGACCGCGCAGCGGATGTTGAAGTTCGCGTTCAACCTCGTGGACGACGGCCTCGTCGGCCAGCAGCTCTTCGCGGGCGAAGCGACGCGCCTGGCGTACGGCACCGAGGAGGCCCAGGAAGGCCGCGACGCGTTCCTGGAGAAGCGCCCGCAGGACTACACGAAGTTCCCCTGGCACTTTTAGTGTTCGCGTTTGTGTTCGCTTCGGCCTGCGGCCTTCGCTCACGAGGCGGGGAGGTTTCCCCGCACCCCTCTCGCACGTGAGGCCCGACGCTTCGCTCTGGGCCTCCCGGCGCGCTGCTCTTCGGGGGCTTCGCCCCTGGCCGCAGGGGGCCAGCCCGCACGTTCGATCTCGTTGCGCTTCGCGCACGCGTTTCTCGTTCGCTTCGCGCTTCGTTCACCAGACGCATCCTCCGGCGCGTGAGCGACGGGCTCGCGTGCGAAAGGCGGAGGGACGACGCGCGCGGGGCTGCTACCGTCCCGCGCGATGCAGACGCTTCGTCACGTGAGCCCCGACGGCACCTCGCTCGCGGTCTACCGTTGGGATCCCGAAGGCGCGCCGCGCGCGGTCGTCCACGTCTCGCACGGGATGGCCGAGCACGCGCGGCGCTACGCGCGCTTCGCGAAAGCGCTGAACGCACGCGGCTTCGTCGTCTACGCGCACGACCACCGCGGCCACGGCGACAGCCTCGTGCCTGCGAGCTCGGGTGGTGGTCTCGCCCCGCTCGGTCACATGGGCCACGACGACACCTTCGAGCGCGCGGTCGAGGACCTGCACCGCCTGCTGCGCGACGAGCGCGCCCGCCACGTGGGTTTGCCGGTCGCGCTCCTCGCGCACTCGATGGGCTCCTTCTTCGCGCAGCGTCTGGTGTCCGCGTATCCGAGCGATCTCGACGCGCTGATCCTCTCGGGCAGCAACGGTCCTCCGCCCGCGATCGCCGCCGCCGGTCGCGCGGTCGCGCGCCTCGAGCGCAAACGCCTCGGCCCCACGAAGGCGAGCGCGCTCCTGCAGAAGCTCTCCTTCGGCGACTTCAACAAACCGTTCGAGAAGCGGACGGACTTCGACTGGCTCTCGCGCGATCCGGCGGAGGTCGACGCGTACGTGCACGATCCGCTCTGCGGCTTCGGCATCTCCACGCAGTCGTGGGTCGATCTGCTCGACGCGCTCGGCGGCCTCACGAAGTACGAGGCGCTCACCCACGTCGCCAAGACGCTGCCGATCTACGTGGTGTCGGGCGATCGCGATCCGGTCGGCGGCAACGGCGCGGGTCCGAAGAAGCTCGTCGACCTCTACCGCGCGGTCGGCGTCACCGACGTCACGCTCGACCTCTTGCCCGGCGCGCGGCACGAAGTGCTCAACGAGACGAACCGCGACGAGACCACCGCGAAGCTGATCGCGTGGTTGGAGTCGAAGCTAGGGATCTAGGGCGGCCGCTCGCGATCACGAACGCGATCACGAACGCGATCACGAACGCGATCACGAACGCGATCACGAACGCGATCACGAACGCGATCACGAACGCGATCACGAACGCGATCGCGAACGATGTCGCTCAGCGGAGCGCAGCGCGCACCGCGTCGAGATCGTCGTCGTCGATGCCACCTGCGCGCGCGCAGCGGACCTTGCCGTCCGCGCCGACGAACACGTGCACCGGCAGCGGCGCGCCCGTGTCGAGCCCGACGCTCGGCAGCCACGCCTGGAGCTGCGCGAGCTCCGGGACGCGTCCACCTTCGGGCGTCGCCGGATGACGGCGCCGAAACGCCTCGATCGCCGCGTCGTTCGCGTCCGCCGAGACGTACGTGACCTCCACGTTCGTGCCTTCGCCGACCAACGTCTCGCGGAAGCGCGCCATGCGCGGCAGCTCCTCGACGCAGGGCGCACACCACGTCGCCCACACGTTGAGCCAGCGCGGTCCGCTGCCGGTCGTCGGTGTCGCGCCGGGCGGCGGCGTGAAGCTCGGGCCCGCGCCGCTCGCGTGGTGCACGTCGCAGAAGCCTTCGAGGGTGCGCGCGTCGTCGGCCGGCCGCGCGGCGACGCCGACGCCACGCAGCGCGCCCGCGGCGGGGGGAGGCGGCTCGTCACAGGCGAGCACGAACGAGAGCGACACGAGGAGGAGCGCGAGAGTCTTCGTCATCGGACCGAGAGCATGCAGCGCGACGCTGCGTTCGGGACTATAGCGTGCAGTCGATCCACGCGACGAACGCGCTGCGGTTCAGGTCTTCGGGCCGGCACGCGTCCGCGCCGCCGCTGCGGCTCCACTCGCAGAACGTGGGATCGAGCTGCGCGAACTCCTCGCCGAGCCAGAGCATGCCGACGCGGCCTTCGAGCTCGTCGGCGGGGAACGTCGTCTGCAGATGCGAGAGCACGCCCTCCGCGCGCTGGCGCGAGAGGTCGCGGTTGATCTGCTGCGGTCCGTCGGGTGACGCGCGCGCGACGACCAGGAAGTAGCTCGCACCGCGACGATCCGCGAAGACCTGCGCAGCGAGCTGCTGACCGTTCGCATCGAGCGCGCCCGACGATCGTTCGAACTGGAGGATCGCGCCGCGCTCCTTCATCGGCAGGAAGAGCGCGTTGAAGTCGTCGCCCGCCATCGTCGCGACCTGCCGCGCGTCCGCGGGCTGGCAGCCGCGGCCCCCGGAGCCGCCGATGAGCCCGCAGCTCGTGAGCACGCGACGCAGCACCTGCTTGAGCGAGCCGTTGCAGTACGACTCGTCCGCTTCCGCGGCGACCGCGAGCTGCGTGCTCGGATCGGGCGGCGCGGCCTCGGCCGCTTCGAGCCGTGCGTTGGCTCGCGAGGACCAGAACAGCGGCAGCCCGAGGGGCACGAGCAGGAGTGCGCCCGCGACGCCGAGCGAGATCACGAGCGACTTGCCACCGCCCGTCGGGGCGGAGCCACGCACACCGCCCGCTCCGCCCGCCGGAGCGTTTCCATCCGGCAACGTGCGATCGGCGCTCGGGTCGTCGCGCACGGTCTCGTCCGCGGGTTGATCGATGTCCAGACGAGGCGGTCTCATCGCGAGCCTCCACGCTCGAGCAATCGCGCGAGCACGTAATCGAGCCCGAGGTCGGTGTCGGCGTCGCACACACGCGTGCCGTCGACGTAGGCCTGGGGCGTCATCACCGGGAGCTGGTTCTTCACCGCCCACCGCAGCGAGTGGTTGAGCCGATTGCGCACCGCGGGGGAGCCGATGCACGACGCGAGCTCCGGAAAGCGCGCGCCCGCGAGCCGCGCCGCCGCGCCCGGATCGTTGGCGGAGGCTTCGGTGATCGCCTCCTGCTGCTCGAACGCCCACGCGAGCACCTCGTCCGCGCGCTCCTCCGCGCAGAGCACCGCCTCGCTGACCGCGCACGCGCCCGGATGCAGCGCGTCGGACACCATCCAGTTGCAGGCGTCGTCGAGCGGGAAGAGCAGCACGCGTCGCTTCGCACGCGACTCGCCGCCGAGCGCCGCGAACCGCTTCTCGAACGCGCGACACGAGGGGCACAGCGGATCGAGGATCTCGATCACGTCCGGTCCTTGCCCGCCGAGATCGATCAGCACGTTCTGGCGATCGCTCGCGTCGAGCAGATCGCCGCACGCACCGACGTAGCGCTCGAAGCTCGGCGCGGCGAGCGCGTAGCCGACGGTCGGTACGAGCACGAACGCGAGGCCCGCGAGGATCGCGATGGCGATCGGACGCCGCGGCAGGAGCACGCCCGTGGGCTCGCGCAGACGAAGGAACACCACGAGCGAGGTCACGAAGCCGACCGTGCTCGCGCCGTAGACGAGCACGCAGAGCTTGCAGAAGGCGTCGAGCTGCGTGATCGCGAGCGTGCCCATGACGATCGACGTCACGAAGGGGATCGACCACGCGAGGGTCAGCAGCAGCCACGCCCGCCGCCGCTCCGCGAGCCCGGCGATCCACGCGTGCGCGATGGCCCAGAGCAGGAACGCGAAGGTGCCCATGGCGGGCAGCGACACGGGTATGCCGCCCCACACCGACTCGCGCAGCACCGACGAGTAAGGGCTCATCAGCGCGACCTGGCAGCCGGAGGCTTCGCCGAGCCGGGCTTCGTCGAGGCCGGGCAGGAAGGAGCAGTGCAGCCCGTGCACCTGGCGGTCGAGGTGCTGCACGAAGTCGAGCGTGCTCACCGACGACGACGCCAAGCCGACGATCGCGGCCAAGGCGAGGACGACGGATGCCGAACGGATCATGGCGCCGATGATGGGAACGTGACGCGCGCCGGAGCAAGCCGGCGGCGGGTCGTCGCGGCCGCGAATCGCGGTCGGCGAGGAGCGTCCGCGGAATCGTACAGCCGCACCATGCTCTCGTCGGTTCGATCGGCTCGGGTCGGGGAGCCGAGGACGACCGAGCGTCCGTTCGGCGCGCAGGATTTGCCCGCGACGCAAAAGTTCACGTGACACCCGTGCGACCCGAATGTCACATTTGCGTGACATGGCGCTCCTCCGACAGCTTCCGGGCGGGAGGGATCCTCGGGCTCCGAGGACGGTGTCTCGAGCCTCGCTCGCGCTGGTCGCGGGTGGCCGCAGCGAGGCAAGCGAGAAGCGCGACGAACGCCCCGCAGAGAGCCTGCGCACGACGCCGGTCCGCGTCGTGGGCGCGGCCGTGCCCGCCCCCGGCAATCCCGTGGTCGCGCTCCTGCGGGAACGCTCGTGTCACACGCGGCACGGCCGCGTCACACATGCGTCACGTGCGACGGGCATTCCCCGCGGCATGGCCGATGCTCGTCCCTCCAGCCTGCGTGTGAAGAAGGCGCCCCTCCCGAACCGACCGCCCCCGCCGCCGGAGCCGCGCTCGATGCTCGTGCCGATCGCGGCGGCCGTGATCGGAGTCTTCGCGCTCTTCGCGGTGCCCGTCTTCACGGCCGAGCCCGCCGAGGCCGAAGCGCCCGCGGCCACGACGCCGACCGAAGAGAAGGTCACCGTGACCCTTCGCTCCAGCCCCGAGGGCGCGACGGTGAAGAACGGCGACGAGGAGCTCGGCACCACGCCCTGCGACATCGAGCTCACCGCGGGCGAGGCCGTCACGCTCCAAATCGAGAAGCCGGGCTTCGCCGCGCTGACGCACGAGCTGACGCCCGAGGCCGCGATGGAGCCCGTCGATCTCACGCTCGAAGCGCTGCCCTTCGTGCTCGCGCTGCGTGGCGTGCCCGAGGGCGCGGCCGTGAAGGTCGGCGAGACGACCCCGAGCGACCTCGCGAACGTCACCCTCGGCACCGCGCTCGACGCGCCGGTCGCGATCACGGTGAGCGCGCGTGGCTTCCGCGACTTCGAGACTACCGTCGCCGCGGACGCCTTCGCGAACGAGGACGCGCGCCGCTTCCATGCGGTCGACGTGACGATGGAGCGCCGCGCAGCCCGCACCGCGCGTCCGGCCCCCGCGATGGTCGAAGGCCTGCCGACCAACCCGTTCTGAGCTTCGTCGCTCGAGACGTGTCATGAGCCCGCGCTTCGGCGTGGGCTCGTTTCGTTTCGGGTGATCGAGAGCGAGCGCCGTATCGCCTCGGCGCACGCAAACACGTCTCGGCGCACGCTCGTCCCGGTGGTGTTCCACCTCGCGGCATTCTCGTGGAGCACATCTTCTCCCGAACGAGCCGTTGAGCCGCACGCCGCACCGCGTCATCCTCCGCCGCCGTGACTACGAAGAAGCTCAACCAGACCAGCGCGCGCCTCACCGAGCCCAAGGCTCAGGGCGCGTCCCAAGCGATGCTCCACGCGACGGGGCTGCGCGACCTCGACAAGGCGCAGGTCGGCATCGGCGCGATCTTCTACGAGAGCAACCCGTGCAACATGCACCTCGGCGATCTCTCGTCGGACGTGAAGCGCGGCGTCGAAGCGGCCGAGCTCGTAGGCTTCCGCTTCTTCAGCGTCGGTGTCTCCGACGGCATCTCGATGGGCACCGAGGGCATGAGCTACTCGCTGCCGTCGCGCGAGCTCATCGCGGACTCGATCGAGACCAGCATGGGCGCGCACTTCTACGACGCGCTGGTCGCGGTGGCGGGCTGCGACAAGAACATGCCGGCCTGCGTGATCGCGATGGGTCGCCTCGACCGCCCCGCGCTCATGGTCTACGGCGGCACCATCCGCCCTGGCCACCGCACCGACCGCAAGGGCGACAAGGTCGTGCTCGACGTGGTCAGCGCGTTCCAGAGCTACGGCGAGCTGCTCGCGGGCCGCATCGACGACGCGGAGCGCGACGACATCGTCGCGAAGTCCTGCCCCGGGCCCGGCGCGTGCGGCGGCATGTACACCGCGAACACGATGGCGGTCGCGATCGAGGCGCTCGGCCTCTCGCTCCCATACTCGTCGTCCACCCCCGCCGAAGATCCGCGCAAGAAGCAGGAGTGCGTCGAAGCGGGCGCCGCGATCCGCAACCTGCTCGAGCTCGACCTGAAGCCGCGCGACCTCGTCACGCGCCAGAGCCTCGAGAACGCGATGGTGATGGTGACCGCGCTCGGCGGCTCCACCAACGCGGTGCTCCACCTGCTCGCGATCGCGCACGCGTTCGACATCCCGCTCACCCTGGCCGACGTCCAGGCCGTCACCGACCGCGTCCCGCTGCTCGGGGACCTCAAGCCGAGCGGGCGCTTCGTGATGGAGGACCTCCACCACGCGGGCGGCACCCCCGCGGTGATGAAGTATCTGCTCGAGCGCGGCCTGATCGACGGCTCGCAGCGCACGGTCACCGGCAAGACGATCGCGGAGAACCTCGCAGATCTTCCGGGATTGAGCGCGGGTCAAGAGGTCGTGGTTCCGGTGGAGAAGCCGCTCAAGGAAACCGGCCACATCACGATCCTCGAAGGCTCGCTCGCCCCCGAAGGCGCGGTCGCGAAGATCACCGGCAAAGAAGGGCTGCGCTTCGAGGGCGACGCGAAGGTCTTCGACTCCGAAGAGGACATGCTCGCCGCCTGCGAGCGCGGCGAGATCCGCGCCGGGCAGGTGATCGTGATCCGCTACGAAGGCCCGAGAGGCGGCCCCGGCATGCCGGAGATGCTCGGACCCACGAGCCTCATCATGGGCGCGGGCCTCGGCAAAGAGGTCGCGCTCCTCACCGACGGCCGCTTCAGCGGCGGCTCCCACGGCTTCATCGTCGGCCACGTCTGCCCCGAAGCGGCGGTCGGCGGCCCGATCGCGCTCGTGAAGGACGGCGACCGCATCACCATCGACGCGACCACGCGCCGCATCGACCTGCACGTCGACACCGCGACCCTCGCGGAGCGGATGCGCAAGTGGGCGCCGCCCAAGCCCAAGGTCACGCGCGGCTGGCTCAGCAAGTACGTGAAGCTCGTGGGCTCGGCGTCGAAGGGCTGTTTGACCGACGCGGAGTGAGAGGCGCACGGCCGATGGACGTGAGCGTCGACGGCGCGATCGCGGTCGTGAAGGAACACCTTCGCGAGCTCGGTCGATCCTGCGAGCCCTCGGTGCTGGCCGATCGCAGCAACCTCGTGCTCGCGCTCGATTCACGATCGCCCGACGGTGCGCTCGTGACGTCGGGCGAGCCCGTCGCGCTCTCGGCGTCGATCGCACGCGTCGCGATGGCCACGAGCGCGTCGCGCGTCGGTCTCGCGTGGCTCGCGCGCGAGGTGGAGGTCGCGTCGTTCCTCGCCGCGCGCGGCGCACCGAGCACACGCCCGAGCCTCGAGCTCCCGCCCGGTCCCCACGAGCGCGAGGGCTACGTGATCTCGTATTGGGCGCGCGAGACGCTCGTCGACGCCGTCTCGCCGGAGTCGAAGGGCCGCGCGCTCGCCGACGTGCACGCGGCGCTGCGCGACTTTTCTGACGAGTCGGCGGGGACCGACCGACTCCCACGCCTCGGCGCCTGGGAAGAAGCGCGCGCGATGCTCCCGGGTCTGCGCACGAGCGCATGGCTCGATGCCGAATCGCGCGACCGCGTCGCCCGCGCGTGGGATCGCGCCGAGCACGTGGTCGCGAGCGCCGAAGCGCGCACCGCCTCTTGGCAAGCGGTGCACGGCGACGCCCATCTCGGTAACGTGCTCGCGACCACGCGAGGCGCGCTCTGGACCGACTGGGAAGACGCGTTCCTCGGCCCGATCGAGTGGGACCTCGCGACCCTCACGTCGCGTCATCGCCTCTTCGGCGAAGAGCCCACCCTCCCCGCGGTGCTCGCGGCGTACACCGGCCCCCACGATGCCGAGCTCGTCGACGAGCTGCTCGAAGCGCGCAGTCTGCAAGCCATCGTGTGGCTGCATCTCTTCGCGGAGCGCGACCGGTCGCTGCGTGCGCGCGTGCAGGCGCGGGTGGACCGGCTGCGGGGATGACGCATGCGCTCCTTCACCACTGCGAGAGCACGTGCTCCACGATGCGGCGCACGAGCTCGTCGGGGTCGTGCCGCAACGCCTCGATGGCGCCTCGATACGGCGCCGCTGCGGCCTTCCAATAGCTGATCGACAGGACGACCAGGCGACGCACGGTCGGATCCGGATCGGCGAGACCTCGCGCGAGGACCGGGAGGATCTTCTTGCCCACTCGCGCGCCGAAGCCGCGGTCGCCGAGACGGGATGCGGCGTGCCAACGCACCACGGGGTGCTCACTGCCCAGACCACGCAGGGCCTCGTCGACGTCGCTCGGCGTGATCTCGGCGTACGAGCGACCGGGCTCCAGCTCCGCACGTACCAGCGCGCGATCCTTCTTGGAGGCACCGTCGAGGAAACGCTCGAGGGGGCGGTAGTCGAGCGCGTGCCGAGCCCGACCGGTCGCGATCGCCTTGAGCCTCGCGGTCAACCCGCGCGCCGCGATCGAACCGCCCCGCGCCGCGAGCCACGCGTGGTCGCCCAACATCCCGAGCGCAGTGGACCACCAGAGCTCGTCGGCCCGGCTCCGCAGCGCGTCGATCACGTCGGCCCGCGGAACGCCGATCTCCCCGAGCAACTTGGCCGCCACCCAACCGTGCCGACGGTCGGCTAGCGCGCGCGTGAGCTCCGAGAGCGCCGGCTCGCCGATCGCGAGCAGCTCACGCTCGGCGTCCGCGCTCCTGACGCCCTCGTACACGCCGAAGCGAGAGATCAAGAACGCGATGCGTCCCTCGAGCGGCTGCTCGGCGAGCGCGACGAGCTGGCGACCCTGCTCGACCTGGGGCGCGAAGAGCCGGGCGAAGCGGGCGCGGGGGATCGTCTTCGCGGCGAGATCCGGTCCCCCCTCCTCGTCGTGCCAGTAGCAGACGAAGTCGTCGGTCACGCGGACCAGCGACGGCGCCTCGTCTCGCAATCGCCTCGTGACCCGAACGAGCACGCGGAAGTAGCGCGCCTCGGTCTTGCGCCAGTGTCGTGCGCGCAGCTCACGACGCGCGCTCGCACCCCGAGAGCGAGTCGTGTCGTGCGCGCAGCTCACGACGCGATCTCGCCCCCCTCAAAGCGAGTCGTGTCGTGCGCGCAGCTCACGACGCGATCTCGCGCGGCGACGAACGCAAACACGTGGCAACTCGGCTCGCCGAACCCCGCGCGCTCCGTCCGAGCGAAGCGCCATCGGTCACGCCTCGCGTCGTGCGCTCCGCTCACGACACGAGGCGGACGTACGCACGCCCGAAGCTCCCAGGGCCCGTACGCGCGCGGCTCGTGTCACGCGCGAAGCTCGTGACGCGAGCCGCCACGTCCCAAAGAGAGAGCAGCGGAAACCCCAGTGGAGACCGACGGCCACCGACGGAAGGCCGAACGGGACGCGGCCCGAGAAACCCTACGGATTCGCAGACGACGCGCTCGCGCGTCGGCGCCGAACCTCCGCGGGTTTCGCGGGACGTGTCCGGTTCGGCGCACACGCGTCCAAGAAGTGGAATGCGAAATGAAACACCCAACAGAACCGAATAACCCCGAAAGAACCAACCAATCGAAGAGCGATTCCGAAGAACGACAATCCTTCAGGCCACACCCTTCTGCAAAGGTCGCAGCATCCCGAACAAAGCCCGCACCCGATCGATCGCATCCCCCGGCTCGGATTCGTCGAACCGCCGCGTCAGCTTCATGTCCGGCGTCAGCTTCCACGGACTCCGCGGCTGCCCCACCAGCGGGATGATCTTCCGCGGATCCAGCGGCGTGTCCTCCCGCAGATGCAGCGTCACCCGCGACGACGTCGCCTCACAGCCCAACGCACGGAAGTGCCGCAGCAACGGCCGCAGGCTCATCGCCCGCACCAACTGCGCAGCCGGCGGCGGCGGCGGACCGAACCGATCCTCCATCTCCGACGCCAGATCTTGGATCGACTCCTCGTCGTCCAACGTCGCGAACCGCTTGTAGAACGAGAGCCGCAACCCGACGTCGTCG
>JALOQC010000536.1 GCA_025453555.1 Myxococcota bacterium | reverse complement strand
AAGAGGTCGTGGTAGGCGAGCGCGAGGCGCGCGATGCGCGGGTCGTCGGACTCGCCGTCGTAGTTGCGTCGCCACGCGGCGAGGCTCTGGCTGCGCGAGAGATCCGCGAGGCCGTCGTAGCTGAGCGACGCGGCTTGCAGACGCGCGATCGCGAGCGTGTCTTGTGGGGTCCA
This sequence comes from Myxococcota bacterium, assembly GCA_025453555.1. Classification (GTDB taxonomy): domain Bacteria; phylum Myxococcota_A; class Polyangia; order Polyangiales; family Houyiibacteriaceae; genus JACKEH01. The sequence continues at coordinate 3,920 of JALOQC010000536.1, read as the reverse complement.
GTCGCGGATGCGATCCGCGCGAAGGATGCTGCTCACGCCGCGCACGAGCTCCGCGGTGCCTTCGCGCAGATCGCCGACGTGCTCGTTCACGCCCGCCGCGTAGGCCTCGAGGAGCGCGCGCTCTTCGGTGGAGAGCGTGGCTAGGATCGCCTCGGCGTTGCGACGGTGTCCTTCGAAGCGCGCGTCGCGATCCACGTCGACGAGGTCGGGGCTCAAGCTGCCCGCGAACTCGGCGAGCGTGCCGGTCGCTTGGCGACGGATGAAGTCCATCTGCCCCATGCGGTCGCGCGCTTGCAGGTAGCCCTGCACGCGGATCACGTCGTTCAGCTCGGCGCCGTAGACGTGCCACATGCCGTGCTCGTCGCGCACCGCGTCGACCGGGCCCGAGAGCTCTTCGATCGTGCGCTGCCCGGTGACCGGCAGGTCCTCGATCGTCTCCGGCGGACCGGCGTCCTCCACGGTCGCGTCGGTGCCCGCGTCCATCGCGGGGGCGTCGTCGTCGCCGCACGCCACGCCCACGAGCGCGGCTGCGATCAGCAGTCGTCGAAGTCCAAGAAGCATCGTTCCAAACCCTCGTTCGTCGTCGTGCGACGTCCGCGAGCGCACCCCTGCGACCGCGGAACCACGGGCTCGAACGCCTCTGCGACGAAACCCGAACCAGATTCATCGCACGGCGCGGAGAACGAAGCGAGCTTCGCGCGCGGACCGTAAGCCGAGTGTCGTTGGGCTCGGCGATGCCGCTGGCTCGAGCGATCGTCGTGTGTGCTCGACGCGTGCAGCCGATGCGTTCGCTCGCTCAATGCGGGCGCAGGAAGAGCTCGTAGAGCGTCAGCCCGATCTCCGCGACGATGAGCAACACGATGTACCACTCGACGCGGAGGCTCCGCTCGTGGTTGCGCAGATCGAGCAACGTCTGCGCGGTGCTCGCGACCAGCACGAGCTTCCGGTCGAGCGCGGCGTGTCGTTCGCGCAGCTCGTACTCGTCCGCGAGCCGCTGATGCAGGCGCTCGAGCTGCGGCGCGTCCCAGAGCGCATCCGGCTTCTCGCTCACCTCGACGCGCCCGACCGTCTTGGTCTGCACGAGCAGCGCGCGGCCGATGTGGGTCGAGAGCTCGCCGCCCGGCAGCTTCTTCTCCGTCCCGCGCGCGAGGTTCTCCGCGAGCGGCTCCACCGTCTCGAAGGCTTCGCGCACCGCGCGCTCGAAGTCTTCGAGCACCACGCTCTTGGCGAGCACGTCGGCCACGATCTGCACACGCGCCAGATCGATCGTCGCGAGTGAGAGCCCACCTTCGGGCAACACGCGGTCGCCGTTCTCCGCGTCGACCACGATCGACAGCTCTTCGGTCGCGGGCTTCGCGAGCGGGTCGTGCACGAAGCTCGCGAGGTGGCGGAGGAAGCTCGCCTCTTCGACGGTGGAGACGCCGAAGAAGACGACCACGCCGTAGCGGAAGAGCACGGCGGCGCCCTCCGCGCCGGCTTCGATCACGAGCGGTTGGCTCGCGAGGCGACGACCTTCGAGCGAGCGCGTGTCGAGGCGCTCGCCGAGGTAGAGCGCGCGGGCGGTGGTGCGGGTCTGAGCGAAGAGCGGGAGCACGCGCGCATCATGGACGGGCCGACGCACCGACGTCGATGGTTGCGTCGCGTCGTCGACTCGGCCGGACCTCGTCGGCACCATCGCGTCACCTCGTCGGATCCAGCTCGGCTCTCGCGCACGCTCTTCGCGCACCCGGTCGTCGCGCGGGCCCGTCGGCGCCGAGATGCGCCTTCCTTTCGCTCGCGCGGCTCCCCGCCGCTATGCTCGCGCGCCCTCATGAGCCCCGCGACCGAAGCTTCGTCTTCCTCGTCGACGAGCACGTCGACCCCGAACGAGTCGACGAAGGAGTCGACCCCGAACGAGTCGACGAAGGAGTCGACCCCGAGCGCGTTCGCGCCGCCGGCGCGCTGGATCGATCGCCGCTGGGCGCTCCCGCTCCTCGTCTACCTCGTCTGCGCGAGCGTCTACGTCGCCGTGCTCGGCTCGCGCCGCTTCGAGACCAGCCCCGACAACCACTACGCGCACCTCGCGCACTCGTGGTTGCAAGGGCAGCTCCATCTCCCCTACGACCCACCCGGCACCAACGACTGGGCCTGTTACGACACCGAGATCCGCGACCTCTGCCCCAACGGTGTCTACCGCTTCGGCGACTCCGATCGGTACCGCTGGTACGTCTCGTTTCCGCCCTTTCCGGGCGTGGTGATGCTCCCCGCGGTCGCGCTCTTCGGCGTCGATCTTCCGGACCGCTTCTTCTTCGCGCTCCTCGCCGGGCTCGGTCCGATGCTGCTCTTCCTCGTGCTGCGACGGCTGCGCGAGACCGGCCGCAGCGCCCGCGCGTTGCGCGACGAGCTCCTGCTCACGGCGCTCTTCGCGTTCGGCACGGTGTTCTTCTTCGTCGCCGTCCAAGGCACGGTCTGGTTCTCCGCTCACGTCGTGGCCGTCGCGTGTCTGGGCCTCTACCTGCTCTTCGGGCTCGACGCGCGCCGCCCGATCCTCGCGGGGCTCGCGCTCGGCTGCTGCTTCCTCACGCGCCCCACCACCGCGATGCTCGCGCTCTTCTTCGCGGTGGAAGCGCTGCGAAGCTCGCGCAAAGCGAGCGCACCCGACGACGAGCCCGACGCGTATTGGATGCGTCGCCTGCGGCTCTTCCTCCGCGGCGTCGACTGGAAGCTCGCGATCCGAAAGAGCGCGCTCTTCGCCGCGCCCATCCTCGTCGTGGGCGCGCTCGCGATGTGGCACAACGCCGCCCGCTTCGACGATCCCTTCGAGTGGGGCCACTCGTACTTGCAGATCCGCTGGCGCCCACGCATCGAGACCTGGGGCCTCTTCAACTACCACTACGCGGCCAAGAACCTCGCGGTGTTCGCGGGCTCGTTGCCCTGGCTCTCCGCCGAGCCGCCGCACGTGCAGATCAGCGGCCACGGCCTCGCGCTCTGGTTCACCACGCCCGCGCTCTTCTTCGTGCTCGCGCCGAGACGCACGAGCGGTCTGCACGTCGCGCTCTGGCTCGCGATCGTGCCGGTGATGCTCCTGAACCTCGGCTATCAGAACAGCGGCTGGGTCCAGTTCGGCTACCGCTTCGCGCTCGACTACCTGCCGCTCGTCTTCGTGCTCCTCGCGATCGGCGCGCGTCGCTTCGGGGTCGGCTTCGCGTTGCTCTTGCTCTGGAGCGTGGCGGTCAACGGCTTCGGCGCGGCGACCTTCGACCGCGCGGGGCAGTACTACGTGATCGGCGATCAATCGAACGATCTCTTCCAGCCCGATTGACGCATTCTCTCGGTCCGTGGTCCGGGTGAGCGCGTTTCTGCTTTCCGGGGACACATGCGCTTTGCGATGCTCTCGCCGCCGCGTTCATCGCGGCGAGGGGGACAGCTTCGATGCCGCGACACGTGACGGATCTTCGGGCCGAGCGCGCCACGCTCTCGCCGCCCATGCCGAAGCTCTTGCTTCGCACCTTCGAGACCTACTTGCCGCACGTCCTCGGCGTGACGGATCCGAGCTTCTCGGATCTGGTCGCCGCCGCGACGAAGCGATTCGACGCGTACATCCGCGCGATCCCGCCCGACGAGGAGGTGCGCGAAGAGATCGTGCAGCTCCTGCTGCTCACGTACGTGTTCGGCACCTTCAGCGGAGGCGTGCCGCGCGCGCCGTGGCGCCAAGACTTCGCGCGCCGCGAGGCGTTCGTGCATCGCCTCTACACCTCCGATCGCACGGGCATGGACTTCACCGCGGACATGATCCGCGCCTTCTCGAAGCTCTCGAAGACGGCCGCGCGCGCGTCGATCCGCGACCTCGCCAAGAGCCTGCGCGAGCTCGCGGGCCTCGCGTTCTACTCGAACCCCGGCACCGATCCGCGCGTCACCGGCTACGACGCGATCTGGAAGCG
>JALOQC010000127.1 GCA_025453555.1 Myxococcota bacterium | reverse complement strand
CCGCTCTTCGTTCGCCGGAGTCGCGACGCGCGTGATCGCACGAACCTTCGAGAACGAGATCGTCCCGAGCCGCATCGCCTCCGAGATCAATGGAAGATCTCGGAGCGCATGCGCGACGCGGATACGTTCTCGGGCTGCGCCGATGTCGAGCCCGATCCGAAACGAGAGCCACGCCGCGCAGCTCGTCGCGCCCGCCGCCGCCCAATGGCCGCGCTCGTCGAGCCGCCGAATCAACACGAGCTGCCGATAGGTCGCGGCGTCGAGGTGAGCGGAGAGCGTGGCCAGCTCTTCTTCGGCCGCCGCGGGATCGAACGTGTCCTCTTCGCGATCGGGGTACGCGTCGTGCTCGTTCGGTGTGCGGTCGTCGTCGACGTCGAACATGACGCGACGATCGCACTAGGGTGTGACACGGATTCGATCCGCGGCCGACGGACTCAATCGCGAATCACGACACCCCGACCCGCGGTCCGCCATGGATCCGACGGCTCGAAGGCGCGCGGACGACGAGCGACGGTCGAGCCCGGGATCATCGCCTCTTCCAGGCTCGGAGCGTGATCGGGACACCGGGCGTGCCCGAACCTCATTGCCTCTTCCGAGCTCGGAGCGTGCTCGCGACCGTGCGCCCTTCGTCGACGCACGGTCGCACACACGCGACGCCGCCCACAGCGCGCCCGCGTCGTACGTCGTGAAGACGACGCCTTCGGGGAAGAGCACGCTCGACCCCCGAGAGCGACGCCCACGCGGTCACCATCGTGTTGCGCGGCGCCCGACGCGCGGGCGGAGCGAGCCGCTGCCGCACCTTCCGAACCTCATCCACCTCGTCCCCGCGCTTCAGCACCAGCGCGAGCGCCTCACGCTGCTCTGCCGTGAGATCGGCGGGCGCCACCGCCGCGAGCTGCTGCGCCAAGAACAGTGGCGCGAGTTGAAACGAGCGGTCGTCGTGTACTGCGCGAGAACCGCGGCCGCGTTCTGGATCTGATCCAACATGACGAAACTCCCTCGAACTTCGATCAGATCGTCGGTCCCCTGAAGGACGCGAACAAGCTCTTCGACATTCCGGATTTCGACGACGACAGCAAGCTCGGATCGGGCAAAGAGAAGGTCGAGCGGCTGACGAACCTGGTCGCGATCTTCGAGAACCCGGCGCTGGATCTCTCGAAGAACCGGGCGGATGGCGACGGCATCCTCGGGGACGCCTACGAATACTTGATGCACCACTTCGCGACGGAGAGTGGCAAGAGCAATGGGCAGTTCTACACGCCGGCGGAGGTGAGCCGGGTGATCGCGCAGGTGATCGGGATTCGGCGGTCGAAGCCGACGGCGCAGACGACGGTGTACGACCCGACGTTGGTTCGGGGTCGCTGCTCTCGAAGGTCGCGGACGAGGCGGGGCGCCGGTGACGCTCTACGGGCAGGAGAAGGACTCGGCCACGAGCGGGCTCGCGCGGATGAACCTGATCCTGCACGACTTCGCCACGGCGGAGGCATCGCGACGCGCTGAACGACGCGCCGCTCGCCCACGTGGATCGGGAGTGTTGAGCGCGCTACCTCACCGCCCGTCGCGGACCATCAACATTCCCCAATACCCCGTCGCCCACGCCGTGCTCTCACCCACGAACAATCCGGTGATCACCTCGCGCGTGAGACGGCGTTCTTCGGCCCAACGCGCGCCGTCGTCACGCGAGACGTAGGTGGTGCCGTCCGAGGCCACGAGGAGGAGCTCGCCGCCGCTCGAACCAGCGACTCGGGCGAGGCCCGCGAAGAAGGCTTCGGGGCGCAGCGACGTCGTGGTCCAACGACCCGACGCGTCGCGGCGCGCGACGACGCCGGGGCGCGCGGTGACGACGAGGGCGCCCGAGGGCGTGACGATCGGGGTGCGGAGATCGAGGCCGGGCGCAGGCGGGGCTTCGTCGCGCCACGTGACGCCGAAGTCTTCCGAGCGTTCGATGCGGCTCCCCGTGCCAACGACGATCAGCGCGCCATCGTGCCACGCGATACCGCTGCGCTGGTGATCGCGGGCGGTCGAGAGGTCGGTCCAGGTGCGACCGCCGTCGTCGGAGCGCGCACGGACGCCTTGTTGGCCGACCGCGAGCGCGTGGCCCGCGTCGTCGAGCCACACTGCTTGGAAGGTGGAGGGGACACGCAGACCCTCTGCGTTGCTCGTTCGTTCGAAGGGCATGCGAGTCCATCGCGCGCCGCGATCGGTGGAGCGCAGGATCACGCCCTCGGCGCCGACCGCGAGCATCACGCCCGCGGCGTTGCCCGCGATGGCGTGGAGCGCGGTGACGACGGGCGATCGCACGGGGCGGAGCTCGCCCGTGAGGCTGCCGCGCGCGATGAAGCCGCGGTCGCCGGCCACCACGCGTCCGCGCGCGTCGGCGTAGCCGGCGAACAGAGAGGTCTCGAGGCGCCTGCCGAGCCGGAACGCGCCGCGCCCGCGTCGCTCGGCGTAGCGACCGCCGACACCGAACGCGAGCAGGCCGCCGCGCGAGGCGACGAGGGTGTGGAAGCGCCCTTCGAGCGCGAGCGGCGCGAACGCCTCCGCGCGCGCGGGGAGGACGAAGGCGCCGTTTGCTCCGACCGCGACGAGCTCTCCGCCGCGGCCGCCGACGGTGGCGCTCGCGACGTCGAAGAGATCCGTCGTGGTTCCCGACACGATCGCGGACCACGTCGCGCCCGCGTCGTTCGAGCGGATCGCGGAGCCGCCGCCGCCGACCGCGACGAGCTCGGTCGCGCCACGCGTCGCGAACGCGAGCACGTTGCCGCGCACGCCGCTGCGTACGACCGTCCACGTGCGGCCGAGATCGGTGCTGCGCGCGACCGCGCCGCGCGGACCGCCCGCGAGGAGCACGTAGGTCGGGGCGCTCGCAGAGGTCGCTCCCGCAGACGTTGGCGGCTGACCCCGCCGACTCGGTCGAGAAGTCGCGCCCGCGGTGGATCCGGAGGCGTCGACCGGCGCGCCTTCGACCACGAAGAGCGAATAGAGCGGCTGTGGAGCGGCGCGCCCCTCGAAGGTGCGACCGCCGTCCTCCGAGACGAATGCTTCGCTGGCCCCGCTCGCGACCACCACGCCGCGCTCACCGACGCACGCGACGTCGGTGAGCATGGGCAGCCGTCGTGGATCGCCCAGGGTCTGCTCGCGCACGACACCCTCCGCGTCGCGATGCACGAGCGCACCTTCCGTTCCGACCGCGAAGACGCCGCTCGGACAACACGCGATGCGCGCGAAGTCCGCTCTCGTGCGGAGCGTGTCGCCCTCGAAGCGACGCAGATCGTTCGACACGCGACCGAACGTCGCGACCTCCCCCGCGATCCAGAGCGCGTCGATCGCATCGCGGCACGCGCCGCGCACGGTGCTCCCTTGCGGGGTGGGGCGTTCCCAACGCCAGCCGACGGTTCGTGAGCCTGCACCGCGCTCACCGCGCTCGGCGCGCCGCGCTCGGCTTGGCTCGGCCGGCTCCGAAGACGTCATTTGCGCGAACGCCGCGCCCGTCGGAACGAGCGCGGCGATCACCGAGAGGACGAGCGAGGTGCGCATCACGGCGAGGTGTACGTCGCGCGTGCGCACGTCGCTGCACGGAAGCTCACGGACGTGCTCGCCCGTCTCACGGACAGGTCCAGCTCATGCGGATGCCGTTGAGGATGGGCACCGCGCCGTCCGGCGCCGCGCGAAGCACGACGCGCACACGGAGCTGTTGCTGCGGGGTGACTGCGGCGTCCGCGAACGCGGTGCCGATCGCGTACGGGCTCGCCGACGGAGGCAGCGTGCCGATCGCGACGTCGGTCGCGCTCGAGAGGTTCGCCACCGTGTCCGCCGTGCGCATCGAGATCGTGCTGATGGTGTCGGCCGGGAAGGTGCCGTCCACCGAGAGCTGACCGAGCACCGGGTTCGCGCACGCGAGATCGAAGATCTGCTCGTACGAGCCCTGCGGGATCGACGCGCGTCGCACCGAGCCCGTGAAGTCCGAGTACGAGTAGGTGCGGTTCGGACCCGTGAACGCCTCGTAGGTGCCCGTGGTCGGGTCGAGGCGGAGCAGGCGCGAGTTGCCGGTGTAGCTCGCGAGCCAGACCGCGCCGCTGCGATCGACGCCGACCGCGGTGGGCGTGTCGTTGCTCGGGTTCGCGGGGCCGTCGAAGTACGTGAGCTGATCGGCGGGGATGGTGCCGGGCGAGTTGGTCGCGGTGCCCGGCGTGAACGCGCTCGTCGGAACGCGCGCCAGCGTCGTACGCGTGGTGCCTTCGTTCTGGCCGATCCACACGTTGCCCGAGGCATCGACCGTGACGCCGGCCGACGACTGCGACGCACGAAGGTTGATCCGGGTCGTCATGCCGGTCGCCGGATCGTAGCCCGCGAGGTAGTTCGACCAGCCCGAGAACCAGAGCCGTCCGTTCGCGTCCGAGGTCGGCCCGTAGATCGTGAAGGGCATGGTGACGATGGGGCCTGCCACGAGCGTGGTGGTGTCGATCGACCGCACCTGCTGGCCGAGCGCCGTCACCCAGATCTTGCCGTCCGACGTGGGCACCGCGCCGTAGGGCGGGAAGCCGACCGCGATCGTGTTCAGCGTCGCGCCGGTGTTCGGATCGAGACGGTACATCTCACTGCGGTTGAACGAGCCGACCCAGATGTAGCCGTTCGGGCGCGTCGCGTCGCCGCGGTCGCTCGTGATGGAGCGGAGCACTGCGTCCACCGGACCGACGTTCGCCGTCCAGAGGATGCACTCGTCCGCGCCCCACGCCATCGGCGTGGCCGACGTCGACGTGTCGATCATGCCGTTCATGTTGCGATCGACGCACTCCGCCTGGTCGCCCGCGATCTTCACGACGGTGCCCTGCATGCCGAACGCGCGATTCGCGACGTAGGCGTCGCCGTTGCCGTCGACGACCACGCGCGACGGCATGTTGCAGCCGTTGTTGTGGCAACACGACCCCGCACACTCACCGGAAGGAAGCCCGACGCGGTAGCGCGCGATCTCGCTGCGCGTCGAAGCGTCCCAGCGGCTCACGGTGCTCTCGTTGACGTTCACGACCCAGAGGAAGTCGCGCGAGGTGTCGGTGACCATGCCGCTCGGCGTGACCGCGCCCGTCGCGGGATCCTCGTCGAGGTCGCGGAGCGTGCCGCCCGAGAAGGGCGAGGTGCCGGGCGGGCCGACCACCGCGATGCGGCACTCGCAGCCGTTCGCCGGATCACCGTCGCAGTCGTCGAAGCCCGCGTCGCACACGCCCATCACGCACGCGCCGTCGACGCACTCGGTCGCCGCGTTCGCGAAGCTGCACACGTTGCCGCACTCGCCGCAGTGCAGCTCGTCGACCGCGAGCTCGACTTCGCAGCCGTCGACGCGATCGTCGTTGCAGTCCTCGAAGCCCTCGTTGCACGTCATGATGCACTGGTTGTTGCAGGACGGAATCGCGTTGGCGTAGGGGCCACACGCGGCGTCGCACGCGGTGCAGTGGTTGACGTTGTACGGGAGCTCGACGCACGAGCCGCTGCAGTCCGTCAGCCCCGACGCGCACGAGAGCGCGCAGGCGCCGCGCGAGCAGACCTGACCGTCGTCGCAGGCGTTGCCGCACGCGCCGCAGCTCTCGAAGCTGCTCTGGGTGTCGGTGCAGACGCCGTCGCAGATCTCCTGGCCTTCCGCGCAGCTCAGCTCGCACTCGCCGTCGACGCAGACCTGACCGGACGCGCACGCGTTGCCGCACTCGCCGCAGTTCGCGCGGTCCGTCTGCAAGTCCTCGCAGATGCCCTCGCACTCCGTGAGCCCGCCGCCGCACGAGGTCGCGCAGGTGCCGGCGGAGCAGACCTCACCGGCCTCGCACGCGTTGCCGCACGCGCCGCAGTGCTCGCGGCTCTCGCTCACGAGCACGCACTCGCCGTCGCAGCGCAGCTCGCCTGTCCGGCATTCCCCGACGCCGGAGTCGACTCCGCCCCCGTCTCCGTCGCCCACGATCTTCGCGCCACACCCTCCGAAGAGGATGGCTCCTACACCGACCCACATTACCGCCCAGGTGTTCGGTCTCATCCGATTTCTCCGTTGTAGCTGCGAAATCTGCGCTTTTTGCGAGACACCAGCCATCCGTGTGTTCTACCGTGCTGAAAAACTACGGTGATACTACCCGATGGTTTTCACCCTGTGAAGGTGGTTTCTCGATGGAAAACACTCGGTCTCGGCAGCTCGAAGGTTCGGTCGGCGCACGGCGAGGCTCACACGCCGTGTGGGGAGCCGTGCTCGCGTTCGGTGTGCTCGTGGGCTCCGGTCTCGTGGCGCCCGGCGCGGCCCACGCGGAAGCGGGCATGCACACGTTCCGGCTCGAAGGCGGCGGCGCGCTGATCGTCACGTCGCCGCAGCGCGATCGTTTCGGCTTCGGCGCCGGGCTCGCGCTCGGCTACGAGCTCCGCCCGATCGAGTGGATCGGCGTCGAGGCGCGTTTCTCGATGCACTTCTTCCCGTCGGACGACTCCGCGCCGACCGAGGACGGCTTCGGCAGCTACTACGCGCCGACCCTCGCGGTGCGGGCGCACCCGCTCGCGGGTCGTGACGTGGGCGATCTCTGGATCAGCGCCGGCGCCGCGCTCGCGTTCACCGGCGACGTGATGCGACCGAGCATCGAGGTCGGCGTCGGCTACGAGTACGACCTGCTCTGGTGGCTCCGCGTCGGACCCTACGTCCGCTACCACCACGTCTTCCAGACGGCGGACCAGGCGGGCGCGGCGGACGCGGGCTTCCTCTCCTTCGGGCTCGCGCTCTCGTTCTACGGCGAGGAAGGCGACTCCGATCGCGACGGCGACGGCATCCTCGACGACGCCGACGCTTGCCCCGAAGAAGCCGAGGACATGGACGGCTTCGAGGACGAGAACGGCTGCCCCGATCCCGACAACGACGGCGACGGCGTGCTCGACGGAGCCGACGCCTGTCCGAGCGAAGCGGAGGATCTCGACGGCTTCGAGGACGAGAACGGCTGCCCCGATCTCGACAACGACGGCGACGGAGTCCCCGACGTGACGGATCGTTGCCCGATGGACGCGGAGGACGTCGACGGCTTCCAAGACGACGACGGCTGCCCCGATCTCGATCACGACGGCGACGGCATCCCGGACGCGAGCGATCGTTGTCCGGCCGAGCCGGAGACGGTGAACGACTTCGAGGACGAAGACGGCTGCCCGGACACCGCGCCGGTGGCTCCGTCGGCGACGCAGATGGAGCTCGAGCGCCTCGGTCAGCGCGTGCTCTTCCCGCGCAACCGCGCGCGCGTGACGGGCTCGAGCATGCCCGCGCTTCGGCAGGTGATCACGCTCTTGCAGGAGCACCCGGAGATCCTCGAGCTGCGCATCGAGGCGCACGCGAGCAGCGAAGGTCCGACCGACGCGAACCTGGAACTCAGCCAGCGGCGCGCGGACACGGTCGTGAACCACCTGGTGCGTGCGGGCATCGCGCGAGAGCGGCTCACGACCACCGCGCTCGGCGACACGCAGCCCGAGCACACCGACGGCAGCGAGGAGTCGCACGCGCTCAACCGCCGCGCGGTGTTCACGATCGTTCGTCAGTCGCAGTGAGCCCGAGCGCGCGCCCGAACGCGGGGGTGTGAGTCGACGTACGAGCCCGCCGAGCGATCGGCGGGCTTCGTCGTCTCCCGTCGCCTCCCGTCGTCTCGAGCGCTCCGCGCCCTCGCGCAGCTACGGGGATTCGCCGCCGAAGACGTGGCACCATCGGGCGGCGATGCCGGTGCTGCTCGTCGTCGAGGACGGTCACGAGTACGAGGAGTTCGCGCGCGCGTTCCTCCACGAGTGGGACGTGCGCGCGGCGCACTCCGCGCGGGAAGCGGTGGAGCTCGCGAAGCAGCTCCCTCCGTCCGCGCTGCTCGTCGATCTGCGCTTCGAACGATCGAGCCCCGACGATCTGATCGGGGACGTGGTCGGCACCGCGCGGCGGCGTTTCGCGGGCGACTCGGCGCGCGCGCTCCGTTACCTGCGCGAGCAACAAGGCACGCTCGTGCTCGGCGCGTTGCGCGAAGCGGGGGTCGACGCGCCGGCGGTCTTCGTCACCGACTTCGCGCCGCATCGGCTCGCGAACCTGCGGCAGCTCTACGGCCGCGTGCAGGCGGTGCCGGTGTTCGATGCGGCCGCCATCCGGCGCGCGCTGGAGTCGGCATGAGCGCGGAGGTCGGCATGAGCGACGACGCCGAGCGCGTGCGAGCGTCGATGCACGACGTCGGCAAGCAGATCGCGCGCACCGCACGAAACCTCGGCGAACGGAAGGTCGGTGACGGTCCGTTGCCGGGCGCGCTCTTGCGGATGCTGATCGCCGATCTCTACGCGCTGCCGGGGAGCGCGGGTACGGAGCGCGCATCGGCGCGGCTGTCGCGGCTCACGCAGGGGCTCGACGAACCGCGGTTCGGGCGGCACCTCGCGGCCGCACGCGCGGCGCTGTCGACGCTCGACGCGATCGAGGCCGAGGTCCGCGCGAACGAGCCCGCCGCGGTCGCCCATGCGATCGAGCTCGCGCGTTCGGTGGAGGTCGTGCTCCGGACGCTCCTCGCGGAGGTCGATCCGTGAGCGCCGCCAAGACACGCCCGAAGCTGCTCGTGATCGACGACGGCGATCGCTACGTCGAGCTCTTCCACGCGCTCTTGCGCGACTACGACTACGCGACGCGATGCGAGCTGCCGGGGCCGTGTTGGGAGTGTCCGCACCGCGAGGGCTGCACGCTGACGCACGCGCACGATTGGGCGGAGGTCGAGCAGACGCTCGCGCGGCACGACGACGTGGACGCGGTGCTGCTCGACGTGCGCTTCGATCTCCCGGAGAGCCGGCTCTTGCCGATGGAAGGCGACCCGCGCGCGCGGCAGGGGCTCGCGATCCTCGAGCGGCTCCGCCAGAAGAAGCGCGCACTGCCGGTGGTGTTGATGACGAGCGAGCGTGAGCTCGGGCAGGGCCACGCAGCCCCGCTCGCGGCGGACGAGCACCTCACGCTCGCGGGCGACGACGCGTTCGACGCGCGCGCGCTCGGGCTGCTGGTGGAGCGCCTGCTCGCGCGGCGTGTGCGGGCCTCGGACGACGCGGGCTTCGTCTTCGGCGCGTCGATGGCGCGCCTTCGTCGCGACGCGGAGGTGCTCGCGCGCACCTCGCTGCCGATGCTGATCCTCGGCGAGACCGGCACCGGCAAGAGCGCGCTCGCGGAGCGGGTGATCCACCCGGCGTCGCGGCGGAGCGGGCGCTTCGTGGCGGTCGATCTCGGCGCGTTGCCCGCGAGCCTCGCGGCGGCGGAGCTCTTCGGCAGCGCGCGCGGCGCGTTCAGCGGCGCGGTCGATCGTCCGGGCCGCTTCGAAGAAGCCGACGGGGGCACGCTCTTCCTCGACGAGCTCGGCAACCTCCCGCTCGACGCGCAGGGTCTGCTCTTGCTCGCGCTGCAGGACGGTCGCGTGACGCGGCTCGGCGAGAACCGAGCGCGACGCGTCGACGTGAAGCTCGTGGCGGCGACGAACGCGGACCTGAGCGCGCGTGTGCGCGACGGGAGCTTTCGCGCGGATCTCTTCGCGCGTCTGAACCCCGCCTCGCGGCTCGTGATGCCGCCGCTGCGCGAGCGACGCGACGACGTGCTCCCGCTCGCGCAGGCGATGGTGACGCGCCGCTTCGCCGCCGAGGGATCGGATCGCGCGCTGCTGCTCGCGTACGCCCGCGCGGCGGGGCTCGTGCGGGTGGAGAGCGCGCGGCTCGCGATCGACGCCGACGACGCCACGCGCGGTGCGATCACCTTCGTGCTCGCGAAGGCGTCGCTCGCGGCGCTGCGCGTGCACGCGTGGCCGGGCAACGTGCGCGAGCTCGAGCTGCTGATCGGCAACGCGGCGTTGCTCTCGCTCGCGGACGCGCTCGCGGCGGCGGAGGAAGGTCGACGCCCACCGCTGCCGCACGTGGTGCCACTCTCCACGCGGCTGGTGCGCGAGCTGCTCGACGGCGGTTGGCCCGACGCGTCGACGACGAGCGTCGATTCTCCCACGCGCGATTCGAAGCACGCGCCCGAGCACACGCAGCTTCGCGACCTCGCGCGAGCCCTCGAGAAGGAGCTCTTCGCGCGGCTCTTCGAGGAGACGGGGGGCGACTTCGAGGCGATGGCGGCGCGGCTTCTCCGCGGCGATCCCGCGACCAACGCGCGTCGCGTGCGCACGCGTTTCAATCAGCTCGGGCTCTCGGCGCGCCGCGCGAAGAGGTGAGGCGGGCGCGCTCTGCCGCTCAGATCCTCAACCACCCAGGTGCGAGAGGAGCTGCGCCAACGTCGCGCGCATCTCGGTGCGCTTCGCGATCCGATCGACCATGCCGTGTTGGACCAGGAACTCCGCGCGTTGGAAGCCTTCGGGCAGCGTCTGGCGGATCGTCTGCTCGATCACGCGCGGGCCCGCGAAGCCGATGAGCGCGCCCGGCTCCGCGACGTTCACGTCTCCGAGCAGCGCGTAGCTCGCCGCGACGCCGCCGGTGGTCGGATCGAGGAGCACGCTGAGGAACGGCTGACGCGCCTCGCGCAGGCGACCGAGCGCGGCGACCGTCTTGGCCATCTGCATGAGCGAGAGCGCGCCCTCTTGCATGCGCGCGCCGCCCGAGGCGCTCAGCAGGATCACCGGCTGCCCGAGCTCGGCCCCGCGCTCGAACATGCGCGCGATGCGCTCGCCGACCACGCTGCCCATCGAGCCGCCCATGAAGCGGAAGACGAAGACGCCGAGGCGCACGTCGCGGCCCGCGAGCTTGCCGCCGCCCGTGAGGATCGCGTCCTTCGCGCCGGTCTTGGTGCGCGTCTCGACGAGGCGCTTGCCGTAGGGCTTGGCGTCGACGAAGCCGAGCGGGTCGACCGCCTCGAGCTGCGCGTCCTCTTCGACCCAGGTGCCTTCGTCGAGCAGGAGCTCGAGCCAGAGCTCGGCGGGCAGCGGGTAGTGACGCTCGCAGCCGGGGCAGACCTCCCAGCTCGCGCGGAACTCTTCCGCCTTGAAGGTCTGACCGCAGCCATCGCAACGGCGGAACAAGCCCTTCCCGAGCGTCCGCTTCTCCGAGGCCTCCGTGGAGACTTTCGTCTTGGTGAACCAAGCCACGACGGCGGCGACACTGACACGCCGATCGCGCGCGGTACAGCGGCCACGCGGCCAAAATCACGCGATGTGATCGACGAGACGACGAGCGATGCGCTCGACGGGCGACGCGCTCGACGGGCGACGCGAAGCTCGGCGACGCGACGACGGAATTGAAACGGAATCGTTCGCGGCGAAGCGGACGCAGTCCGCGAAGCTGAACGATTCCGTGAAACCATCGGGCCGCGCGAAAGCGCGGAGCCGATGAAATGAAAAAGGAGCGCTCGATGGCGCTCCCTCTTCGACCTCCGGTTCGAGACGAGTCTCGAACCGGAGTCCCTGGTGCGGACGAAAGGAGTCGAACCTTCACGGGTTGCCCCACTGGATCCTTAGTCCAGCGCGTCTGCCAGTTCCGCCACGTCCGCGTGGGACCGGCTTTCTAACTCGCGGGTCGGGGAAGTCAAGAACGATGTTGAGGGCCACGCGCGAATCGAATCGCCGAAGGAAGGCGGCGGGTGCGACGGGCCGGCGGCCCGCGAAGTGGAGGTCGCTCCGACCGCGGAGTCGACGTGTGAGAGGGGCTGCGTCAGGCTCGCGCGCGATGACGGCTTGGCTCCGCTCTCCTCTGCTCGAGCGTCACGGCTTCGCGCACGCCTTCACCACGCGGCAGGGCGGCGTGAGCGTGGCGCCTTTCGACGCGTTCAACCTCGCGCGCAACGTCGGCGACGATCCGGAGGCGGTGGCGGAGAACCATCGCCGGCTCGCGGATGCGCTCGGCTACGCGCGGCTCTTCGAGCTCTCGCAGGTGCACGGTCGCGTCGTGCGTGAGATCGGCGCGCGCGAGGCTCCCGAAGACGTGCGTCGCGAAGAAGGCGACGCGCTCGTCGCGCGCACCGCGGGCGTCGCGGTCGCGGTGCGCGTGGCCGACTGCATCCCGCTCTTGCTGGCCGATCCGGAGACCGGCGCGGTGGCGGCGGTGCACGCGGGTTGGCGCGGCGTGGAGGCGCGCATCGCGGAGGCCGCGCTCGCGACGCTCGGCGCGGGACCTTCGAGTCGGCGGGGTCATCCGCCGACGGATCCTTCCCGCGTGCTCGCCGCGATCGGGCCCCACATCCGGCTCGGACACTTCGAGGTCGGGCCCGAGGTCGCCGATCGACTCGAGGCGGTCGCGCACGGGGTCGCTTGTGCAGATCGCACCATGGAGAAGCCGCACGTGGATCTGACCGCGATCCTGCGCGCGCAGCTCCGCGCGCTCGGCGTCGTGCACGTCGACGACGTCGGCGGCTGCACCTACGCGGAGCGCGCGCGGTTCTTCAGCTTCCGGCGCGACGGAGCGGCGTCGGGTCGACAGGTCGGCGTGATCGTCGCGCGCGGAGCCACGGACGCAGCAGGAGGTGCGGCGTGAGCTACGCGTCCGAGCTGCAGTGGCTCTACGGTCTGTCTGCGCGCGGCATCCGGCTCGAGCTCGATCGCATGCGCGGCGGGCTCACGCACCGCGGCAATCCCCAGCGTGGGCTCGCGGTGGTGCACGTCGCGGGCACGAACGGGAAGGGCAGCGTCTCGTCGTTTTGCGAGCGCATGCTGCGCGCCGCGGGCTACCGCACGGGCATCTTCACCTCGCCCCACCTCCACCGCTTCGTCGAGCGCTTCAAGGTGAACGGTCGCCCGCTCTCGGAGGCGGAGGTCACGCGCCGGCTCGCCGATCAGCGACGCGACGCGGAGAACATGCCGCCGCTCACCTTCTTCGAGCACTCCGCGCTGCTCGCGATGGAAGCGTTTCGCGATCACGGCTGCGAGGTCGTGGTGCTCGAGGTCGGGCTCGGCGGGCGGCTCGACGCGACGAACGTGATCGAAGATCCCGCGGTCTCGGTCGTCACGCGCATCGCGTTCGACCACATGAACATCCTCGGCGACACGCTCTCCGCGATCGCGAAGGAGAAGGCGGGCATCTTCAAGAGCGGTCGGCCCGCGGTGGTCGGCGCGCGCGATGCGGAGCCGCGGCGCGTGTTGCTCGAGGTGGCGCGTCGCAAGAAGACCGCGCCTTGGGTGATCGGGCGCGAGTTCGACGGAGCGCCCACGCCGCGTGGTGCGCGCATTCGGGTGGCCGACGACGAGCGCGACCTCCGGCTCGGGCTCGCGGGCGCGTACCAAGCGGAGAACGCCGCGATCGCGGTGGCCGCGATGCACCGCCTGCGCGCGGACGGTTGGACGATCGACGACGACGCGATCGCGACCGGTCTCGCGAAGACGACGTGGCCGGGGCGGCTCGAGCTGCGCCGCGTGCCGGACG
This sequence comes from Myxococcota bacterium, assembly GCA_025453555.1. Taxonomy (GTDB): domain Bacteria; phylum Myxococcota_A; class Polyangia; order Polyangiales; family Houyiibacteriaceae; genus JACKEH01. The sequence goes on along the minus strand of JALOQC010000127.1, from coordinate 9,048 downwards.
GACCCGACGGACCGCGCCCGCGGTTCCTCTTCGACTGCGCGCACAACCCCGACGGGTGTCTCGCGCTCGCGGCGCACCTGCGCGCGATGCGGACCGGAGCGACGGCGATGCCCCTGACGTCCTCGACGCTCTCGACGCCAGAGCGGGCAAGCCGCCCTACCGGAGGGGCTGGCGACAGCCCCTCGAAGAGAAGGACGGTGCTCCTCTTCGGAGCCCTCGCGGACAAGGAGCACGAGCCGATGCTCGCGTGCTTCGACGACGTCGTGGATCGACGCGTCTACGCGGTGCCGGACGTGCCACGCGCGCTGAAGAGCGCCGAGGTGTTCACCGCGATCCGCGACGGCGTGGTCGCCAAGAGCGTGCACGAGGGGATCGCGAAGGCGGAGCGGCTCGCGGGGCCCGACGGGCTCGTGGTGGTCGGGGGCAGCATCTTCCTCGTGCAGGAGGCGCGGGCGCACGTGCTCGGGCTGCGCACCGATCCGAGCATCTCGATGTGATGGCGACGTGATGGCGACGCGAGGCGATGGAGGGGCGACGTGAGGGGCGACACGAGGAACGCGAGCCGATGAGGGCGATGCGATGACCGACGAGCGCTCGCTCTGGCGCGGTCGCACGCGCTTCTTCCTCGCGGTCGCGGTGGTGGCCGTGTACGCGACGCGGCTCGCGGCCTCGGCGGGTGAGCTGCTGCAGGGGGATGGCTGGTTCTGCTTGTCGCTCGGGCGCGAGATCACGACCTCGGGCCTTCCGCGCGTGGACGAGCTCACCGCGCTCGGGGCCGGGCGCGCGTGGATCGACGTGCAGTGGCTCGCACACGTGATCTGGCACGAGCTGCGTGAGCTCGGCGGCGCGAAGCTCGTGATCGTCTCGCACGTGCTCCTGCTCACCGGCGCGCTGGTGCTCGCGTTCGATGCTGCGCGACGGAGCGGCGCGTCGTCGCGACGGATCGCGCTCGCGGGGCTCGTCGCGCTGCTCGTGCTGATGCCCCAGCGGCTGGTGCGCGCGCAGAGCTTCGGGGTGCTCTGCCTCGTGCTCGTGCTCTGGATCGCGATCGTGGACGCGCGACGTGCGCGTGGGGTGCTCGGCTGGACGCTGCCGGTGCTCGTTCTCTGGGCGAACCTCCACGGCAGCGTCATCGTCGGCGCGGGGCTCGCGGGGCTCTGGGCGAAGATGGCGGCCGATCCGGGGCCCTTCACGGAGTGGGACGCGCCGACCTTCGGGACCGCGCCGATCCACCTGGTGCTCGCGATCGTCACCCTCGCGCTGCTCGTGTGGCGCGCGCGGCGCGTCGATCTGCTGCACGGCGTGTTGCTCGGCGCGTGCGCGATCCTGAGCCTGACCGGACTGCGCTACGGCCTCTTGCTCGGCTACGCGTTCGCGGTCTTCGGTCCGCGCCTGCTCGATCACGCGCTGCCGGGTGACGGGAACGATCCCGCGGTGCGCGCATGGCCGGTCGCGCTGGCGGCGGGGCTCGCTTTCCTCGCCGGGCTCGGGCACGGCGTCTCGAACGCGTCCGACGCGGTGGGTCTCCGATACCCCCGCGAGGTGCTCTCCGCGCCGATGTCGGACGGGCTCGTCTTCTCGAGCGAGAGCCATGGCGACTGGCTCCTCGATCTGCGTCCGGATCTGCGCGGGCGCGTGCTCTTCGGCGTGCGCTCGGAGCTCGGCACCGCGGCGGAGTGGAGCGCCGTACAGGACGTGCTCGCGGGTGAGCTCGAAGGGCTCGATCGGCTCGGCCGCGACCTCGGCCGACCGATTCGCCACGTCGTGCTCGACCGCGAGGAGTGGTCGGCCACCGAGCGCGCGCTCGAGCGCGCGGACGCGTGGGTGCGCGTGCGACGGACCGACGGCGCGGTGGTGTTCTCGCGACGTTGAGTCGTGGGATCGGCGCCGAGCGGATCAGTGCTCGACGAAGTCGAGGTCTTTCCCGTACGTCTCGTCGAGGCCGCGGATCGCGAGGAACGCGGCGCCGAGCACGATCACGCCGACGATCAGCGCCGCGTTCGGCAAGCTCACGTGCACCGCGAGCGCGTGGAAGAGCGCGGTGGTGAGGACGAGCGAGCCGCGCACGAAGTTCGGCGCGGTGGTGGCCGCGGTGGCGCGGAGGTTCGTGCCGAACTGCTCGGCCGCGGTCGTGACGAACACCGCCCAATAGCCGTTCGCGACGCCGAGCAGGAAACACGCGACGTAGACGAGGGTCTGCGTGCGCGCGAGCGTGAAGTAGAAGGCGATGCACACGACGTTCAGCACGAGGAACGTGAGGATCGCCTTCTTGCGGCTCTTCAGGAGCTGGCTGAGCAGGCCGCTGCCGAGGTCGCCGAGCGCGAGGCCGGCGTACATCCACACGATCGCGCTCGCGCGCGAAGGCGCCGGATCGACACCGAGGGCGCCCGTGATCTCGGGCGAGCCGATCGCGAGCAAGCCCACGCCGTACCAGACGGGCACGCCCGCCACGACCACCGCGAGGTAACGACGCAGTCGATCCTTGGAGGTGAAGAGCGAGAGAAAGTGGCCGCGCTTGGCGTCGGTCTCCTTCACGCGCGCGAAGATGCCGGACTCGAGCACGCCGACGCGCAGGAGCAGGAGCGCGAGACCCATGCCGCCGCCCACGAAGTACGCGGTGCGCCACTCGAACGCTTGGCCGACTACGCCCGCGGCGAGCGCGCCGCAGATGCCGATGGTCGCGATGATCGTCGTCGCGTAGCCGCGAAGGCGCGCGTCGATGAGCTCGGTCGCGAGCGTGATGCCCGCGCCGAGCTCACCCGCGAGACCGACACCCGCGACGAAACGGAGTACGCCGTACATCGTCACGGAGTCGACGAAGCCGTTCGCGATGTTCGCGGACGAGTAGAGCAGGATCGATCCGAAGAGCACCGAGAGCCGACCGCGCTTGTCGCCGAGCACGCCCCAGACGATGCCGCCCACCAGCATGCCGGCCATCTGGATCGACATGAGGTTCTCGCCGACGACCGCGCGCTCGGCTTCGGGCACGCCGATCGCGATCAGGCTCGCGTCGCGCACCACGCCGAAGAGGATCAGATCGTAGATGTCGACGAAGTAGCCGAGCGCCGCGACGGTCACCGCGAGGATCGCCGAGCGCGACATCTTCGTCGGCACCGTGGTCGTCGGCTCCGAGACCGGTGAATCCATGCCGCGCATCCTACGCGGGCTGCGTCCGCTCGCGACTCCGGAGCGTGAGGATGCGGGCGCTACGAGCGTCGTGCGTCCGTGCTCGCGTCCGTCCGCGCTTCCGGCGCGTTCAGGTGCTGCCCCTCGTCATCAGCGCGCGCAGCGCTTCTTGCGCGGGCATGCCGTCGATCACGTCGGCGATCGCGTTGCAGATCGGGACCGCGATGCGCTCGCGTGCGCCGAAGTCCGCGACCCGTCGCGCGAGGCTCACTCCCTCGATGTTCGCGCCCACGATCTCCACCGCGCGTTCCAGCGTCGCTCCCTCCGCGAGCGCGCGACCGAGGCGCTCTTCGGGACGCTCGTCGCCCGCCATCACCGCGAGCAGATCGCCGACCCCCGCGAGACCGACGAAGGTGTCCGGCTCCGCGCCGAGGCTCGCCGCGACGCGCGTGGCTTCCGCGATGCCGCGGGTGAGGAAGGTCGCGAGCGCGGCGGGGCCGACGCCGCTCGCCTGCGCGTGACCGGCCGCGAGCGCGAGCAGGCCGACCATCGCGGACGCGACCTCGACGCCGACGATGTCGGGCGTGACGTAGAGGCGGAGCTGGGGCCCCGCGATCGCCTCGCGCACCGCCTCGCCGACCTCGGGGAAGTTGGTCCCCACGATCACGCCGCTCGGGGTGCCTTCGATGAGCGCCTCCGCGACGAGCGGACCCGCGAGCGCGCCGACGCGGCGCGAGGGCGTCGAGTCGCGCAGCAAACGCGAGATCGGCGTGAGCTCCGGACCGACCAAGCCGCGGCTGACGTGTACGAGCAGGTGCGAGCCGTCGAGGTGTCCGCCGAGCTCGCGCCCGATCGTGGCGATCGCGTTCGAAGGCACCGCGAGGAAGATCAGCTCCGCCTCCCCGACGTCCGCGAAGCGCGAGGTCACGCGGATGCGTGGATCGCCGAGCTCGCGGGCCCCACGGCTCCACAGATAGACGTCGTGCCCGGTGCGCGCGGCCGCCTTCGCGATGCCGCGTCCGAACGCGCCGCCGCCGACCACCCCGATGGGGAGTGCGTCCTGACGTGCGTCGCTCATCGCCGACCTCCGATGCGGGCGATCTCGGCCGCCGCGGCTTCGTCCGCCGCGTTCGTCACGACCCGCGTGGCGAACGGCACGAGGCGGTTCTGGTAGTAGAGCAGCAGCGTCGGATCCTCCGCGGTCACCGTCGCTTCGAGCTCCTTGGCCGCGACGCGCGTGTGGTAGCCGTTCCAGACCGCGAGCGCGCGCTCGACGATCACGCGCGGGTCGAGCGTGGCGATGGCGTCGTTCACGCGCACCACGCGCTGCGTCTGCAGATGCACGAGCCGATCGCGCAGCGCGCCGACCTCCGCGATCAGCTCCTCACGCGGCATCGCGATCTCACCACGCACGCGCAGGCGCGCGAAGAGATCGAGCCCAGGCGTCTCGCGCACGAGGCGTCGGAAGAGCACGTGCGCGACGAGCGAGGTCGCCATCAGCACCGTCTCTTCGCGGTAGCGGTCGACGATCACGTCCGAGAGCTCGCGCGTGTAGGCGGCGTCGCGCGCGAAGTCGTTCACCGGCTTTCCGCGCCGCTCGACGTAGGTGCCCGGGTCGATGCTGCGCCCGCTCGGGGTCGTCGAGTGCCCTTCGTCGTCGACCTCGTTGCCGAAGCAGTCGATCGGCCGTCCGAAGCGGATGATGCATGCGGCTTGGAGCCCCACGATCTTTCGGAAGAACGCGATCCAGCGGTCGAGCTTCGAGAACTCGTCGTCCTCGATGATGTAGCGCGCCTTGCCTTCTTCCTTGAGCCAGTCCTCGACCAGCGTCTCGCCTTCGAGCACCAGCTCGTAGTTGATGGTGGCCGGCACGAAGTAGACGTTGCGATCGACGCCGTGCACGCGGTTGTTCGCGAAGGCGGAGACCGCGCTGCCGGCGAGGCCGAGCTTGAGGTGCGACTCGATGAGGTTCGAGCGGCTGCGCGTGCCGCCCGGGAAGAAGAGCGAGTGGTAGCCGCGCTCGATCATCACCTGCGAGAAGGTCTTGAGGACCTCCTTGTAGACGGAGGCGGTCACGCGGCGATCGACGCGGTACGCGCCGAGGTTGTGCATGAAGAAGGAGAGGAAGGGGTTCGTGAAGAGGTTCTTGCCCGCACCGTAGACCACGGGCGAGAGGCCGACCTGCTCGAACGCGCGACCGATCACGACGCTGTCGAGGTTCGACGAGTGGGTCGGCACGTAGACGAGGGTCCCTCTGTCTTGCAGGCGACGCAGGTGCTCGATGTCGCCTTCCACACGCAGGAGCTCGCCGATCAACGTCTCGCCGATCAGCTCCTCCGGTAGCCGCGAGGGAGCCATGACGCCCGCGAGGAGCTTCGGCACCGCCTGCTTCGAGAACCCGTACACGCGGGGGTCGAAGTTGCCCGCGACGTCCTCCGCGTAGCGCGTGACGATGTCGCGCACCGCGTCGCGCTTCTCCACGTCCGAGAGCCGCGCGATGCGCCGCGCGAGCCCACGCCATTGCGGCAGCCGCTCGCGCGACTCGGCGTCGCGTTGCGACTCGAGCCGACGGATCTCGGCGAGCGCGGTCTCGTTGAGCACGAGCTCCATGCGCCGACGATCCGCAGTGTGTCGCTGCGTGACGCGCTGCACGACCTCGCGGACGATGTCCTTGCGCTCCGAGTCGAACCAGAAAATCGGCGGATCGCTCGGCTGGGGGACGTAGGGCCGCAGGCGCGGCAACCGGAGAGGGCGCTCGGAGAGCGCGCGCAGAGGACGGAACCGCATTGGTGTTTCTCCTTCGCGGCCGCGCTCAGACCGCCTCGAAGTAGCGGCGCAGCTCCCAGTCGCTGACCGCCTTGCGGTGCTCGCGCACCTCCCACTCGCGTGTACGCACGTAGTGATCGACGAAGGCCTCGCCGAGCAGCTCGCGCGCGACCTCGCTGGCCCGGAGCTTTCGCACCGCCTCGTCGAGGGTGGACGGCAGCGCGAGCGAGAGGTCCGCCGTCGCGTCGCCCTGGGTCATCGAGGGCAGCTCGAGCGCGTGCGTGATGCCGTGCAGACCGGACGCGAGCGCGGTGGCCATCGCGACGTAGGGGTTCAGGTCCGCCGCGGTCTGGCGCAGCTCGCAGCGCGCGGCGGTCTTGCCCGGTCCCTTGATCACGCGCACCGACGCGGTGCGGTTCTCGAGCCCCCACGAGGCGGTCAGCGGCGCCCACATGCCGGGCACGTAGCGGCGGTAGCTGTTGACGAAGGGGGAATAAAGCGCGGTGACCTCGGGTGCGGTGCGCACCAGCCCCGCGAGGTAGTGTTTGCCGAGGGTGGAGAGCCCGATCGGGTCCTTGGGATTCGCGAACAAGTTCACGGAACGCTCCGAGTCCCAGAGCGATTGGTGCATGTGACCGCTCGAGCCGGGCAGGCTCGCGTTCCACTTCGCCATGAAGGTCAGCGCGAGCCCGTGACGGTAGGCGATCTGCTTCATGGTGGTCTTGAAGAGCGCCGCGTCGTCGGCGGCCTTCAGCACGTCCGAGTAACGAATCGCGGCTTCCCACACCCCCGGTCCGGTCTCCGTGTGGAAGCCTTCGATCTCGATCCCGAACTCGCCCATCGTGTCCATCACGTCGTGGACGAACGCCGCGTGCTGTCCCTCGCGGACCCACGAATAACCGAACATTCCGGGGCTCAGAGGCTCGAGCTTGCGGAAGTTCTTCTCGTTCAGCGACTCCGGGCTCTCCTTGAAGACCCAGAACTCGAGCTCGCACGAGAACATCGGTTGATACCCGCTCGCCTCCGCGCGCGCCGCGACGCGCTTGAGCAGGTTTCGTGGGCACGCGGGGTGCGGTTTTCCTTCGCTCTCGCCGGAAGACTGGAAGAAATCCACCAGGAAACACGCGGTGTCCGGCTCGTAGGGGAGCACGCGAAACGTCGAGAGATCGATCTTCGCGAGCGCGTCCGGGTAGCCGGTGGCCCAGCCGGTCACCGACGCGTTGTCGTAGAGCTGGTCGCCGATGTCCCAGCCGAAGACGACGTCGCAGAAGCCGAAGCCCTTCTCCACGGAGGACCAGAACTTCTCGAGGCTCACGAGCTTGCCTCGCAAGAGCCCGTCCACGTCGAAGCCGCCGAGCTTCACCTTGCGGATGCCCCGCTCCTCGAACGCCGCGCGAAGCCCCGCCGCGTCCAGCCCACTGCTCCCCTGTGCCATGGGCCGGGAGGATACACCCCGCGCCGCGCCGCCCGGTCCGGAAGTTCGTGCGCGGGATCGTCCTCGACGTGAGCGACGTAACCGCCGCGCGCGTGCGGCGTACCACCCCCGTGAACGCCGTCGCGCTCCCGTGTTGGACGATCGACCCCGGCGCCTCCGGCGCGGAAGCCGCCGGCGGCGCCGCAGGCCGTGGCGGAACCGAGAGTCGTTCGCAGGGCAAGTCGGGGCGTTCGTCACGAGGGCTCGCGTCGAGCTCCAGCTCGCGACTACGCTCGGTGCCGGTGACCGAAGCGACGCCGAGCGACGAGGACCTCATGCGCGCCTACGTCGGCGGAGACGAGCGCGCGTTCGAGGAGCTCTTTCGCCGCTACGCGCCCATCGTGCTCGGCATGGTGCGGCGCGCGCTGCGCGACGAGGAGCTGGCTCGCGAGATCACGCAGCACACGTTCTTTCGCCTGCACGGTGCGCGAGGTGACTTCCACCAAGGCAGCCGCGTGAGGCCCTGGCTGCTCACGATCGCGATGAACCTCGTGCGCGAGCATTGGCGCCGGCAGAAGCGTCGGCCGCACGTCGACCTCGACCTCGACACGCGCGCCGCCCCCACGCCCGAGAAGAGCGCCCTCGAGCTCGAACAGCGCTCCGAGGCGGTGCACGCCGCGCTCGCGAAGCTGCCCTCGTCGCAGCGCGAGGTCGTCGAGCTCCATTACTTCGAGGAGCGACCGTACAAGGAGGTCGCGGAGATCCTCGGGACCAGCGAAGGCGCGGTCCGTGTGCGCGCCCACCGCGCATACACCACCTTGAAGGCGCTCCTCGCGGAGGCGTTCCGATGACGCAGCCCAGCGAACCGAACCCTGCGTCGAACCACGCGCCGAGCCGCGGGCCGAGCCGCGCGCCGACCGACGACGAGCTGGATCCCGAGCTCGCCGCGCTCCTCGCGAGCGTCGACGACGAGCCCGATCCGAGCGAGGTCGACGCGCTCTACGGTGGCGTGCGAGGTCACATCCTCGCCGCGAAGGCGAGCCCGGTGGAGCGCCTGCGCGCGCGACCGACGTGGCTGCGTCGCTTGCTCGGGGTGCTCGTGTTTCTCTTCGTGGTGGGCATCACCACGGGCACCCAGCGACGCGCAGATCTCGCCGCGTATCCGCTCGCGCATCTGCTCGCGTACCTCGGCTCGCTCGCGACGTTGATCGCCGTCTGCACCTTCGCCGCGCTGCGACCGTTGCATCGCCCGAGCCTGCCGAAGCTCATGGGGATCGGCCTCGGACTGCTCGCGATCGGCGCGACCGTGGTCCTCGCGATCGTCCCCGACTTTCACACGCACGCGCCGCTTCCGACCGGCGGATTGCTCGCGCACGCGTCGCCCTGCTTCGTGTACGGCTTCTTGGTCGGCGCGCCGATCTACGCCGCGCTACGGGTGCTCGGTGGTGTCGATCACCTGGTCGTGGGCCACGCGGGCGTGGTCGCGCTCTACGTGCTCGGCGTGCTCGCGCTCGAGTGGGCGCTTCGCCCACGAACCTGAGCCGTCGGCGATCATGAAGTCGAGGGCACGACCCGACGCCGACGACGTGAAGCCGACGAATCCGCGCTCTCAGCGCGGACCGGACTGCTGCTCGGCCTTCGCCCGCTTCGCCTTCCGGTGCCGGTGCGGGATCACGTAGCGATCCATGAGCTTGTCGAGCTCGATCTTCCTCAGCGGGCGGAGCTCGCCCGGGCGCAGCCCC
>JALOQC010000126.1 GCA_025453555.1 Myxococcota bacterium | reverse complement strand
GACGCGGCTGGAGCGTCGCCGACCGAGGCGGCCACGTGGGCTTCGGTCGTCTCGCGCGACCCATCGTCGTCGCTGGGGTCGCCATCCTCGCTCGGGTCGCCGAGCGCGGCGTCTCCGAGGTCGCGGTCGAAGCCCGCCGAAGCGCGGCTCCGATCGAGCACGTCGATCTCCGACGAGGTGAGGCTGCCCTCGTCCGACGAGGTGATCCCGGTCTCGGAGCGCAGGACGCGCAGCGAGTCTTCGTCCGGCGGCTCGGAGGTCCGCGCGGGCGGGAACGTCGAGGGGCGTGACGCGCCGGAGCGTGGTTCGGCGCGGCGCTCGTCGGCGTCGCCCGATTCGTCGGCGCCCTCGTGCTCGTCCACGACCGGCTCGCTTGCACGTTCGGAGCGACGCTCCGCGGACGACGTCTCCTCCGTCGTCTCCTCGCGATCGTCGTCGTCGTCTCGCTCGCTCATCGCCGCCAGAATCCCGGAAGAAGAAGCGCGAACACCGTGAAGAACTCGAGGCGCCCGAGCATCATCGCGAGCGCGAAGAAGATCTTCGCGATCGGGGAGTACGCCACGAAGTTGTCCGAAAAGCCCGCCTCGCCGTGGAAGGGCGCGGGTCCGTTGTTCGCCATCGAGGTGAGCATCGCGCCGAAGCCCGCATCGAGCGGTACCCCGTCGGTGACCGCGATCACGAACACGCCGAAGCCCAGCAACACCACGTACACGACGAAGAAGCTCATCACGTCGTCGAGCACCACCTTGCTCACGACGGTGCGACCCATGCGCACGACCTGCACGACGGAGGGCTCGAAGCTCGTCCGGATCTGCGCCGCCGTCTGCTTGGCGAGCATCACGAACCGATCGACCTTCAGGCCGCCCGCGGTCGAGCCGCTGCAGCCTCCGACGAACATCAGGACGAGCATGATCGCCATCGGCGGCATCTCGAAGCTCGCGTAGTCGTCCGCGGCGTAGCCGGTCGAGCTGATCGTGCTCGCGACGAAGAAGAACGCGCGCCGGACCGCGTCGAGCGCGCCGTCGGTGCGGTGAAAGTTCAGCAACGTGAGCAACGCGGTCGCGAGCGCCACGATCCAGAGGAACGTGCGCAGCTCGAGATCGCGCAGCATCGCTTTCAAGCTCCGCTGCCGGAGCAAGACGTAATAGAGCCCGAAGTTGAAGCTCGCGAGCACCATGAACACCGCGATGATCCACTCGATCGCGGGGCTCGCGAACGCGCCGACCGACGCGTCGCGCGTGGAGAAGCCGCCCGTCGCCATCGTGGTGAGCGCGTGGCAGAGCGCCTCGAAGGGATCCATGCCCGCGACCACGAGCAGCACCATCTCCAGCACCGTCAGGCCCGCGTAGATGCGCCAGAGGATCAGCGACGTCTCGGCGATGCGCGGCTTGAGACCTTCCTGCTGAGCACCTGGCGCCTCGCCTTTGTAGAGGTGTTTGGCGCCCGCGCCGAGGCTCGGGAAGACGGCGACGAAGAGCACCACGATGCCCATGCCGCCGAGCCACTGAATCATCGAGCGCCACAACAAGAGCGGTCGCGAGAGGCGCGTCTCGATGTCGGCGATGACGGTGGCGCCCGTGGTGGTCAGCCCGCTCATCGCTTCGAAGAACGCGTCGACGGCTGAGAGGCGCGCGCCGAGCACGAAGGGCACCGCGCCACACGCCGCGGCGGCGAGCCAGACCAACGTGACCGCGAGCAACGCCTCGCGACGCGAGAGGGACGCCCGCGCGTGACGAGCGCCCCACGCGAACACGAACGTGCCGCACGCGAGACAGAGCGCCGACGACACGAAGCACGCCCACGTGCCGCCGTCCGGAATGCGCGGATCGGGCGCGAGCACGTCCCAGAGCGCCGCGATCGTCGTCGAGATCGCCATCGCGCCGCCGATGCCGATCATCACCGCGCCCACCGGACGCGCGGCTCCCCTCAGATCGCGAACGCGTCCGTGGCGCGTCGTCGGCATCTCAGGCGCCGCGCCTCCCGCGGAAGAGCCGCTCGAGCGTCGGCCGCGACTCGTGGGTCGCCATCACGATCACGCGATCGCCCGGCATCACCTCGTCGTCGCCGCGCGGCACGATCACGTCCTCGCCGCGCACGATCGCCGCGAGCAGCGAGCCCTTCGGCAGCGAGAGACGCCGCAGCGGCTTGCCCACGATCGGCGCCGACGACGACGCCGTGACCTCGAGCACCTCCGCGCCGCCTTCGAGCACGTGCAGCGAGTGCACGCTCGCGGTGCGCGCGAATCGGAGGATGTGATCGGACGCCACGGTGCGCGGCGAGAGCACGATGTCGATCCCGAGCTGGCGGTAGATCGGCGCGTAGTCGGCGCGGTTCACGAGCGCCGCGGTGCGCGAGACACCCGCGCGCTTCGCGATCAGCGCCGCCATGAGGTTCACCTCGTCGGCCTGCGTCACGCACGCGCACAGATCGAAGGTCTCGATCTCGATCTCGCGCAGCAGCTCCGCGTCGGTTCCGTCGCCGCGCACGACCGTGATGTCGTCGTGCTGCCGCGCGAGCTCTTCGGCGATCTCCGGGTTGCGCTCCACGATCGTCACGTGCGCGCCCTTCGGCAGCACCTCGCGCGCGAGCGCCTGACCGACCACGCCGCCACCCACGATCGCGATGCGTCGCGCCTCGCGTTTGGTGGAGAAGAGATCCTCGGCTTCGATGATCGCCTCGGGCCGACCGATCAAGTACACGGTATCGCCCGGCAAGAGCACGTCCGCGCCGCCCGGCACCACGAGCTCGCCGTCGCGCACGTACGCGGCCACGAGGGTGTTCGGCGGAAGCGGCATCTTCGCGAGCGGCTTGTTCGCCATGCGCGAGGTCATCTGCATCTGCACGAGCTCGATGCGGTCCTGCGCGAGATCGATGACGTCCACCGCGCCGTGCGAGCGCGCGACGCGACCGAGCTCTTGGCCCACGAGCACGCGCGGGTTGATCACCACGTCGACCCCGAGCAGCCCGTAGCGGATGCCTTCGGTCCAGCGCGCCCACTCGTTGCCCTGCGCGCGCGCCACCACGCGTTTGGCGCCGAGCTGCTTGGCCGCGAGCGCCGCGATCAGGTTCACCTCGTCGTGATCCGAGCACGCGACCACGAGGTCCGCCCGCGCGACGCCCGCCTTGTCGAGCACCTCTTGGCTCGCGCCGTACCCGACGATCGACGCGACGTCGAAGTGTTCCTCCGCATACTCGACCGCGGCCGGATCGCGATCGACCGCGACCACGTCGTGCCCCTCGTGCTGGAGCACGTTGAGCAGGTATTTGCCGACCTCGCCGAGGCCGATCACGACGATGTACATCGACGCTCCTCTCTCACGTGATCTCCTCGTGCGAAGGCGCGCCCGGCGTCGTCGGGTGTGGTGTCGAGGAAGGGGGCGGCACGCTCGGCGGCACGTTGGGTGGGGGCGCGCTCGGCGGCGGCACGGAGACTCGCGGAGCCGCCGCGTGCTCGCGTCGGATCGCGCCCGCGTCCACGAGCAAGCTGCGCAGCACGCGCGGCGCGATTCCGTCGTGGATCACGGTCGACACGAGGGCCGCGGTGTAGACCACGTCGACGACCGGGCTCTCGAACACGACCTGGAACGAGATCGCCATCGCGACCGTGACCTCGCCGTGCGCGAGGAAGCCGCGGTAGAGGTCCTTGCGCATGCCCGCGATGCCCCACGCGGCGATCGCGCTGCCGAGCATCTTCGCGAGCAGACGGACCCCCACGAACGCGATCGTCACCACGACCGTCAGCAAGATCGGAGGCGGCTGCCAGAGCGCGCCCGCGAGCATCAACAAGAGCAGATGCATCGGCTTGGCGCTGGTGGTCACGGTGTCGCGGATCGTCTTGCCCGTCTTGGCTGCGTTCACGAGCACGATGCCGAGCAGCACGTTCGTCGAGAGCGGCGAGAGATCGAGGAAGAACGCGGCGCCGCTCGTGAACGTGATCACGCCGACCATCGCGAGGAAACGCTGCGCGGTGTTCTCGCCGCCCGCGAAGGGCGTGAACAAGAACCCGAGGATCACGCCGAGGCCGAACTGGACGACGCCCCACTCGGTGGCCGAGAGCGTCTGCAGCGCGCCGCCCGGGCGCGGGTGCCAGATGCAGAAGACGAGGCCGAACACCACGAGCAAGAGCAGATCGCCGAAGCGCGACGCGCCCTCGAGGAACTTCGCGAGGTCGCCCTCGATCGGATAGCGGCGCGCGAGCAGCTCGAAGGGCTCCGCGCTCTCCGCCGCCGCGCAGCAGCCGAGCACGAACGCCGCCGCTGCCACGTCGTCCGTGCCGCCGAGCGCCTCGACGTCGAGCCCGAAGACGAATTCGCTCCACCCGAAGGCGACGAAGAGCCAGAAGCCGATCCCCACCACGAGCCCCGCGAGCGCGTGGTGCACGAACGCGATGCGCATCGTGTGCGGCGGCCAACCGCGCCGCGTGTCCTTGTCGAGCCCCATCCCGCGCAGGAGCCCCGTCCACCCGGTCGCGAGCGCGATGATGGGCAGGAGCGCGGTCAGATCGAGCACGTCGCTCGGCACCGCGGCGGCGAGCAAGAGCCCGAGCACCAAGTACTCGACCCCCGGCAACACCAGGAACCGCGTCTGGAGCTGATCGACGACGAAGTGCGCGAGCAGGTACGCCCCCGCGACCCCGAGGAGCAGCAACACGACCGTCAGCGTGGTCCCGTCGTCGGCGCCGCCTCCCGCCGCGAGCGCGCGCGTCGGCGCGAGCGCGAGCCCGACGAGGGCGAGCGTCGCGGTCGCGAGGAACCGTGGCGTGGCGAAAGCGCGCATCGGAGAGTCGGCGAGTCTCGCACGCGAGCCCGGACGGGGCGAAGAAAGAGGGCCGCCATCGTCCGCACGTGAGGACAGATGAGTGAAGAGCGTTCGTCTCGTCCTCGAAGAGCGGCGAGCCCCCAACACACGGGCGTTCGGAGGCGAACGCCGAGTCCACTCCCGCACTCTCGCGCCAATCGAGGACGCTTCCTCACCACGGACAACCCGACCATCCTCCGCACATGTCGAAGCTCCACTGGACTCCGGAGGCGCGCGCGCGGGCGAGCTCGCTGCGCGAACCGACGCTCGCGCCGGTCGACGTCGAGGCGGGGTGGGCCTCGCTTCGTCGAGCCACGCGTCAGGTGGCGGAGCCGGCGCCCGAGCTCGCAGGTGCGTTCGCGGCGCTCGTGGGCGCGTTGGGGAACGAAGCTCCTCCCGAAGCGCTCGACGTCGACGCGGTCGCGGTCGGAGCACGAATCCTCCGCGGCGGCGATCTCGTGGGCTTCGTGATCGCCCGCTTCGGGTTGGTGCGGGCGGTCGAAGCGTGGCTGCGCAGCCGCGAGCTCTCCGTGATTCATGGCAAGCCGCCGCGCGTCGTGGTGGTCGTGCCGCCCGGCCTTCCAGTGCCTTGGGCGCTGACGCTCCGCGCCCATCTGCCACGTGCGGACGCCGCGGTCCGAGACACGGTGCATCACCTCCTCGCGCCCTTCACCCTCGGCAGCGGCGCCACCCACCCCGTCGAGCTCGCGATGCACGCGCACGCGGTCACGCTCTTCCCCGAAGAGCTCGACTGGTCCCGATCGCTCGCGGCGCGCTTCCTCGCCGGAGGTCTCGCCCAAGGGCACGCGGTGGTGTCCGCGCTCCACCGATCGAGCTGCCCGCTCGACCTCGTGCTCGAGGTGACACGGAAGGCGGAGGGGAGCGGCGAAGAGTACGAGAGCTTGCTCGCGATTCACGGCGAGGACGCGGTGCCGCGCTTGCTCGAGCTGCTCGACGCGCTGAAGGAGACGTATGCCAAGGAGGCGGTCGCGCGCGCGCTCACGATCGTGTGTTCGCCCGAGGTCGCCGCGAAGCTCGCGGAGCACCTCGGCAAGCAGCCGATCCGTCGTCACCTCGACGCGTACTTTCAACGTTTTCCGGAGCTCGCGGCGGATGCGTTGCGCCCCGCGGCGGAGCGCAAAGGTCGGCTCGGCGAGATGGCGAAGGAGATGCTCACGCTCTTCGAGCGCGCGTCGACGCCCTGCAAGGTGAGCGACGAAGCCTCGCTCGGCGAGCTTCCTTCCGTGCTCGCGCAGCCGCCGTGGCGTGGGACCAAGCGCAAACGAAAGCCCCTCGTCGTCGAGTCGCTCGGAGCCCTCGACGGGCCCCGCGCGTGGCACGGGAACCGGTCGCCAGCCGTCGATCCGAGCGTTCCGCGTTGGGCGACCGCGGGTTGGAGCGCGATGGACGACGCCGAGGTGCGGGCGTGGCTCGCGCAGATCGGCTCGCCGGAGCGGCTCTGGTCGTCGGGCGACGCGGTCCAGCGCAAGGCACCGCCCGATTGGGCCCAGCTCGAAGCGTGGAACCTCGGGGCGTTCGTCCACGAGCACACGGGCACGCTGCGCTCGATGCTCGAAGCGCACGGGCTCGACGCCGCGAAGGGCGCGCTCGCGTGGGCGACGCGGCATCTGGCGCGCACGATCTACGCCGGTGCGCTCGCGCCGCTCTCCGATCTGGAGCTCCCCGAGCTCGCCCCGGCAATGGCGCTCGCTCTGTCCCACCGCGAGTCGCGGGAGGTCGCCGCGCGTTGGCTGCGACGGTTTCCGCGTGCTGCGATGGCGGGCTTGCTCCCCGTGGCCCTCGGACCGCTCGGCGCGCCTCGCACGGCGGCCGAACGCGCGCTGCGGGCGATGGTGCGCGACGGACACGATCCCCGGCCGGTGTTGGACGGGATAGGGGACGGCACGGTGTCGAACGGCACGGTGTCGAACGGCACGGTGTCGAACGGCACGGTGTCGAACGGCACGGTGTCGAACGGCACGGTGTCGGTCGCGAAGACCGCGCTCGCGGCGCTCGACGAGGTGCTCGCCTGGGATCCGCGCGCGGACTGCCCGGCGAAACCACCGAAGCTCTCCACGCGCTACCGACCCGAAGCGCTCGTGCGGCCCACGCTCCGGGATGGGCGCCCGCTGCCGCTCGAGGCCGTGGTGCATCTGGACGAGATGCTCGTGTTCTCTCCGATGGATCCGCCCTACGCCGGGCTCGACGAGGTGCGCGAGGCCTGCGATCCGCGGTCGCTCGCCGAGCACGCGTGGAGCCTCGCCCGTGCGTGGGAGACGAGCGGCGCGCGCAAGGCCGACGACTGGATGATGCGTTCGCTCGTGCACCTCGCGGACGACGAGGTGGTGAGGCGCATGACGCCCGCGTTGAAGAACAAGCTCGTGGTCGAGGTGCTCGTCGCGATCGGAACGGACGCGGCGGCGATGGAGCTCGCCACGATCGGCGCGGGTCCGCGGGGCCAACCGCGGACCCGCGGCGCGCGAGGCGGCGTCGGCATGTTGCGCGAGCTCGCCGAGGCGGCGCTCGATCGCATCGCGGAGGCGCGAGGACTCGATCGCGATCGCCTCGACGAGCGCCTGACCCCCAGCTTCGGCCTCGACGCGCAGGGCTCGCTCCAACTCGACTTCGGCGCGCGGACGTTCCGGGTGGTCTTCGACGAGCACCTCGTCCCGCAGGTGCGCGGCGAGGACGGCAAGGTGTCGACGACCCTTCCGCGGGCCCGCAAAGACGACGATCCCGAGAAGGTCGAGGCAGCGCGGAAGATCTGGGACGAGCTTCGGGAGGACGTCGCGGCGATCGGCGTCTTCCGGATTCAGGCGCTCGAGCGCGCGATGCTCTCGGGGGTCACGTGGTCGGTGGAGGACTTCGAGGCCGCGTGGGTGAAGCACCCGCTCATGACCCACCTCGCGCGGCGGATGGTCTTCGTGGCGTTCGTCGATGCGAAGGACGTGTCGAGCACGATGCCCGATGTGCCGTCGCAGGCATCGACGTCGATACCTGCGCCCTCGACGTCGAAGACGTTCCGGGTCGCGGAGGACGGCACCTACGTGGGTGTCGATCACGACACCGTCGTGCTCGAACCCGATGCGCGCGTCGGGATCCCGCACCCGCTCGCGTGGCCCGACGGCTCGCGGCCCGCGTGGGAGCAGATGCTCGCGGACTACGAGATCGTGCAGCCCTTCGCGCAGGTCACGCGCCCCACCCCGGCGATCGAGCCGTCGTGGCTCGAGAGCCCGACGATCGTGATCCGCGCCGCCGACGAGCCCGACCTCTTCCCTCGTCGGCGGCGGCTCGTGACGTGCGGATGGAACGTCACCACGAATCCCCATCGGCTCGCGCTCGACGACGGCTTCTTCGTGCTCGCGCGTGGGAGGAGCATCACGCGTGGAGCGGAGCGGACGTACGAGACGGAGCTCGTGCTGCGACGAGGCACTGACGAGGTCGCGTGGCGTGAGGTCCCGCGCACGACTCTTCTCCGGGTGATCGACGCGTTCACGTGAGCGACGCCGAACCGAGCGCCTCCCCGAAGCGACCTGCTACAACCGCCGCGTGACTCGACACCTCGGGCTGTGTCTGGCGGGCGGCGGCATCACCGGCGCGATGTACGAGGTCGGCGTCTTGGCGGCGCTCGACGAGGCGTTCGAGGACCTGAGCGTCAACGGCTTCGACGTCTACGTGGGCGCAGCGTCGGGCAGCGTCGTGGCCACCGGCCTCGCGGCGGGCATCCCGGCCGCGCGCATGTACCGCGCACTGCTCGACCCGATGGACGACTTCTTCCCGCTGCAGCGCCAGCACCTCATGCAGCTCGACGCGAAGGAAGTGCGGCGGGTCGCCAGCTCGGTCGTGGGCGCCCTGCGACGCGTGCTCGGCTCCATCACGAGCAAGCCGCTCGCCGTCGATCTCTGGAACGAAGTCGACCGCTTCTGGGACTCGCTCCC
Organism: Myxococcota bacterium; assembly: GCA_025453555.1. Classification (GTDB taxonomy): domain Bacteria; phylum Myxococcota_A; class Polyangia; order Polyangiales; family Houyiibacteriaceae; genus JACKEH01. The sequence goes on along the minus strand of JALOQC010000126.1, from coordinate 5,997 downwards.
CGCCGGTTTCTTCACCACCGATCCCTTCGAACAGTTCTTCTTCGAGTTCCTCGTGCGGCGCGGGCTGCCGAAGTCGTTCGCGGAGATGCCCCGCAAGCTGCTCCTCGTCGCCAACGACCTCGACGTCGGTGATCGTGTGACCTTCGGTCCAGGCGGCGATCTGGAGCACGTGCCGATCGCGAAGGCCGTGGCCGCCTCGATGGCCACGCCGCTGCTCTTCGCGCCGGTCCGCATCGACGGGCGCGACTTCGTGGGCGGCAGCCCCGGCGAGGCCGGTCACGTCGACGTCGCGGTGAAGCACGGCTGTGACCTCGTCCTCGTGATCAACCCGATGGTGCCGGTGCGCGTCGACCCGCTGCAGCCCGGCGTGCCGACCGGACACGGCCCGAAGAAGCGCGTGCGCGACAAGGGCATGCTCTGGGTCTACTCGCAGAACTGGCGCATCGTCACCGAGGCGCGCCTGCAGAAGGGCCTCGCGGCGTATCGCGCGGAGCACCCCGAGGTCGAGATCCACCTCGTGGAGCCCGAGCGCACGGACGCCGCGATGTTCATGCACTCGCCCATGAACTTCGCGGCGCGGCGGGCGATCCTGGAGGACGGCTACAAGAGCACGTGGGCGATGCTGCGCGACGACGCGAGCCCCCTGCGCCAGAGCCTCGTGAGCGCCGGCTTCGTGCCGAAGAGCTGAGCCGAGGAGGCTCGCACGACGTCGACGCGGCGCGTCCTCGACGTCGAACGTCGGCGTGCCGCTCGTGGGACACACCGTTGCGTGGAGCGACCGCTGCGCGACGTCCACGCCGTCGGTGGAGCGCAAACCCCCGAGCGGAAACCCTCGGAGACCCGGACCCCGAAAAAAAATCGTGTGCCCATCGCGCGTGTCGGACTCGGCGGACGGCGGCGATCGAACGCGGTGCCCTCGCGGCGCGCAAGGAGACCGCTCCGAGACGGCGCGTCTCCGCGCTCGGACGCGCACTCTCTGCGCGGCGCGCCCACCTCGAAAAACTCGCGTCACGACCGTTGTCGGAGCGACGTCTTCGGAGGAATAGTGTGCGCGCGCGCTCCGTCGGAGCGCGTCTCGTCGACCCGGGGGGAATCCGGAGAGACGCCCTTGCTAGACCTACATCGCCGTTTGTTTCACGTCGTTCCCGACGTGGTCGTGCAACTGAAGCAGGCCAACCGTCGGGAGATCGCCCCACTCCTCGTGGAGCTGTTCCGTCGCGCCCGCGACTCGTTCGAGCTCTTCGAAGGAGGCCTCGAAGCCCTGGCCGCGGGTGCGCTCGACCCTGCGGAGAAAGAAGCCTTTCTCTCCGCCCTCCGGCATCGGCTCGACGACGCGCACGGCGCGCTGGTCGCCCTCGAGGAGACCATGGCCGAGCATGGGCTCGTTTGGATGGACGAGGAGCTCGGGCTCCTGTTGGCGCGCAGCACCGACATGCTCTCGCGGGGCGGTCTGACCCTCGACGACGAGCAAGGGCAGTACCGCGACGCGACCTCGTTCGGGAGCGGCACGGGTCTGGAGGTCGCGGTGTCGCGCGCGCGTGACGTGCGCCTCGATCGACAGCTCGCGCGGCGCGCGTTGCTCGAGCGCGTGCGCATGGACGACCTGGTCGGCTGAGCCTCCGATCGCTGGCCTCGGATGCGACGTGTCGTGCGCTCGCGCGCCGGCGGCTCCGTCGCGCACGACCCGACGGGACGACCGCGTGGCGATGGCGTACGTTGGTGAGGTGTCGACCTCCCACACGGACGAGCGGAGCTCGCCGGACGATCGCGCTCGCACCTGCGTTCGCGAGGTCCGCGCCCAGCTCGAGACGGTGGCGGCGGAGCTCCTGCGCGCGGCGTCGATCGCGATCGCACCTGCCGCTCCCACGTCCACCGTCGTCACGGGGATCGGAGGCTCGGAGGGACCCGCGCGCCTCTTCGCGGCCGCCGCGACCACGCCGACCTCCACGGCGTGCTTCGTGCCGCTCTCGAGCTTCGTGAGCGCACGCCCACGCGCCGAGCGCCTCGTGGTGCTCTCGCAAGGCTTGTCTCCGAACGCGCGCCTCGCCCTCGCGCGGAGCGACGACTTCGCGGAGACGTTCGTGGTCGGCACCATCGACCCCGACGTCCCCTCTTCGAGCACCGCCTCCGACACCGAGCGTCGCGAGCTCGCGCGCGCGCTCCGCGATCGAGGCGTCGTGCTCGTCACGCACGGCCCACCCGTCGAGTCGGGCATGCTCGTGCGGCTCGTCGGACCCACCGTCGCGTCCTCGGCCGCGCTGCGCTTGGCGGCCGCGCTCGGAGGCCGCCCGTTCGACGCCGAGCGCGCCGCATACGCATACGCATCGGCCCGGTCGACCGTCGATCCGATCGCCCTCGACGCGCCCCTCGTGCTCGTAGCCGCCGGCGCGCTGACGGAGTCGCTCTTCGGGCTGCGCTGGAAGTGGCTCGAGACCTTCGGCACCGACCCTCACGTCTTCGACGTGCTCGCGTGCGCGCACGGCCCGCTCCAAGCGCTCTACGAGCGAGCCGCGACCTGGCTCGTGTTCGAGAGCCCGTCGTCGGAGCCGCTCGTGGAACGCCTCGCGCGTGTGCTGCCTCCGCGCCACACGCTGCGTCGGCTGCGGGTGTCGGACGATCCCGCGATCGCGTTCTTCGAGGCGACCGCCCTCCTCGACGCACACCTGCTCGCGACCCTCTCCACCCGCCCACGTGACCTGCACCGTTGGCCGGGTCGCGGCGCGGACGCCCCGCTCTACGATCTCGGTTCGTGAACGGATGCACGCGACGCGTCGCGTGTCCACGCGTGACGACCGGTGCGGTCGAGCCTCAGTTCGTGGGCCGAACGGTGATCGCCGCCCACCACGCGTCCGAGCGCACGCGCGATGGATCCGCGTCGGCGGTGTGCGTGAGCGGACCGTTCTCGTGGCCGCCGATCAGCCATCGGTCTTCCGCGAAGATCATCGTGCGAAGCTCCGCGTGGCCCGAGGTCGTGGGCACGCCCTCGACCCGCTCGACGACACGCCGCCCGGGGCCGTGCAAGCGCACGAGGAAGGGCGAGCCCGGCGTGAAGACGCTCCGGCCGCTCGGGTTCTGCCGCCACCCTTCGGTGCCGCCGACGTAGAGCGTTTCGCCGTCGTACGCGGCGGTTTGTGCGAGCGCGGAGTCTTCGAGGTCGATCGAGGTCACCGCGGCCCTCCGTCCGTCGTGATCGAGCTCGCTCACCATCGCGTGGAGCTCGACGTTGTCGCGTCCGAGCTCGCGCCGATGCCGACCGATCACCGCGACGCGTTCCGGACCCGCGACGAGCCCGAAGAGCTCGTCCTCCACGTCCGGCACCCCGATCACGCTCGTGAACGCGCGGGTCCCGTCGCGATCGACGCCCGAGACGAACGAGTCGTAGGTGCCCTCTCGTGGGTAGAGCTCGGCGCGCACGAGGTCGAGCTCCGTCCCGAACGCCTCGTTGTAGCGAAGCACTCGCGTGCGATCGGCGAGCCACGCCACGAAGACGCGCCCACTCGGCGCGAGCGCGAGGTGGATGACGTAGGGCGCGACCATCGCGTCGAAGTCGTCGTAGCTACCCCCGATCGGGAGGTACGGCGTGGCTCCCGTCGCGGGCCCGACGAGGGTGCGCTGCGGAGCGGCCGAGCCGTCCTGCAGTCGGTACACGAGCACCGCGAAGTCCTCGCTCATCAACGACACCACGGTGTCCGCGCCGTCGCACACGACCTTCGGGCTCGCCTCGCTGAGCGGCCCCACCCGCAACGCGTCGCGCGGACCGCTCAGCCACGCCAGCGGCTCGTCGCGCAAGCTCGGATCCTCCAAGGTCGCGCGGCGCGCGAGCCCGTCGAGATCGCCGTGCGCGACGAAGAGCCGACGGGCCGCGTCGATGCCGACCGCGCTCCAGGTGTCGTCGGCGCGCGCGCATGCGTCGACGAGGCGCTCGCTCTCCGGCGGCGCCCAGACCGTGACGCGGGCGTCGCCGACGCTTCGCACGATCGCGCGCGGCCCGAGATCGAAGTCGCCCACGACGCGCGGCTGCGGCGCGAGACGCTCCTCGATCCACCAGCGCTCGTGCGGTGCTGCCCGCAGGAGACGGACGAGCGAGCGGTCGGGAAACCGACCTTCGCGAAGGTCGCCTCCTCCGTCCGCGCCGCCGCCGTCACCACGGCCCGGGCCGCCGTCGAACGGGACGCCCCCGTCGGGCGAAGGATCGATCGTGGAGTGGGTCGAGCACCCGAGCAGCGCGAGCGCCACGAGGAGGAGCCACATCGTGGAATGCGAGGTCATGTGTCGGTAGTGGCGATCGACGCCGAAACCGCCACGACGCGACGAAGGAAGCGTCCACTGGAGAGAACACGTCCGCGTGCTCGTCGCTCACGAGCGACGTCCGCGAGTCACGACGCCACGGTCCGGGTCTTCGTTCGTCCTCGATCGCACCCGCGAACCGAAGGGCGCCTGCCTACTCAATCCTCGAACGGCGCCGGAAGACCGCGCGAGCTCGCGGGTTGGTGGCACATCACGCACGCGAACGGGCCGTTGGAGCTCATGGCCATGAACGGGCTCTCTGTCTCGCCCGCCTCCGCGTAGTCCGCCATGCGCTCGTCGAGAGCCGCGCGCTCCGCCACGAGCCCCTCGCGGGCCGGCCAGTTCTCCGTGCCGGGATACGCGAGCGCCCGATCGTACAGGGCGATCGCACGCTCGCGATCGCCCAGGCGCGCGTACACGTCGGCGAACACCCAGTCCGAGCCCGGCACCGCGAAGGGCGCGCGCGAGGTCGTGGTCGCGCACTCGTGGTTCGGGCAGAGCGCCTCGTACTCGTCGAGCGCCTCACGCGCCTGCTCGGGCCAGCCGCTCTCGAGCGGCAGCCCCGCCGCGCTCGTCACGAAGAGGAAGAGCCCCGCCGCATCTCCGCGCGACATCTCGCGCAGCAGCGTCAGCTTCGCGTCCGCTTCTTCGCGGCTGCCGAGCTCGATCGGCGCGACGTAGGGGAGCACGGCGTCGATCGAGAGGTCGAACGAGTCGATCATCGGATGCACGAAGCTGTCGCTCGGCACCAGCTCGAGCGCGCGATCGAAGTCCGCGAAGAACGAGGGCACGCCGCCGCCTTCGATGTACCGGTTCTCCGTGCTGAGCGCGGTCGCGAGGTGGCCGCGGCGGAAGTACATCATCCCGAGCCGGAGCGAGTCGATCTCCCCCGAGGCCTCGAGGCGCGCGATCGTCGCGTCGTAGAGCGCGCTGACCTCGCGGCGCGACGCGTGGTCGAAGGTGAGCGCCTGCCAGAAGTGCTGCTCGGTGCACGCGAACGCCTCCGCGCCCGTGGTGCCCGCGCAGTCCGCCGCGAAGTGCCCATCCCAGCGGCTGGTGGGATCCGCGAAGTCGGGGAAGTGGTGGTCCGGATTCGCGGTGTAGCCGGTGAACTCCCAGCCCGCCTCCGTGACCACCGATGGCTCGTCCGAGCCACAACCCATCGAAACCAATAGACAAATCAAGGAAGCGAAGCAACGCATACGAGTCTCCAAAGTGAGAAGTGGGACTTCCCGCTTCTTGCCTTACATCCCGCGCGCAAGTCCGTGGGCCCACGCACACGGCGCAGAACACGTTTCTCCGAGCTCGCGACGAGGCACCGCAGCTCGACCTTCGAGCGAGCAGAAAACCCTCGTGATTCCGAGGGTTGGCAAGAATGGTGGATCCTTCGAGTCCCAGCTCGGTGGATCCTTCGAGTCCCGGCTCGGTGCATCGCGTCGCGAACGGAGGGCTCGACCTTGGAGTCGCGGACGCGGCCCAGCAGAAAACCCTCGTGATTCCGAGGGTTGGCAAGAATGGTGGATCCTTCGAGTCCCCGCTCGGAGGGCTCGACCTTGGGCGGACGCGGCCCAGCAGAAAACCTCGTGATTCCGAGGGTTGGCAAGAATGGTGGATCCTTCGAGTCGGACGGTGGATCGAGTCGCGAACGGTGGCTCGACCTTGGAGTCGCGGACGCGGCCCAGCAGAAAACCCTCGTGATTCCGAGGGTTG
>JALOQC010000535.1 GCA_025453555.1 Myxococcota bacterium | reverse complement strand
CCGCGCTCGGTCGCGGCGGGGAGCTCGCCTTCGAACGCCGCTTCGTCGACCCGCTGCAGCGGCACGCTCTGCCACTGCCGCTCGTCGTCGGGGCGCACGCGCGCTTCGACCCGCGCGATCGACGGTGGACCTTCGATCTCGACCCGCAGCGCGACCGGACGACCGACGCGCGCGGCCGCTGGCAAGAGCGCGCGCAGCTCCACCGAGGGATCGAGCGCCGCGTCCTGCACGATGCGGCGACGCAGCGCCTCCACGAAGCGTTCGATCTTCGGCGAGCCGCTCGGCTCGCGCACCCGGTGGTAGGGGTCGAGCTCGAACACCTCGCGAAACGCTGCCTCCGCTTCGTCGTCGCGATCGAGCACCACGTACGCGGCGCCGAGGTACTCCCACGCCTCGAGGCGCTGCGGCGCGCTCACCCCCGGCACGTTGAGCGCGCGGCGCATCGCATCGACCGCGCCCGGAAAGTCGAGCTCGCGGTACGCGCGACGACCGTCCGCGAGGTGACGCTCGACCTCGCTCGCGGCGCTCGTCGCGGGAGGAGGCGGCGTCTCGCTCACGCTCGCTTCGTCGCTCGCGATCTCCTGCGCGAAGGCGACACCGGAAAACCGTGTAGAAGACAGCGTGAGCCACACGAACGCGACGCTCGCGATGCGCCACCACGTGAGCGACGCGAGCGACGACGCGAGCGACGACGCGAGCGACGACGGGATCAACGAGCCCACGTGATCACCTCGCCCGCTTCCGTGAGCCGCACGAGCTCGCGTGCTCCGTCGCCGTCGACGTCCGCCGCGATCACGTCGAGCGCCGCGCCGACGCTCGGGCCCTCCGTGACGCGCGCGTCCTCCGCGCCGAAGTACACACGCGCGTCTTCGCCGACGACCACGAGATCGTCCGCGCAGTCTCCGTCGACGTCGAACACCCGCAGCGCGCGCACCTCGGCGATCGCGAGCTCCGCGCGAGCCTCGAAGAGACCGTCCCCGCGATTGCGCGCGATGCGCACGCGCGTCTCGTCCGCCACCACGAGATCGAGCGCTCCGTCGCCGTCGAGATCGGCGAGCGCCACCCGACGACCGGCCCACCCCGTGGGAGCCGCACCGACCGCCGCGACCGGCCCGGCCGCGCCGCCGAGGAAGATCGCGACCCCACCTTCGCCGACCGCGACGAGATCGTCGGCGCCGTCACCGTTCAGATCGCCGACGCCGAGGTCACGCGTCGGTTGGCCGGTGAGCGCGCGCATGACGCCGTCGAGCGCACCCCAACGAAGACCGTCCGCGTCCGCCGTCGCGAGCCCGTCGCCGCGTCCCGCGTCCGCGAGCGCCGCGAGCTCCGCGGCCGCGCCGAGCGTCGTCTCCGAAGGAAGAGCGACCACGGTGGACGCTCGCGACACGAGCAGATCGTCGAGGCAGTCACCGTTCGCGTCACCCACCGCGAGCATTCGATCGCCCGCCGCGCCGAGCGCGCGTCCGTCGAGGCTGCGCAATCCTTCCGCGTGCTCGAGCCAGAGCTCGTCGCGACCGTCACCGTCGAGATCGGCAGCCAAGATTCGCGTCGCACCTTCGAGCATGCCGAGCGAAGTCTCGGGCAGCTCGGAAGGCGCGGTGCAGCGCGCGACGCGCAACGAGAGCTCGCTCGACCCACCCGCGCCGAAGCGCGCTTCGCCCGCCGACTGCGAGAGCGTGCGACCTCCGCGCCGAAGCCGCGCCGCCAGACGAACTCGCTCGTCGACGCGATCGCCCGCGAGGAAGGTCAGCGTGCCGGTGGCCGCGTTCGCCGGATAACGCTCCGAGAAGAGGAGCTCGTCGTGGAACGCGGTCAGACACAGCGTCGCGCCGGGCAGCGCCTCCGTCTCCAGGCGCAGCACCACCGCGCGCTCGTCCCCACACGCGGCGAACGCGACGGAGGCGAGAGCGGCGAGCGCCGACGGCCGAACGAACATCGGCGCGACGATGCCACGAGCGGGACCGTTCGTCGCCGACGTTCGGTCGCGACGACGACCGAGTGAAGTCGAGACGAAGCGTCGTCGTGGTCCGCGAGGGCGCCCACGACGACGACCACGACCACGACCGCCAGCACGTCCGCGGGCAGGCTCGTGCTCAGTTCACGCGTGCTCGTCGATCACACGTCCGTGCCCACCGCGTCCTGCACGCGCGCGAACCCCGCCCGTCGCGCGTGCTCCGCGAGGCCCTCGTGGATCCGCGCGGGCAACGTCGGTCCCTCGTACACGAACGACGAGTAGAGCTGCACGAGCGTCGCGCCCGCGGTGATGCGGCGCCACGCGTCGTCGGCGCTCGCGATGCCGCCGATCGACACCAGCACCAGCCGATCGCCGACCCGCGCGCGCAGGCGTCGCAGCACCACCTCGCTCCGAGCCGCGAGCGGCGCGCCGCTGAGCCCGCCCGCACCGAGCGCTTCCACCGTCGTCGCCGGCGTGCGCAGCCCGTCGCGGCGAATCGTGGTGTTGGTCGCGAGGATTCCGTCGAGCCCGAGCTCGAGCGCGAGGTCCGCGCAGGCGTCGACGTCGCCGTCCGCGAGATCGGGTGCGATCTTCACCAGCAGCGGCACGCGGCCCTTGGCGCTCACGGTGCGCCCGCGCTCGTCGAGCCCACGCCGTGGCGGCGCGACCTCGTCGAGGGTGTCGCGCACCGCGGTGAGCAGCGGACGCAGCTTCTCGACCGCTTGCAGGTCGCGCAGGCCCGGCGTGTTCGGCGACGAGACGTTCACCACGAAGTAGTCCGCGTGAGGCCCGAGGCGCCGCGTGCTCAGCACGTAGTCGTCGATCGCGTGGGCTTCGTCGACGAGCTTCGTCTTGCCGACGTTCACCCCGACGAGCGTGCAGCGCGGCGCCGCGAGCCGCGCGACCGCCGCCTCGGAGCCGCCGTTGTTGAAGCCCATGCGGTTGAGCAACGCTTCGTCGTCCGGGAGTCGGAAGAGCCGCGGGCGTGGGTTACCGAGCTGTGGCTGACCCGTGAGGGTGCCGATCTCGACGAAGCCGAAGCCGAGCGCGCCGAGCGCCTCGAAGCCGACCGCGTCTTTGTCGAAGCCGGCCGCGAGCCCGAGCGGGCCGGGGAAGCGCAGGCCGAGCGTCTCCACCATCAGCGCGGGATCGGTGGGCGCGTTCGTCGCGCGAAGCAGCGTCTCGACGCCCGGCAACGCAGCGCCGGTGCGGAGCGCGCCGAACGCGAGGTGATGCGCGGTCTCGGCGTCGAAGCGCCAGAGCAAGGGGCGGAGGAGGTGACGGTAGAGCATCGGCGATGGAGCGCGGCCGGAGTCGACGGCGGGGCGACGGGGCGAAGGGCGAAGGGCGAAGGGCGGCGACGGGCGAAGGGTTCGGCGGGCCGCGCGGAAGGTACGCGGCGTCGCGCGCGTGTACCATGTGCGGATGCGTCGGCCGCTCCTCCTCGTGTCGCTCTGCCTCGTGCTCTTCGGAGGCGCTTTCGCGGGTCCGGCCGACGCGGCGCCGACGCAGAGCGCGAGCGTGGGCGCGGTGGTCGGAGAGCTCGCGCCGATCGTGGAAGGCCAGCGCGTGCAAGGGAGCGCGCCGATCGATCTCGATCGACTCCGCGGCCGCGTGGTGGTGCTCGACTTCTGGGCCACGTGGTGCGGCCCCTGCGCGTTCGTGATGCCACAGCTCGACGCGCTCCAGCGCGAGCACGACGCCCAAGGGCTGACCGTCGTGGGCCTCTCCGACGAGGCGCCGGACGTGGTGCGTCGCCACCTGAGCGCGCGCCCGGTGGGCTTCACGATCGCGAGCGGCGCGGGCGACACGCTGCAGCGCTACGCGGTGCGCGGCATCCCGACGATGATCGTGATCGACCGCGTGGGGAAGGTGCGCCTCGTGGAGACGGGCGCGGACCTCACGCAGGTGCGCGCCACCGTGCGCACGCTCTTGGCCGAGCGCCCCTGAGCGCGCCTCCGTTCGCTCGCTTCCGAGCGCGATGGAGCGCGGCGCGGCGTCGTTCGCGACCGAGCGCGGCAACGAGCGACGATCAGAGGTGGATCGTCGTGCCTTCCACCGCCACGAACGCGCCGTCCCACGTCTCCTTCGCCTGACGCGCGACCTCGTCCATGAAGTCGTCCTCGTGGTAGGGGTCGTGGTGGAAGATCGCGAGCT
>JALOQC010000125.1 GCA_025453555.1 Myxococcota bacterium | reverse complement strand
TGACCTTCCGGCCGTGAACCTCGAGGAATGCTCCCCCGAGCTGCTCCTCCAGCTCGGAGACGCGGTCGCTCTTGCGATGCTCCCCCCCGAAGCAGGCCCAGAATACCGCGCACGCATCGCCCGCGAGGTCGCACAACAAATCTTCGAGTGGACCGCCGGAGTCCCCTATCACGCCCAAATCCTCGCTCACGCCCTGGCCACCGACTTCCCGCTCCGACACTCCCGCGAGGACATCCGTACCGCCCTGGAGCGCATCGTCACCTCGTGGGAACGCGACGGGCATGAAGCCTTTCGCATCGACAACCGCCACCTTCCGTCCGACGTCGACGCTCGCCTAGGTGTACTCGCACGATACCTGGACCTCCTCGTCGCGGACATCGCAGCGGGACGCGTACTGCCACAAGAGAGCGATGGGGAGCTCACGCCTCTCGCGCAGGACGGTTTCGTCACTCTTCGATTCGACGCGCCGTATCGCGCGCGAGTGCGCTCACACCTAGTTCAGCGCGCCCATCGACGGAGCGTGGAATCGATGTTGCTTACGACGGACCATCCGGCGGCGAGCGATGTCGTCCGGTGGATCACCAACGGCCGACGCACAACCTACCTACCCACGGGGACAGCTCGGCTAGCACGCCTCACCGAACTCTCGTCGTTGCGCGACGTGCCCCCCGTGCTTCGCGAGTTCGCGAACGCCATGCGAACTGCGAACGCCGAGGAGATTGAAGCTGACGAGGCAGAATCCTCCAACATTGCCCGCACGCGACATGAACGACTCAGCTTCCGACTTGTCTTTGCCGTTATTCTGTCGCTGTTCGGTGGGGCCGCATGGCGTATCCACAAGAACGCATCCGCGGCTGAGACGAAACGGATATTCGTTGCAGAACAAGCGAGATCTGCCGAGCATTCCCTGAATGACATCGCTGAGAGCATCAAAGAGCTTCGAAAGGTCATCGCCGCTCAGCCTTCGCTAACCAATGACATGGCGAGCGAGATGTACGCTCTGCTTGGCGAAGTCGAGCGCAAGACTGGCGAGGTGACCACAACGATTCGCTCGTTGATTCAGGCGAACCACGACACAGCATCACACGCTCCGCGGCAAAATCAACTACCAGAACAGGCAACCACCCTATCCTCCTGCCAAAGTCAGTTTCCGGAGCTTTGCTCGACGATCCGACCCACTTGCACTCCTGTCGCACCCACACCTTGTTCCCGAGTCGTCTCGACGCAATGTCCGAGCGATCCTGCATTGGACTCAGGTCCGCTGGACTCAGTTCCACGGGACTCAGGTCCGCTGAACTCAGTTCCACTGGACTCAGTTCCACTGGACTCAGGCCCGCTGGACTCAGGCCCGCTGGACTCTGGCCCGCCGGACTCAGGTCCACGGGACTCAGGTCCGTTGGACTCGGGTCCGCTGGACTCAGGTCCATTGGACTCAGGCCCGCTGGACTCAGATCCACTGGACCCAGGTCCGTCGGATCCGGATTCCTCTTCGTCGGATTCCTTTTCATCGGAGTCATCTTCATCCGAGTCGTCTTCATCGGAGTCGTCTTCATCGGAGTCGTCTTCATCGGAGCCGTCTTCATCCGAGTCGTCTTCATCGGAGTCGTCTTCATCCGAGTCGTCTTCATCCGAGTCGTCTTCATCGGAGTCGTCTTCATCCGAGTCGCTTTCATCGGAGTCGTCTTCGTCGCAGCCGTCTTCGTCGCAGCCGTCTTCGTTGGAGTCGTCTTCGTTGGAGTCGTCTTCGGGTTCGTCGGAGTCAGCACACCAAGCCTCGCGCCCGTCCTCTACTCCATGGAGTTCTAGGCACACCACCACATCCGAGAAGTTCTCTTCAAGGCTGGACACGAAAGCAGCTTGACGATGATACCCGCACCGACTCACGATCTCGCAGGACTCGAACAGCATGAAATGTTGTACGCACTTTGTCGGGTGTGGCCTTTCGTATCTGACGCTAGTTTTCATCGCTCGCTAGTGTCGCTCGGTCGGGATGGCTCTGGGCACATGAACGCACCGACGCGGGTCATAGCTGAGGAACTGGAGCGCAAGCTGTCTTCACGCGCATCGAGCGTATCCCTCGACACGCTCCGCCAGATGCGCGATGCGGCGTGGTTTGGCACCGCGCTCCAAGGGGCTCTCTTCTTCGATCCGTCGCGAAGTTTGCCCGGTCGTACCCTTCGGGATCCAACGTATGCGGAGCCTGTCGTTGGCGGTTACGAGCGTTCGCTCCTCTCGGTCCTGTCGGCGACGGCGGCGGAGTTCGTCGACCTCCGAGGAACACACTTCGTCGTGCGAGACGACGAGGACGTCGCGCTTCGCGTTCGCCGATGGCGTTGGCTTAGCCTCCATGTGCCGACGGACCTGCTCGCCGCAGCGGCCGCCGAATCCCGCGGCCTGGTACCGATGGATGCGACCGTCGAACTTGGCGGCACTCACATCGCGCGCATCCTCGAAAAGGGCGTCGCGGAAACCCACTTGCACCTCGGCTCGGCCGTCGACTTTCCGACGCTGTGGAGCTTTCTGATCGCCTCGCTCGGGGGGAGCACACCACGGGCCGAGGACCTGCCGGGGCCCGACCATCCTTTCGGAGGTGCGAGTCGTTTCCTTGCACATGTGATCGTTGCGGCGGGTGTGCGCCTATGGATCGCGCGCTTTCTGCGGGCCAACGAGCTGGGACTTGCTGCGGGAGTTCGCTTCGACGACTGGCTCAAAGCCAATCACGGCGAACGAGGCGGCGAATCGACGCTCCCGATGCCTCGGGCAGACAGGCGAGCCCTTCCCTGGATGCAGTCGTTCGCTCGAGGAAAAGTCACCCATGGGCTGTCCGAAGACTTAGTGGCCTGGTACCGGTCCCTGGCGCTACCTCGTGGGGTGCGACTCCGGCAGGAGTCGCGAGGTCCCAAGGATCCGCTCGGCCGCTGGCTCGTGGATGACACGAGCCCTCACGCACTCATCGAGTGCCGATTTCTGCATCGCGTGCTGCACTATTTGCATGGTGCCGGGAAGGCCGATGCAAGTCTGGCGAGGTACTTCTGGCAGTATCTCCGTGTGCGCAATCAAACATTTCGCTACCTGACGCAGGAACCCGGCACGGCGGGCCTTGACTGGTTCAGCCGCTACTTTCGACGAATCTCTGCACTTCGTGGCAGCTTGAATACCGTGCTCTTTCAACGTGCGCTGGAGCACGCCTCGCGAGGGGTAAACCTCGTGTCGTTCGAAGGTCGGACTGCCCCCGCTTCTAGTTGGGCCGCGAATCTCGAACACGTACGGCGGGTCGCATACGACGCACTCATGCACCAACGAGCAACGTCGAAGCGTCCCGAGGTCGCGCTCGTGCTTCACCTGGTGAAAGCCCCCAACGACCGAGTGGCAGGCAAGAAGAGATTCTACGGCGACACCCGCGGGTCTCTTCTCGCGAGGTATGGGCGCTGGTACGAGCAGCGTCGTCTCGAGGTCGACGGCTTGAAAGCGATGCTCGTCTATCACCCCGAAACCCTGCTGATCTTGCGAGGACTCGACGTGGCGAGTCGAGAACTCGCCCTGCCGCTCTGGCCAACGCAACTGCTTCTCCAGGACGCGCGAAGGGCATCTGGAGATGCGTCGCGTGCGTTGCTCCGCCAACGGGGCTGGCGGATTCCCCCTCTCCGAATGACCTATCACGTCGGCGAAGACTATCGCCGTTTGGTCGAAGGACTGCGTCGATGCCACGAACTGCTGGAGTTCGGGCTTCTCGAACGGGGAGACCGAGTAGGCCACGGCATCGCGTTGGTGGACGACCCGGAACGCTGGGCGATCCGCGCCCCGGCAACCTTTCAACCGGCTGAAGAGCGCCTCGATGACTTGCTCTGGGAGATTGACCGATACGAACTCGGCGACCTCGCGGACAGCGACGGTCGTGAACCCCTGATTCGCCGTGAGATCCGACAGCTAGTCGAGATGATCTATGGCGTTCCGTACGATCCACACGCTATGACCACCGCGCGCAGAATGCGCCATGATGCCTCGTGGCTTCGTGGGAAACTCGGTTACCCGAACACGCCTCCACGACTGACTGAACTAACCGACGTTCGCGCCGCGAGCGCGGACGAACTCGTGGAGCACGTGCTCCGCGCCTATCTGACAGATCCAGGAGTCTTCTCACGCGGCTATGCGCCCATCGAAGTACGATCGACGCCGGGAGAAGTTTCATTCCTTGGGCGCGCGCAAGCGTTCGTGCGCAGGCAGTTCGCGCAACGCGAGATCACCATCGAGACCAACCCCTCGAGTAACCTTTGCGTCGGAGACCTCGGACGAATGACGCAGCATGCGACCGTCACCACCAGCACGGCCCCTCTGGAACGTGCCGAGAGGCTGATGATGTCGATCAACACCGACGATCCCCTTACGTTCGCGACGGGCCTCGCCGACGAATACGGGCATTCGTACTATGCGCTACTGCGAAGCGGGGTAAGCGCACACGAAGCCCTCGGAATCATCGACGCACTGCGAGACCAAGGGGTACGATCCCGCTTCTCGTTACCCGAATCCGCCGATCCCGCGATGCTCGTCGAGTTGTTGGATGCGCGGCGCCGGAAGGCATACGAACGCATATCGACTGACTAACAGGCACCACGAGAGACCATTCGGAGGGAGAATCATGGGACTTGCATCGAAGTTCGACTCGCTGATGCAGACGCAGCTCGGGGCTTCTGCGGCTTGGCTTCCGTTCGCGCACTCATATCAGCCGGGGGACTACGGGCTGATTTCGGGCGGGGTGTTTCAGCGAATCGGCAACCTCGCAGACCTGGGGATCCTGGTGTCCACAAAGGCCGGCACCCCGGTGAGCCTCGATCTCACCTCGCACGCCGAGTTGTCGGCGCGGTTCCAAGCGGGCGCCGAGGTTCCCGCATTCACGCAGAATGGGGGTTCCGGTAAGCTCGAGTTCGAGTTCACGCGGAACGATGGCTTCGTCCTGAAGGCCAAGGAGGTGACGCCGACCGAGCTGACCAGCTTGGACGCCGTCGCCCAAGCTTGGTTCGACCACGCGCGGTACAGTCGACGCATCCGCATCGTCTCGACGGTCTACACCGCCAAGCAGGCGCTGCTGCTCGCGTCATCCGAACAGGGGACGAAGCTGGAACTCTCCGGGGAAGTCGATCTCCTCGCGTCGGCCGAGGCGGGTGTCACGGCCGGAGTCGGTCTGAGCGTCTCCTCGAACAAAGAGCTGGCGCTGTCCGTGGTGGGGGAGAGCGGTCCCGTCGCGCTGAAGTTGTTCCGAGTACGGATTCTCGGCGGAGTCGCGTTCCGGAACGCAAAGGATGCCCAGCAGGGGTACGAGATCGAGCGGTTCGATCCCGCGGCCGTTCCTTCGAACGACGTGTGAGCGCGCGAGTCGCGACGGCACTCTCACTGCGGCGGCGGCGAGAGTTCCGTCGCAGTCTTGTGCAGCAACGGTCTGACACCGTTGGCAAGCGCGAGTCGATGGGCTACCAACCGTAGAAGGTCGCCCGTCGTGCGTGTCGCCAGTTTGCTGTCGCGCTTTGCGAGTTCTTGGCGGAGAGCATCAAGCGCATGCTGCACCCCGCCGCTTCCCGTATGGACCGCATCGGCGAGCGATTGAATCAGTCGAGGCAACGCATGTCGGGCCTTATCTCCATGAGCGATCTTTGACGCTGACGGGGGACTCGTCAGAAGGAGAGACCACTCTGCTCTGATTCGTGCGTGTTCCTCCGCAGAAGTCGCGACGCATCGGGACGCCGCATAAGCGATTCTTGCCTCGTCGACTTGGTCCAACCGAAGTAGAGCTTGACCGAGGTACCGAAAGACGTCAGCAGTTCCTCGCAGGACCGACAACGCCCGCAGTCGGGCGACCGCCGTCGCCAGGTCCGCTTGCGACGCGGACCCACGAAACGCACGGCGGCTCTTCAGATCCCAGTACAACTCGATCACCTCCACACGGGTGGTCGTCGTCTTCATCGCTCGCTCGAACGCTTCTAGCGCGCGACCCTCATCATCGAGGTCGAGGAAGAGTTTGCCGATGCGCAGGCACTCCAGGCCCGGGTACCCGAACTTCTCGAGCTCGCTCCACAGGGCATGCGCTCGCTTGTTCGCCATCGGGCCGTATCCCCGTCTCGCCTGAAGCTCGCCGTGGACGGTGACAATCTCGTCGAGGACCTCGGAGCTCGCCACATAGGTCGCGCTCTGCGGCTGCGCGAACCGAACGACGAGGCTCGGATCACCGTACGCCTGGTAGGCCGGCCAACTCCTCGGCGTCCCGTCGTCGATGGCGTGGGCGTGTCGACGGGCTTCGAGAATGGCCCGTCCAAAGCGCTCTCCGTTGAGGAAGTGCTCGTAGAAGGCGGACGCGAACTGGTACGCGACGTCGTCGCGGACGTTCCAGGCGGCAGCCACCAACGCCCGGGTGCCGCGGCGCATCAGTTCCGTCGCCAGCCTCGCAACCAACGACGGGTCAGCCGCCACCGAGCCTGCCTCGCAGCAGTTGAGGAAGACGATACTCGGGACGTGGCGCCATGCCTGCACCTTTGCTGGGGTGAGTACGGAGCCGTCAGGCAGAATCACTCCACCCCCATCTCGCGCGAAGCCGTGGGCTGCGATGTGCAGGAGCTGACACTTGGCATTGTCGAGCGACACTAGCTGCTGCACTTCGTTGGGGAGCAGCTGACCCAAGCGCTGGCTGAGCTCGGTCGCCTCACGTGCCGCCCAAGGGAGGTCACTCGAAGTTGGCGCGGTTGGCGGGAGGGGACGCGCGATGACGATGGCGGAAGGCAGGGAGACCTCCGCGAGCCCGTGTTCGCGAGGAACGCCGATGAGCTGACGCACGAGGGGCGCTCGCAGCCCGAGTCGTTCGGACCCACTGCGGGCGTCTTCCCAAGGGTACGCGGCCGATTCGAGGTCCAGCACGAGCGTGAGCTCGGCGTCGCTCGACCGCGGATTCCACAAAGCACCCGGGAGGAGCTGGGTAGCAAGCTCGTCGGTGGTGGGTATTCCAGCCAACACCGGCGGCGGCGCCTGCTTGCGAAAGGCCTGCTGAACACTGTGCCCGTCGTCGACCTCGAACGCGTGTTCGCCATGAATCGTTTGGACCGTCCAACGCGACGCCCTGCCGGTTCGATCGGCGCGACGGGGACGAGCGCCGAAGTAGCCGTTGCCGCGCACCAACGCTTCGGCCCGAACGACGTCGCGCTTGCCCACCCGCACGAGCTCGTGCTGGAGCGCTGCCGCGAGGTCTTCGTAGCGCTCGACCAACACGAGCTGCGTGACCTCGACCTCCTCGCGTGCGCGGTCGAGTCCACGGACGATGGCTTCGACGACGTCGGAACGCGAAACCGAGAATGCCTCTTCG
Source organism: Myxococcota bacterium (assembly GCA_025453555.1). Lineage (GTDB taxonomy): Bacteria > Myxococcota_A > Polyangia > Polyangiales > Houyiibacteriaceae > JACKEH01. The sequence continues at coordinate 7,436 of JALOQC010000125.1, read as the reverse complement.
ATTCCGCCGAAGCTCACGAATCCGAAGCGCGATCCGTACCCGAGAAGGGCGCTTTCGACCGCGACTGTGTAGGTCGCATCCTCGACATCGTTCGTCGACAAGCGGTGCGGCGGTGGGAGGTGCATGACGATGCAGGGCGTCGCCGCGCCTGCGACCGGAATCACGCCGCGATCCGGGTGCGTGAGGTGTGATCGCGAGGAGAAGAGCGGAACATCCCACGCACGCTCCAGGGTTCCACCCCCGAGCGGCATCGGCTCGCCATGAAAACGAGGCAACACGAGGGTCACGCCAGATACGCGAGAGATGGCTCCGTGGTAGACGTGCGCGGCGATCCGACCGAAGCGAGCGAGAGAGCCGGAGGCGACCGCGACGAGCTCGTCGACGCGCGTGACGACGGGGGGAATGATCGGCTCGGCACCCACGGATGGCGGACGACGGTTTCCTCCGTTCACCCAGTCACGAATCGTCTCCACCCACGCGGCGATTTCTTCGGAGTCGCGTCGAGCGAGCGCACCGATCAGGCTGCCGCGGACACTCTCCTTCTTGGCCTCGTCATCCGGAAAGACCTCGAGCCACTTCGAGGCCCGAGCGGGCGTCATCCCCGGAACCTTCTCGAGCACTTGCCGGAACAAAGCTCTCCGCCGAGCCGGGTCGAGAGGTGGCGAGACGCGGATCGTTCGGTCTCCGATCGTGAGTTCAGCGTCGAACGACGAGTCCGAAGAGGTGACGGACAGACGGATTCCCGCCGCCAGCAGTGCGTCCTGGAGTACCCGAGCGTACGTGGGGTGTGGCACCCAATGGCCCGCGGTCGTCGGGTCTGCATGCAGCAACTCGCTCGGAAACGGCCAATCGACTCGACCCGCTACGTCGCGTCGAGATGCCACGCGAGGAAGACGGAGCTCGACCGTGGAACCCTCCGCACCTTCGTGTTCTTCCGAGCCCTCGCACTTCTCCGCGCTCTCACCCCCTTCGGCACTCTCCCGCGCGTCCAAGTCCTCGCGTGCCAAAAGCCCTCGAGACGTCGGAATCTCGTCACCAAGTCCACGCACGGATGCCGCCGTGAACGGCAGGTCGGTGATGGCCGCTAGGTCGATCGCAACGTCGCCCACCGGCGCGCCGAGGTCGGATGCCAGCTTCGCGCGCTGCGCTGCCGCCATCACCGCGCGACGCAGCTCCGCGGGGTCCGAGCCGTCGACCCCGTCGCGTTCACTCACCGCGGCGATGTCGCGCTCTTCGCCTGCGTCCTTCTCCTGAGGCTTCAAGAAGTCTTCCAGTCGCTTCTGGAACGACGGGCTTCCGAAGTATCCGACGTGCCAAACGTCTCGCGTCGGGACGATCGCTTCGACGACGTCGAGCCGCGGGACGCCTCCGCGCATCGACTCGGAGCTGATGACGAGGTCGTTGGGCTGGCGATGCAGAAGGAACGCCGCCGCAGCGGCGGCCTTGTGGATCCAACCCTTCGGGTGCCAACTCCCTCGCAACTCCGCCCCGAGAAACAGAGTCGGCACGGCGGACGGGGACCTCGAGCGCAGGAACTCCACGAGCTCCGACGTCGGGTTCATCGCTGCGAGACCTGGTGCGTGCTCCTCGCTGAGCCCGTGGCGAACGACCGCCAAGATGACGTCGCGGACGTATCGCGTTACCGGGTCGTCGAGGCCAATCGCAAACTTCAGCGCGTTGAAGAGCACCTCGAGGGCTTTGGGCAGCGCTGCGCCTGCGAGCGCCGTCCCGTTGGCTGGTGCCGCCACCCGCGCGACCCGACCAATCACCACGTTCCCCATTGCCTTCGCGAGTGGCACGATCGATTGGGGAACCTCCGGCCTTCGGCATCCACATGCGAGCAGAAGGTCCGCGATCAGTCCACCCCGAGAGTGACTCAAGATGTCAAACTGTCGAACCTTTGCATCAGACAACTGATTGAGTAGTTCGATCGCATTGTCGACAGGCGACTCTCCCAACGTGCGGTGGGAGTAGGCGATGACCCTGCCATAGCCACCGAAAACTCCTTTGCCGAGCTCGGTGAGTTCGAGCCCGTTCGTACCGCGTGCAACCAACGGCGCGAACGACCCCATCGGGTTCGAGAACGTTCCATGAAGCAGCACCAGCGTCGGTTTGCCGTCTGCCCCGTCCAGCGCGAACTCGATACCCGGTTCGGGGACGAACCTCTTGTCCATGGCGGGCAAGAGCTTGGATGCGACGACTCGCCCGGTTGCGTCACCCACCGCTTCGCTCAGGCCACTCTCGAGGCTCACCCTCCAGGCCGTCGTCTTGCCAGGTGTCGACGTCCCGCGCGTGAGGGCACCACTCGAGAAGTGTACGTAGCCGTCCTCGTCTTCTGTCTCGAGCACCAGCCGTTCGGATACATCGGCCTTGCGCATGCCAGCGGCCGTCCCGGCCGGCAGGAGTGTCGGGTCGAGATCGACCGCTTCCGCCCGAACACCTACGTCTACGGCCTTCACGTCGTCCCCCATGACGGCGACACTACCAAAGAGTCAGGTCACGGTGACGTGACTTTGAAGCCCGCGGTGTAAGCCCTCGCGCGCACCGTCGTTCTCCTCCCATGCGCACGCCTCGCTCCCTCGTTCGGCTCGGGCTCGTCCTCCTCCTCGGCTGCGGCGCCGGTCGCAGCCTCGACACCGGCGGGGTCGCGCAGTCGCCCCACGAGCCGGGTGGGTACGCGGAAGAAGAGAGCGTGGGAGACGTGACGACCGCGACGGGCGGCGCGGAGGTCGACCGGGCGATGCCGAGCTCGGTTCCCTACGACTCCGCCGCGCCGGCGCCGATGCGCGCGGAGGGTCGGGCCCAGAGCGCGACGGAGGTCGCGAGCGGCGAGCGGATGGACGACACGAGCGGTTCGGACGGTTCGAACGAGAACGCGCCGAACGCGCCGCAGACCTGGCGACGCAGCGCGAACGTGACGCGCTTCGCGAGCGTGGACCTCGGAGGCGGGGCGTCGCTCGAGCTGCGCAAGGTGCGCGTGAGCGTGAACGTCGAGGGGCTTCGCGCGCGCACGGTCGTCGATCACGTCTTCTACAACCCGCACGACCGCGCGCTCGAAGGCACCTTCCACTACCCGCTGCCGCCCGAGGCGTCGATCTCGAGCTACGCGATGTTCCTCGGACAGGGCACGGCTCAAACCCAGAACCGCGCGCCCGACTTCTTCGATGCGAACGTGCAGCTCCCCGCGAGCGCACACTTCGATCAGCGCCTGCAGCAGATCGATCCGCAGCAATGGGGTGAGCTCCGGGTCGGTCGGCTCGTGCGCGCGGAGCGCGGCCGCGAAGTGTTCGAGCAGATCACACGCCGCCGCGTCGATCCGGCGCTCGTCGAAGAGGTCGCGCCGAACACCTTCCAAGCGCGTGTCTTCCCGATCCAAGCGCGCGGCTTCCACCGCGTGATCGTGAGCTACGAGCAGACGCTGCCGCGCCTCGGCAACCAGCGCGAGTACCTCTTCCCGTTGCCCGAGGGGAACCTCGAGTCGTTCGAGCTGGAGGTCGCGAGCGACGACCCGAGCGCGCGCTACGAGGGTGACCTGCGGAACGTCGAGCAACGTCGCGGCGCGTTCTTCGCGCGCGCGGCGGGTGCGCTGCAGCGCGGTACGTTGGCGTTCCGCTTCGCGGCCGAGAGGGGCCCGGTGGAGATGCTGGTCGGCACGCACCCCGAGCGCGGAGAGCGACACTTCGTCGCGCGCGTGCGCGGAAGCGCGAGCGGCAACGAGGTCGCGAGCGCGGAGCAGGCGGTCTTCTTGCTGGACACCTCGCTCTCCGAGCATCCGGAGCGGTTCGCGCTCGACGTCGAGCTCTTGAAGCGTGTCCTCGAGGCGTCTCCCCGTCTTCGTCGTTTCGCGGTGGTGACCTTCGACGCGGGCGCGCGCTGGCTCACCCGCGACTGGATCACGAACGACGAGGCCGGTCGTGCGCGCACCCTCGCGCAGCTCGAGGGCGTGCTCCTCGAAGGCGCGACCGATCTCGGCGCCGCCCTCGACGCGCTCGCGACCCCGCCGATGGAGGCGCGTGGTGCGCTCGACGTCTTCCTGCTGACCGACGGCGCGCTCTCGTGGGGCGAGCGCGACGCGGACACGCTCGTGCGTCGGTTCGCCGCGCGCTCGCCGTGGCAGGCACGCTTCTTCGCGTACCGCACCGGCCTCGGCGCGGAGAACCTCGAGCTCCTGCGTCGCCTCGCCGCGAGCGGCGGCGTGTTCAACTGCCTCTCGCGCGCGAGCCTCGACGGCTGCGCGACCGCGCACCAACGCACGGGCTTCTCGGTGGAGCGCGCGCGGATCGTGGACGCGCAGGGCCAAGACGTCGGCAGCGAGGTGCTCATCGCGGGCGGCGCCGCGACCCTCGCGGAGGGCGGCGAGCTGCTCGTGGCGGGCAAGCTCGACCGCGGCGGCGAAGGCACCCTCGTGCTCGAAGGTCGGCGCAACGGCGTGCCGCACGAAGAGCGACACCGCGTCTCGCTCGCGCCGTCGGGAGAGCTCGCGTCGCGCGCGTGGGCCGAGATCGCGATCGCGCACCTGCTCGCGACCCACGACGCCTCGCTCGAAGAGCTCGCGGTCGCGTTGTCGCAACACTACCGCGTGCCGAGCCGCGTGACCTCGTTCCTCGTGCTCGAGACCGACGCGGAGTACGAGCAGTTCGATCTGACGGAGGAGCGCCGCCAAGCGGGCGCCGCGATCGACGCGCTCGTACGCGACGTGAGCCGTCAGCGCGGGGGAGCGCGCACCTCGTGGGAGCGCCTCGAGCGCGCGCTGCGGGCGGGCGTCGAGCATCACCGACTTCCACCCGAGATCCTCACGCGTCTGTCCGCGATGGTCTCGCGCGAGCCGCAGGATTTCGTGGGCGGCCGCGTCGCGATCCCGCTCGTGTCGGCCGACGACGCGCCGCGCGGCTACCGACGCGAGCTCGGCCCCGACGCCGACGTCGAACACTTCCGCGACGAAGCGGAGCGTCGCCAGCGCGAAGGCGAAAAGGGCGCCGCGATCCGTGCGATCTCGAGCGCGATCGAGAACGCGCCCTCGAGCTCCGAGGTCGCGCGCCTCGTGGGCTACACGCTCTCGAGCTGGGGCGCGGACGCCGAAGCAGCGGAGCTCTTCCTCGCGGTGCTCGAGCAGCGCCCGTACGAGCCGCAGAGCTACCGCGACCTCGCGCTCGTGCTCTGGACGCGCCGCCCTTCGCTGACCGCGTTGCTCTACGAAGCGGTCGCGAGCGGGCAGTGGGACCAGCGATTCCGCGGCGTGCAGCAGATCGCCCACGAGGAGTACGCGCTCTTCGCGCGCGCGTGGCAGCGCCAAGCACCGCGCACTCCCCTCGCGTCGTTCCTCGCCGAGCGCGAGCAGAGCCTCGCGTTGCGTCTGCCCGAAGCGGACCTGCGCGTGACGATGACCTGGAACACCGACAACACGGACATCGATCTCTGGGTCACCGATCCACGCGGCGAAGACTGCTACTACGGCCACCGCCAGACCGGCAGCGGCGGCGAGCTCCTCGACGACGTCACGCAAGGCTTCGGCCCCGAACGTTTCCAAGCGCGCCAAGCGCTCGAAGGCGAGTACCGCGTGGTCGCGAAGTACTACGGCAACAACGGCAACCGCCTCGTCGCGCGCACCTACGTGACGCTCACGGTGGTCAAACACGTCGGCACCGATCGCGAACGCATCGAGCGTCACGTGGTGAGCCTGCGCGATCGTGGGGACCAGGCGGAGGTCGCGCGGATTCGCTTTTGAAGAACGAGCGCGCTTCGTGAGCTGGCCGTTTCCGAAAAGAAGCTCGGCCGATTTCGCAAGCCGCCCTACCGGACGGCGCGCAGCTCGCGAAGCGAGCGTAGGCTCGCGGGAGGGGGCCACTCGGGGCTTCATGCCCCGCGGGGGAGGGTCGGGCGACAGACCCTCGGAGAAGCTCAGTGGGCAGGATCGAGACGCGCTGCCCACTCCAACGCTTGCCGGACGTTCCAGGAGCTGGTTCGCCTCGGCCTCAGGAGCTGAACGAGGGAGAAGATCAGCAGAGGAGTCGCGAGGGAGACCATCACGATCCCCATGGGAAGGAACTGCCTGGAACGCACGGAGAGGACGACGCCCGCCGCCCCGATCCCTGCACTGAACGTCGCCAAGATGGCCATGAACGGTCGGAGACGTGAGACACCGGTCGTCCGTCGGATCTCGAGCACGTCCCGCTCGTCTCCCCAAACGGACGCCACCAGCGGCGGCGACGATCGACCATCCGTGCGGGCGCGATCGCGCTGAAACCCCGGTCCGTGGGGTGCGACCGCGAAATGAACACCGAAACGACCGTCCGGCGTCCGTGTGAAGCCGAAGCCGTGCGCGATGGCCTCTCGCAGGTCGATCGACTCGACGCGCAGGACTTGCTCCTCCGACACGAGACGCAGGCGATGGCGATCGTATCCGTCGACCTCGACCTCGACGTCGACGCTCCCATCGACGGCGCGAGAGACCGCGAGGGAGTACGGGCGAACCCATCGCCCGCCCGGCGGTCGCGCTTCGACCACCCCGACTCGTCCGGGCTCGAGCGTGACGACGGCGTCCTGTCGAACGAGCTCACCCTCGCCGGTCGCGATCCCGCCGGTCGACTCTTCCGCGACCTCGACGTGCAGCCGCGACGCGTCGCGGTAGGTGATTTGAAACTCTTGGTACGGCTGGCAGCCGAAGAGCACGCCGATGAGGATCGCCGCGACGGGAACGTCGGAGCGGCCAACGCAAGGTAGGAGTCGCCTCGCGGGACTTCGGTTCATCGTGGGCATCGTATCCAGCACGCGAGTGATTCGTGGTCTGGGTGGGTGCCGTGGGGGCATCCGCACGCCGAAGTCTTGCGCAGGGTGCGTGCCCAAGGCGCGAAGCGCCGGCGCCCATCCTGGATCAGGCTCCAAATCCTCTCGCAGTTTCGCGCGCACCCGTGCGTCGTCCGCTCGCCTTCGTTCGCGCGACTTTCGGCCCGAACCTGCTAAGCCCCGCGCACGTCGACGGGTGTTCGGCGAGCGCGACCGAGGTGTGCGGCGCGCAACGACGCGTCGTGTCCGCGCCGCGTCCCGGATGCCCCGATCAGCCGAGGTGTGAGCATGGCGAAGTCGGTGTTCTTCACGGGGTTTCCGGGCTTTCTCGGGCGCGAGCTGCTGTGGCGCGTGCTGGAGCGCTCGCCGGATCGCAAGGCCGTCTGCATCGTGCAGGAGCGCTACGAAGCGGACGCCAAGAAGGCGCGCGCCGAGATCGAAGCCGCGCACCCGTCGGTGAAGGGCCGCATCGAGCTCGTGCGCGGCGACATCGTGCGCCCCGACCTCGGGCTCGCGAACGCGGCCGAGCTCGCGAAGGACGTGGTCGAGGTCTACCACCTCGCCGCCGTCTACGACCTCGCGGTCGGTCGCGATCTCGCGGTGAAGGTGAACGTCGAAGGCACGCGCCACGTGCTCGACTTCTGCGCGCGTTG